>DASPIO010000120.1:0-114973 GCA_035629155.1 Azospirillum sp. | reverse complement strand
CCCCACCATCAGCCCCGGCCCCAGCCCCGCCAGACGCGCCCGCCACGCCCGCGCCCGCTCCGCCTCCGCCGCCAGCCATGACGGACGCCCCGGAAAGCGGCTCAGCGACGGCCGCACAAAGCGCGGAAGGCTTCCAGCCGGTGTCTGCGCCGCGCAGTCCGGCGGCTCGATCGTCTCGCGCCCCTCGGCGTCGCAGCTTTCGGCGCGCACGGTGGCTTCCGGGAACGCGCGCGCCAGCAGCGGCACGAGGCGCGGGTCCGCCTCGATCACCACCGGCCCGCCGGCTTGGGCGATGGCATCGGCGTAGCAGGAAGCGAACAGGATCTCGTCACCCACCCCCTGCTCGCGCCAGATCAGCAGCGTGCCGCCGCCCAGCGGCTCGCCCTGCCAGTGCGGCGCGGCGATGTGGCGGTCGGGCAGCGCCTCGTGCGCGGCGAAACGCCGGCCGTAGCCGTACCAGCCGCGCTCCAGGTCGCCGCGCCGCAGCGCCAGCAGGGCGAGGTTGTGGCTGGCGGTGGCGAGGTCGGGATTGCGCTCCAGCGCCTCCTCGTAGCAGGCTTGGGCCTCCTTGAACTTGCCCTGCGCCTGCAGCGCGTTGCCAAGGTTGTACAGCGCTTCCGGGAAGTCCGGCCGCAGGTCGAGCGCCTGCCGGTGGCATGTCTCCGCCTGATCCGGCCGGCCGAGGCGCTTGAGCACGCTGCCCAGGTTGTTCAGCGCGCCCAGGTGCCGCGGGTCGCGGCGCAAAGCCTCCCGGTAGGCGATCTCCGCCTCCTCGTAGGCATTGTTCTGCTGGAGCGCGGCGCCGAGGTTGTACCAGGCCGTCGCGTCGTCGGGGCGCATCGCCACCGAGGCGCGGTGCTCGGCCACCGCGGCATCGAGTTGGCCGAGCACCGCCAGCGCGTCGCCCAGGTTGGTGTGCGCCTCCACCATGTCGGGGGCCAGCGTCACCGCGCGGTGCAGCGCCGTCACGGCGCCGCCCGTGTGACCGGTTTCACGCAGGGCGTTGCCGAGGTTGTACCAGGCCTTGGCATAGTCCGGCCGCAGCGCCAGCGCCCCCAGGAAGGCGCCGGTCGCCCGCCCGGCGTCGCCGAGCGCCTGGAGCGCGTTGCCCAGGTTGAACCGCGCCTGCGCGAAGTCGGGCTTGAGCCGCACCGCCCGGCTGTGCGACGCCACCGCTTCGCCGTGCCGGCCGGCGGCGGCCAGGGCACTGCCCAGGTTGTCGTGGTAGTCGGCGACCGGTCCGGCGTTCTTGATGGCGCGGCCGATCAGCTCCACCGCCGCATCCGGCTGGCCGACCTGCAGCGCCAGCACGCCCAGCAGGTGCAGCGCGTCGGCGTTGCGCGGCTGCACCTGGAGCACGGCGCGGTATCCGGCCTCGGCCTCGTGGAAGCGGCCGGCCTGATGGTGCGCCACCGCCTCCGCCAGACTGGCGCCGCCGGCATTCGGCGCAGCGGTCTTCGGTGTGGCCGGCCGGCCGCTGCGGTCGCGGGTGTTCTGGCTCATGTCTTCTGGCTCACGGCGTCTTCCGGGCATCACGGCGCCGGAGCATGGCAGCATGACGGCACCGGTCCGCGCAAGCCGGATGAAGACGAAATGGCGGAGATCTCAAAAAACAAATGGGCCGCACGAGGCGGCCCAAGTTTACAGGGAGGAAAACGCAATGCCGAGAAACAATCGGTGAACCTTGCGCACCTCTGTTGTCGCACGAACATGGTTAACGCTACGTAAAAATCGGCGCCTGTACGGCCGGCATACCGCTTTATCGGAGAATGCCCGCATCCGGTCGCGGCAGCGCGTGCAGCCCCGTTGACGGCGGCCGGTGGCGTGTAGTCTGCTGCGCACGTTGTTCTTCGACCGAGGATGCGACCCGTGACCGGCACCTCCCTGCGGCTTGGCCGCTCGATTCCGCCCGCCGACGTGCATTTCGAACAGGGCACCCTGCTGGCCGGGCAGGGCCGCCTGCTGGAGGCGGAGGCGGCGTTCCGCCGGGCGCTCGAGGCGCGCACGCCGTTCCCCGAGGCGCTCAACAACCTGGGCAACGTGCTGATCGAGCTTGGCCGGTTCGACGAGGCGCTGGGGATCTTCCGGCAGGCGCTGGCCACCGGCCTGCCGGACGCGCGCGTCTACTACAACATCGGCTCCACGCTGAAGTGGACGGGCGACCTGGAGGCCGGCGCCGCGTACTTGCGGCGGGCCATGGCGCTTGGCCCCGACTTCACCGACGCCTACAACAACTACGGCAACAACCGCTCCGACGCCGACGAGCTGGAGGCGGCGGTGATCGCCTACCGCCGCGCGCTGCGCCTCGCCCCGCAGTCGCGACTGGCGCATGAGAACCTCGGCCGCGCGCTCTACCTGATGCACGGCCACGGCGCCGTCGAGGCGGCGGCCCGTTACGCTGACGAGTGGTTGCGCGACCACCCGGACAACCCGCTGGCCGCCCACCTGGGCGCGGCGCTGGCCGGGAAAGCGACGGACACCCGCGCCTCCGACGGGTTCGTCCGCCAGACCTTCGACCTCTTCGCCCCGGCCTTCGAGCAGACCCTGGCCGGCCTCGGCTACCGCGCGCCGGACCTGCTGGCGGCGGCCGTGCGGGCCGAGGGGGTGGAGCGCGGCGCCACCATCCTCGACGCCGGCTGCGGCACCGGGCTGTGCGCCCCGTTGCTGCGCCCGCTGGCGCGCCGGTTGGTCGGCGTGGACCTGTCGTCCGGCATGCTCTCCCGCGCCTACGGGCGCGGCCTGTACGACGAGCTGTGCGAGGCCGAGCTGGGCGCCTTCCTCGCCGGGCGGCCGGAGGCGTTCGACGTGATCGTCGCGGCGGACGTGCTGTGCTACTTCGGCGCGCTCGACGCGGTGCTGGCCGCCGCGGCGCGCGCCCTGCGGCCCGGCGGGCTGCTGGCCTTCACCGTCGAAAGGATGGACGGCGGCGGCGACCATCGGGTCAACCCGCACGGCCGCTACACCCACGCCGAAGAGTATGTGCGCCGCACCCTGGCCGGCGCCGGGCTCGACCTGCGCGCGCTGGTGCCGGAGACATTGCGGCACGAAGGTCACCAGCCGGTGGTTGGGTTCGTCGTCACCGCCCGGCGCCCCGCCGCTTGACGGGAATCGACCCCAGGATATTCCCGTTGTGTCAACCTGAAGCGAAAGGTTACGTCCAGTCCCGTCAAAGAATCCGGCAAGTCATCGTCAAGCCTCTCTGTCATTCGGGACTCGAGCGGTCCACACCGTCGACGTGCGCTCGTCCCGCCGCGCCGCACCCGCCGGGCGGCGGGCATGCTCTTGCATGAACGAAGCCTTTACAAACCGTGGGCTTCGGCGTAATGTAGCGTTGGGATTGTCTTTGACTCGATGAGTCGGTCATGAACGTGGCATCGGCCATAGCGGCATCGCCGAGGATGCTGCCCGTCATGACGGCCCGCAACGGTGGCGACGCCGAGGATCGGGCCGACACCCGGATTCCGTCGAGGGAAGAGGGCGAAGCGCCGGTGGTTGGGCGCTATCCGATGATCGCCTTCTCGTTCAACGCGGATGCGTCGCGTCTGGTTCTTCTTTACCGCGACCCCTCGACGGGGCGGACTGTCGACCAGATTCCTTCCGAAACGGCCCTCAAGCACTATGAGGAAGCCCAGAAGAAGGAAGAGAAGCGAAAGAGGCTGGAAGTCATCGTCGGCGGTGCCGCCGCCGACGCGGCGGACGGAAGCGGCATGTCCGGCGCCTCGGTCACGCCGTCGGCATCCGGTGGGCTCGCGGTCGCCACCTCCGGCGGCGCGGCGGTCCGCCGGACGGACGGCGCATCGGGTCCGGCGGCCACGCAGACGGCCGCGCCGGCGCCGGTATCGACACCATCGACCACGCCGACGGGCGGCACCGCGCCGCGCGTGAACGTGGTCATCTGAAGGAGCAGGGCGCATGGACATCACATCGACAACGGCCGGGGCAGCGGTGGCGCTGCGCCAGTCCATGACGCAGATGGACACCGGCATGAAGATGCTGGGCAGTTCCGCGCAGCAGCAGGGCGCCGTCACGGCGCTTCTCGCCGGCGGCACCGGCGGTGCGCCGGCCGGTACCGGCGGCAACGTCACCGAAACGCGCGGGCAGAACCTCAACATCCTGGTCTGATCTACCCTGCTCCGAATCGTCGCCTGGCCGGACCTGACGGGGCGGGCCGCCGCGCCTTCGGTACCCTGAAAGCAACGCTTCGTCTCCGGTAGCCTTCACCGCCGGAGCGGCCGGCCTTCGGCCGCCGTACCCCGCCTTCCTCCATTGGCCCGGCCTGCGACTTCCCTCATATGGCAGCGTCAACCGGGCCCGGCGATCACGGTCGGCCCAACGACCGGGAGACGCTGCGCATGGCCTTCACCCGCCCCGGCCTCCAGTTCGAAGCGACCTTCGACGCCGTCACCGACATGGTGGCGCTGGGCTTCCACCATTCCGGCAACAACGCCATTCCGGTGGTGGAGATCGCCGGCGAACGCGCCGCCCAGTTCCACCTCGACCACTACCGCAGCCCGGTTCCCTACCGCACGGAGCTGGTGCCCGACAGCATGCAGCCGCCGGCCTTCACCGGCGGGCAGAGCGCGCGCATCGGCGAAACCTACTGGTATGGCACCAAGGTCTACATGCCGGCCGACTGGCAGACGGATTCCTCGCCGGAAATCATCATGCAGTTCCATGACTGGCCCGATCCGGGCGAGGAGTGGAAGAATCCCGCGGTCGCCCTCAAGATCCTGCCGTGGGAGGACGGCACCAACCACCTGGTCGTGCGCATCCGCGCCGACGCCGATGCCCTGACGCCGTCCAACGGCCAGCGCTACGACAGCACCGTCACGCACGACCTGGGCGACGTGCGCACCGTCGTCGGCAAATGGACGGACTGGGTGTGGAAGGTGAAATGGGGCTATACCGACGCCAGCGGCAGCCTGCAGCTGTGGCGCGACGGCCACCTCGTGCTCGACCTGCCGAACGCGGCCAACTGCTTCAACGACCAGGAAGGCCCGTACTTCAAGGTCGGCATCTACAAGTTCCCGTGGGAGAACCCGGCCGACACCGGCGCCGACACCCGCACCATCTACTTCGACGACATCCGCATCGCCGGCCCCGACGGCAGCTACGCGCTGGTGGCCCCGCACGGCCCGGGCACGGGCGCGGACGATGCCCTGGCCGGTGGGGCCGCGGCTGACGTGCTGTACGGGCTGGACGGCCGCGACACCATCGACGGCGGGCTGCTCGGCGACACGTTGTACGGCAACCAGCAGGCCGACTGGTTGCTGGGCGGCGACGGGACCGACACGCTGTTCGGCGGGCAGGGCGACGACGTCCTCTTCGGCCACGCGGATGCCGACCTCGTGTACGACAACATGAACGGCGACGCGCTGGACGGCGGGGAGGGTGCGGACACCGCCTTCGGCGGGCAGGGCGACGACGTGATGGCCGGCGGTGCCGGCAACGACCTTCTGGCCGGCAACCTGGGCGCCGACACGCTGGCCGGCGGACCGGGCGCCGACACGCTGGCGGGCGGAGCCGGCGCCGACCTGTTCCGCTTCGACGCGGCGGACGACGGCGGCGACACGGCCACCGATTTCGAAAGCGGGGTGGACCGGATCGCCATCCTGGGCAGTGGCTTCGCCCTGCCGCCTGGCGCCCTTGCGGCCGACCGCTTCGCGCTGGACCGTGCGGCGGACGCCGACGACCGGCTGGTCTACGACAGCCGCACCGGTGCGCTGTGGTTCGACGCCGACGGCAGCGGCCCGGCGGCGGCGGTGCATCTGGTGACGCTGGCCGGCGTGCCACCGCTGGCGGCCGGCGACGTCATCGTGCTGGCCGGGTGAACATCCCACGGACCGTTTACACCGTCGAATCGAGCAGCGACTTCTGCATCTCGTCGGCCGTGCGCGCCACGGCGATGTTGGCGGCGTAGGCGCGGCCGGCGGCGATCTGGTTGACCGCTTCGCCGGCGAGGTCGACGTTGGGCGCCGCCACCATGCCCCGGGCGTCGGCGACGCCGGCCTGCGGGTCGTATTCAGCCAGATAGGCGGGCGTGATCGGCGTAAAGGTCGCGCGCGTGCCGGCGGCGTCTGTGCCCAGCCGCTGCTCGCTCTGCGCCACGCCCAGCGGCCGGTAGGCGGCGGGCTTGCCCTCCGGCACGGTGCCGTTGGCGTCGGGCAACGCGCCGCGGGTGCGCGCGTTGGCGGTGTTGGACGCCGACGCCTCGACCCGGCGGGTCTGGGCGGTGAGGCCGGTGACGGCGATGTCGAGCGGCGAAGCCATGGGTGGACCTCCGATCACGGGCAACTCTATCACCTTCCGCGCGCCCGCGCATCCCGGCTTGCCGAAGCCCGGCTCTCTGGTCCACAAAGGAGCCGCGCCGATCCGATCGGGCGCAGCACCCCGGCCACCGCCTGACGAAAGCCGACCGATGGCCACCATCCAGGAGGCGTTGCTCGCCGCCGTCGACCACCACCAGGCCGGCCGCCTCGCCGAAGCCGAAGTTCTGTACACCCGCATCCTGGAGGCCGACCCCGACCAGGCCGACGCGTTGCACCTGCTGGGCGTGCTGATGGCGCAGGCCGGGCGGCCCGACCTGGCGGTCGACCGCATCGCCGCCGCCGTCGCCCGCGCCCCCGGCGTGGCCGATTACCGCGTGAACCTCGCAAACGCGCTGCAAGCCCTCGGCCGGCGCGAGGAGGCGGCCGAAGCCTTCCTCGCCGTCTTCGCCCTGAGCCCGGAGCGGGACGCCTGCGCGCTTAACGCCGCAGGACTCCTCATGGAGGCCGGTGCGCCGGGTGCCGCGGCGCGGGCGCTGGCCCGCCTGCTCGCCGTCCGCCCCGACCATGCGGACGCGTGGCCGCGGCTGGCGGCGGCGCTGGCCCGCCACGCCGGGGCGCTCGCCGCCGCCGGCGTGGCGGACGGGGCGCTCGGCGCCTACCGCACGTCCCTCGCGGCGCGCCCCGACCAGCCGGCGACCCTGCACAACCTCGGTCTGCTCCTCCTGCACACCGGCGCCCCGGAAGACGCTGTTGCGCCGCTCACCCGCGCCGCGATGCTCGCCCCGGACGACGCCGACACCGCCTACGCGCTGGCGACGGCGCTGCGCGACGCCGGGCGGAACGCCGAGGCCGCCGCCGCCTTCGGCCGCCTGCAGACGCTCGATCCGACCAACGCCGCCGCCCTGGCCGAGCGCGGGCGGCTGTTGCGCACCCTCAAGCGCGCCGGGGAGGCGCTCTCCTCCCTACGCCGCGCCGCCGCCTTGCGGCCGGACGACGCGGAGGTGCTGCTCGGACTCGGCCACGCCTTCGGCGCGGCGGGCGATCCCGCGCGCGCCGCCGCGGCCTTCACCGCCTCTGCCGCCGTGTGCCCCGACGCGCAGGTCGCCGCCGGCGCCATCCTCAGCCTGAACCTGACCGACGCGCCGCCCGCGGTCATCCGCGCCCGTGCCGAGGATTGGGCCCGCCGCTACGCCGACCCGCTGGCCGAACCGACACCGCCGCGCGATCCCGATCCGGAGCGGCCGCTGCGCGTCGGCTATCTCGTCGAGAACATGCTGACGCACGATTACACCTGCCTGCCGCTGGTCGAGAGCCACGGGCCGACGGTGCAGGCGGTCGTCTACGCGCTGGGCGCGCACCAGGACAACCCGATCGCCGAGCGTTACCGCGCGGCGGCGGCGCTGTTCCGCCCCGCGCACGGTGTGTCCAACGGCGACTTGGCCGCGCTGGTGCGCGCCGACGGCATCGACGTGCTGGTGGACGGTGCCGGCTTTCCCTCGGCCGGGCGGCACCTGCTGGCGGTGGCGCGGCGGCCGGCGCCGGTGCAGGTGCACTTCCCCGTGATGACCACCACCGGCATGGCCGCGGTGGACGCGCTGATTGTCGACGACGCGCTGGTGCCACCGGGGGCCGAGGCCGGCTTCCGCGAGCGGCTGTCGCGCGTCCCCATCGCCTACCACTTCGACCCGCTGATGCCGACGCCGGAGCCCGGCGAGCCGCCCCTGCTGCGCAACGGCGTCGTGACCTTCGGCAGCATGAACCAGCTTTCCAAGGTGCGCGACGCGGCACTGCACGCGTGGGGCCGGGTGCTGGCCCGCGTGCCGGGCTCGCGCCTGCTGGTCAAGGCGGCCGACATGAGCGCGGACGGGGAGCGCCGGCTGCGCCGCGTCCTGTGCGACGCGCACGGCGTGGCGCCGGAGCGGATCGAGGCGCGGCCGCCGACGGCCACTCTGTGGGACCATTACGCCACGTTCAACGACGCCGATATCTTCCTCGACACCTTTCCCTACGGCGGTGTCACGACCACCGCGCAGGCGCTGTGGATGGGGGCGCCGACCGTGGCGCTGGCCGGGACACGCGTGCTCGACCGCTACGGCGCGAGCATCCTCGGCATGGTGGGGCTGGACGGCTGCGTGGCGGATTCTCCCGAGGCCTACGTGGACACCGCCGTCTCCCTGGCGGCCGACGCCGGCCGGTTGGCCGAACTGCGCCGGACCCTGCGCGAGCGCATGCGCGCCACGCCGCTGTCCGAGCCGAAGGCCTTCGCGCACGGCGTCGAGGCGGCTTACCGCACGCTCTGGCGCGACTGGTGCGCGCACCAGCGCCGCCACAGCGCCCGATAGGCGCGTTCCAGGTTGCGGGCCATGCGTGGCCCGTCGCACAGCGGCGACGCCAGCACGGCCGGCCGCAAACCGGCGCGGAGGTCGGCCAGCCCGTCCGGGGCGCCGGCCGCCCGCGCGGCGATCGCCACATACTCGTCCGCCGTCGCGGCGACGAAGCGGCCGAGCCCGAGCGCCGCCAGCATGGAGGCGCTCCAGCGGCTCACCATCCGCTCCTGCGCCCAGGTGACGACCGGCACGCCCATCCACAGTGCCTCGAACGTCGTGGTCGAGCCGCTGAACGGGAATGGGTCGAGCGCCACGTCGACGTCCCGGTAGAGCGCGAGATGGTCGCGCAGGCCCAGTTCGCCGTCCACCGGGACCTCCACACGCGCCGGGTCAACGCCGGCCCGGCCGAGGACGGACAGGACCCGGTCCAGGCAGGCCGGGACGCCGTAGAGGTTCTGGTACTTCAGTCGCAGCCGCGCCCCGGGCACGGCCCCCAGCACCCGCGCCCACAGCATCAGCGTCGCATCGGACACCTTGGCCGGGTTGTTGAAGCAGCCGAACGTGGCGAAGCCCCGCCGCAGCATGGGCGGCGGCCCCACCTCCGGCGATTCCGGCGGCGGCGCCATGATGACGTAGGAGGGCAGGCGAACGGGCCGCTCGGTGAAGCGCTCCGGCGTGCCCGGCGGCACCAGCACGCGGTCGGCGATCAGCGCGTCCATCACCTCCAGGCCGCTGGTGGCGACGTCGTGGTGGCTGACCTGCACCGGGGCCGGGCGGTGGGCGCACACCATGGGGCGGTTGCGGTCGAAATGGCCGGCAAGCACGACCAGCACATCGATGCCGTCGGCGCGCACCATGTCCGCCACCGTGCGGTCGTCGAGCCCTGCCACGTCGCGCCAGCCGTCGCACAGCGCCCGGAAGCGCGCCGTGGTGGCGTCCGGCCGGGCGACATCGGCGTAGCAGAACAGCTCGAACCGATCGCGGTCGCGCGCCGCGAACACCGGCAGCAGGTTGCGCGTCACCGGCTGGAAGGCCCGCAGGTCGGTGGAGAGATAGCCGACGCGCAGCCGCCGGTCCGGATCGGGGCTGTTGGTGTGCACCGGTGCCGCGGCGTGCAGCGGTCGGGCGAAGCGCGCCGCGAAGGTGCGGTACGCGGCGAAGCGCGCGGCGGCATCCGGCTGCGGTCGGTAGAGCCCGGCGACGATGACGTTCCAGGCGGCGTCGGCGCGCGCCGGCTCCAGTGCAGCGGCGCGGGCGAACCATGCGGACGCCGCCGGCACCAGCCCCAGCGTCAGCAGCACGGAGGCCAGGTTGTGGACCGCGTCCGCGTGCGCCGGAGAGGCGGCCACGGCGATGCGCAGCCGCGCCAGCGCGCGGGCGTGCTCCTTGCGGTCGGTGTCCAGGCGGGCGAGGTTGTAGGTTGCCGGCCCGGCCGGGTCCAGGCGTGCCGCGCGCGCCAGCGCCGCTTCCGATTCGGCCGGCCGACCCAGGCCGTTCAGCGCCACGCCCAGGCGCAGGTGCGCGTCGGGCGCGCCGGGATCGAGCGCCGCCATGCTCCGCAGAGCCGGCAGCGCGGCGTCCCACCGCCGGTCGCCGTGCCAGAGGTCGGTGAGGAAGGCCAGCGCGTCCCCGTTGTCCGGGCGCAGCCGCAGCGCCGCGCGGTACGGCCGCTCGGCCGTCGCCGGCCGGCCGGCGGCGCGGCGCGCCTTGGCGAGATTCCCGTAGTGGTCCGGGGCATCCGGGACCAGCGCCACGGCACGGCGGATCAGCCGCTCCGCTGCGTCCAGGCTGCCGGCCTGCGCGGCCAGCACGCCGTACAGGTGCCAAGCGTCCGCCTGCTCCGGGTCGGCGCCGATGATGCGGGCGTAAAGGATTTCCGCCTCGCGCAGGCGGCCGGCCTGATGGTGGTCGACGGCGGCCAGCAGGGCCTCTTGGATGGTCGCCATGGCGGTCCGGCGTGGTGTTCGGCGGTGGCCAGCATAGCGGCTGGGCGCCGCCGGCGCTATGCTGCCCGCCCGCCAACCACACCCACGCCCGCAGACCGGACCCGCCCCGCCCATGGCCACCATCGCCGAAGCGCTCGCCATCGCCGTGGAGCATCACCAGGCCGGCCGTCTGCAGGAGGCGGAGGTGCTCTACGCCCGCATCATCGACGCCGATCCGGAGCACGCCGGCGCGCGTTACCTGATGGGCATGCTGGCGGCGCAGGTCGGCCGCTTCGACGTGGCGGAGCGCTGCATGGTCGCCACCGTCACCCTGGCGCCCGACGTGGCGGACCGGCACCTGCACCGGGCCATGGTGCTGGAGAAGCTGGGCCGCCCGGCGGAGGCCGCATCGGCCTACCGCCGCGCGCTGGCGCTGCGCGCCGGGCCGCCGCACGCCTTCTTCAACTTGGGCGTCCTGCTGCGCCGGTTGGGCCGGGCGGAGGAGGCGGCCGAGGCGTTCGCGCGGGCCGTGGCCGGTGATCCGGCACAGGCCGCGGCGCACCTGAACCTCGGCGAACTGCGCCTCGCGGCCGGCGACGCGGCCGGGGCCGCGGCGGCCTTCGAGGCGGCGGCCGGGGCCGACGACGGCCATGCGGCCGTGTGGACGGGCCTGTCCACCGCGCGCCGGCGCCTGGGCGATCTGGACGGCGCGGCGGCGGCGCTGCGCCGGGCCATCCCGCTGCGCCCGCAGGACGAAGCGCTGCCGGCCACCCTGGGCGTCCTGCTGCAGACGCTCCGCCATCACCGGGAGGCGGTGAACGCCTTCCACCGCGCCGTGGTCCTCGCGCCCGACTGGGCCGAGGTGACGCACGCCATGGCCCTGTCGCTCTCCATCTTCGGAGGGCCGGCCCCGAGCCTGCCGGTGCAGCGGCGCGCGGCGATCCTCAAGCCGCTGCTCGAACCGGCCCGGCTCGGCCACGCCATAGCGCTGCACGACCTCTGCCGCTTCGGCGACGCGCGCGGGGCGCTGGAACGGCTGCTGGCGCTCAACCCCGCACAGACGGAGGCGCTGTGCTTCCTCGGCAGCGCGCTGCGCGACCTGGACGAGCACACGGCCGCCACCGCGGCGGCCCGGCGGGCGGTGCTCCTGGCGCCCGACAGTCCCGTGACCTTTCGCGCGTTCGCCGCCGGCATCGTCTACGACCCGGCGCTGGGTGTGGACGCGCGCTTCGCCGCGCACCGCTGGCTGGAGGAGCGGTGTGCGCGCCGCCATTACGCCACCATCCGCCCGCACGCCAACCTGCCCGATCCCGGACGCCGGATCCGCATCGGCATCCTGTCGTCCGATCTGCGGTCCCACCCCGTCGCGCGCAACCTGGAACCGGCGCTCGCCGGCCACGACCGCAGCCGGTTCGCCGTCTTCTGCTACGCCGACGTGGAGGTGCCGGACGCGGTCACCGCGCGCTTCCGCGCCTTGAGCGACGGCTGGCGCAGCATCGCCGGACTGGACGACGCCGAGGTCGCGGACCTCGTCCGGGGGGACGGGATCGACATCCTGGTCTGCCTTGCCGGCCGCTTCGACCGCAACCGGCCGCTGGTCTGCGCCCACCGCCCGGCGCCCGTGCAGGTCAGCTTCCACGACGTCGCCACCAGCGGTATGGCGGTCATGGACTACCTGATCGCCGACCGCGTGCTGGTGCCGCCGCACGGAAAGGAGCGCTTCACCGAGCGTGTGATCCGCCTGCCCAGCTTCTACGTGCACGCGCCGATGGACGGGATGCCGGATCCCGGCCCGCTCCCCGCCGCCACGGCCGGGCACCTGACGTTCGGCAGCTTCAACAACCCGGGCAAGGTCAACCACGCGGTGCTGGCGCTGTGGGCCGACGTGCTGGAGGCCGTGCCCGGCTCCCGCCTGATCCTCAAGTACAACGCGGTGTTCGCGGATCCGGCGTTGCGCGCGCGGGTGCTGGCGCCCTTCGCCCGGCGCCGACTGGACGCGCGCGTGACGCTGCTGACGCACATCCACACGCGCGAGGAGCATCTGGCGCTCTACCGCGGTATCGACGTGGCGCTCGACCCTTCGCCGTTCAGCGGATCGACGACGACGTTCGAGGCGCTGTGGATGGGCGTGCCGGTCATCACCCTGCCGCACCACGCCATGGTCAGCCGCTGGACCGCCTCCATGCTGCGCACCGTGGGCCTCCCCGACTTCATCGCGGACACGCGGGAAGCCTATATCGCCCTGGCGCGCCGCTGCGCCGCCGACACCGTCTGGCTGTCGGGCATCCGAAGCGGATTGCGGGAGCGGGTGCGCGATTCGGCCATCACCGACGCGCACGGCAAGGTGCGCCATCTGGAGCGCGCCTTTCGGGCCATGTGGCGGCGCTGGTGCGCCGGGCGGACGCCCGCCGGCCCGCTCAATCCCGGCCCCGGCCCGGCGTGGCTGCACGCGGGCACCGCGCGGCTCGCCGCGGGCGACCCGGCCGGCGCGCGGGCGGCGTACGGGCGGGCGCTGGTGCTCGATCCCGCGGATGGGGAGGCGCTGTACGCGCTGGGCGTCGCCGCGCGGCGGCAGGACGACGCGCCGGCCGCCATCGCCGCCAACCGGCGCGCCGCGCGCCTGCGGCCGGACGACCTGCGGCCGCTCGCCAACCTTGCCGTGCTGCTGCACGCCGCCGGCCGGGACGGCGCGGCCGCCGCGGCCTATCGCCGGGTGCTCGAATTCACCCCGGACCGGGCGGAGGCCTGGCATGCGCTGGGCCAGTCGTGCGCCGTGGCCGGTGGGCCGGCGCCGAACGCGCCGCTGCAGCGGCGCGCCGTGCGTCTCGACCCGGCGCTCGACGCCGCCCGTCTTGCGCACGCCGTCGCCGTCCTCGACCTCGGCCGCCCGGACGAGGCGGAGGCGGCGTTCCGCCGTGTCCTGGCGCTCGACCCCGCGCACGCCGAATCCTGGTGCATGCTGGCGAGCGTCCGCCGCGTGCTCGGCCGGCCGGAGGAGGGGACGGCGCTGAACCGCCGCGGGCTGCGCGCGGCGCCCGACAGCCCGGCTGCCCAACGCGGGCTGCTGTCGGCGCTGCTCTACGACCCGTCGCTGGACGAGGCCGCCCGCTTCGCCGAGCACCGGCGGCTGGCGGAACGGTGCGCGCCGGCCGCAAGGCCTCACGCCAACCCGCGCGATCCCGGCCGGCGGCTGCGCGTCGGCTACCTGTCGTCGGACCTGTGCGCCCATCCGGTGGCCCGCAACCTGGAGCCGATCCTCGCCGCTCACGACCGCGACCGGTTCGAGATCGTCTGCTATGCCGACGTCACCCGGCCCGACTCGACGACCGGGCGCCTGCGCGCCCTGTCCGACGGCTGGCGGGATACGGCGGGGCTGGACGACGCGCAGCTTGCCGACCTCATCCGCGCCGACGGCGTCGACGTGCTGGTCAGCGTCGCCGGGCGCTTCGACGGCAACCGCCCGCTGATCGCCGCGCAGCGCGCGGCACCGGTGCAGGTCAGCCTCTACGACGGCGCCACCAGCGGCCTGACGGCGATGGACGCCATCCTCACCGACGCGGTGATGACCCCGCGCGGCGGCGCCGAACGCTTCACCGAGCGGCCGGTGCGCCTGCCGGCGCTGTTCGCCTACCAGCCCATAGCCGATGCGCCGGATCCGGCGGCGCCGCCGATGCTCGCCTACGGCCGGGTGACCTTTGGCAGCTTCAACAACCCGTCGAAGGTGAACGATGCGGTGCTCGCCTTGTGGGCGCGCGTGCTGAACGCCGTGCCGGAGTCGCGCCTCGTCCTCAAGTACAAGGCGGTGTACGGCGCCGCGGCGCTGCGCCGCCGGGTGCTGGAGGTGATGGCGCGCAACGGCGTCGACGCCGCGCGCATCGTGCTGCCGGCCGCCAGCCAGGAGAGGGCGCAGCACCTCGCCCTGTATCACGGCGTCGACATCGGCCTGGACCCGTTCCCGTTCTGCGGCGCCACCACGACGTTCGAGGCGCTGTACATGGGTGTGCCGGTGGTCACGCTGCCGGGCGCCAACATGATGAGCCGCTGGTCCGCCTCGCTGCTGCGCGTGGCCGGCTGCGGCGACCTCGTGGCGGCCGACGCCGAAGACTACGTGCGCATCGCGGCGTCCCTCGCCGCCGATCCCGGCCGCCTCACCCGCTTGCACGCGGCGTTGCGTCCGCGCCTGCTGGCCGCCGCCATCCTCGATCCGAACCGCAAGGCGCGGCAGGTGGAGCGCGTCCTGCGTGTGCTGTGGCGCCGGTGGTGCGCAAGCCAGGGTTGATCGCGCCGGGGTCAGGGAACACTGTATCTTTGGCGGCCCATGGGCCATTATGCGCCTCCATCGCGCCTGCGCCGAGGATGGCCCTTCATGCCTCAGACCGACACCCTCGCCATGATCACGGCCGGTCTCACCGACGTCGGCCGCATGCGCGCGCGCAACGAGGACAGCTTCGGGATCGAACCGGACTTGGGCCTCGCCGTGGTGTGCGACGGGATGGGCGGGCACGCCGGCGGCGACATCGCCAGCCGGACGGCGACCGAGGCCATCGTCGATTTCCTGGCGGAATTCGTCCCGGCGAACGGCGGTGCGGCGATCCCGGCGGACCTGGACCTCACGCTGGCCGGGGGCGGCGCGATCGACACGGCGGTGCAGAACGCCGTGGCGACGGTGCGCTCGGCCGTGCAGGTGGCGAACCGCCGCCTTGCCGTGCTGAACACCGAACGCGGCTATCCCGACGGCCGCGGCATGGGCACGACGGTGGTCGGCACGTGGCGGCTGGACGGCAGCGACAAGCTGGTGGCCTTCCACGCGGGCGACAGCCGCCTGTACCGGCTGCGCGGCGGTGAACTGACGCAGCTCACCCGCGACCACAGCCTCTACCAGGTCTGGCTCGACCAGGGCAGCCGGGGGCCGGCGCCGCAGCGGAACATCATCGTCCGCGCGCTCGGCACCATGCAGGATGTGGAGCCGGACGTGTCCGTGCACGGCGTGCGGGCCGACGACATCTACATGCTGTGTTCGGACGGGCTGACGGGCATGCTGCCGGACCCGGCGATCGCCGCGATCCTGCGCGACACCGGCCGCGGCGATCTGGACACCACCTGCCGCCACCTCGTCTCGCTCGCCAACGAGCGCGGCGGGCACGACAACATCACCGTGGTGCTCAGCCGCTTCGACTCGATGGAGTAGGGGGCGGCGGGGTAGGGATCACAGGTACGGCGGTGTGCAGGCGCTGATCAGTTCGCATTCCTCGTCGTCGAGGTTGCGGAAGCGGTGCGGGGTACGGCTGTCGAACAGGTAGGCGTCGCCGGGGCCCAGGATCTCCTTGCGGTCGCCCACGGTCAGCTCGATCCGGCCCTTGATGACGATGCCGCCTTCCTCCGATTCGTGCTGGAGCATGGTGCGGCCGGTGTCGGCGCCGGGGGCGTAGCGCTCGTGCAGGATCTGCAGGTTGCGGCCGCGCAGGTCGCCCACCTGGCGGAACGACACCTGCCCGACCTTGCCCTTCACCAGCATGGACGACAGCTCGATCAGGTCGTCGGCCTTGAAGAAGATCTGCTCGCGCGGGGGCAGGTCGGTGGCGAAGAACTCGGCCAGCGACATGGGGATGCCCTGCAGCACCTTGCGCAGCGACGAAATGGACGGGCTGCACCGGTTCTGCTCGATCAGCGAGATGGTGCCGTTGGTCACGCCGGCCCGCTGCGCCAGCGCGCGTTGCGAGAGGCCGTGCAGTTCGCGTACCTGCTTCAGGCGCGCGCCAACGTCGAAGTCCATGGGCCGGTTTCCTGATCCGTGCGCGTGAGGCGTGTGTCCGTCCCATCAGCAATACCGCATGGGCCCGAATCCGTCACCATAATCTCGACACCGAGACGGGGGTTGTTTAAATTATTAAACAGGGGTACGCTCCCCGTCGTTCCCGGCAAACACCATGATACAGGGCGGTCCCATGCTGGCGTTGAAGGATTCTAGTCTCCTGCAGAGCAAGGCGTACGTGAACGGCGCGTGGATCGACGCGCCTTCCGGCCGCAGCTTCCCCGTGACCAACCCGGCCACCGGCGCCGAACTGGGTCGTGTCGCCGACCTGGGTGCGGAAGAGACGCGCGCCGCCATCGTCGCCGCCAACGAGGCGTGGCCGGCCTGGCGGGCCAAGACCGCCAAGGAGCGAGCCGTCATCCTGCGCCGCTGGTACGAGTTGATCATGGCGAACCAGGAGGACCTGGCCGTCCTGATGACCGCCGAGCAGGGCAAGCCGCTGACCGAATCGCGCGGCGAGGTGGCCTACGGCGCCAGCTTCGTCGAGTGGTTCGCGGAGGAGGGCAAGCGCGTCTACGGCGACGTCATCCCGACGCACAAGCATGGCACCCGGCTGGTCGTGCTGAAGGAGCCGATCGGCGTCGTCGCCGCCATCACGCCGTGGAACTTCCCCAACGCCATGATCACCCGCAAGGTGGCGCCGGCCCTGGCGGCCGGCTGCCCGGTGGTGATCAAGCCGGCGGAAGATACGCCGCTGTCCGCCCTGGCGCTCGCCGTGCTGGCGGAGCGGGCGGGGATCCCGGCCGGGGTGTTCAATATCATCACCGGTTCCGACCCGATCGCCATCGGCAACGAGCTGACGTCGAATCCCATCGTGCGCAAGCTGTCGTTCACCGGATCGACCGAGGTGGGCAAGATCCTGATGCGCGCCTGCGCCGACACGGTGAAGAAGGTGTCGCTGGAGCTGGGCGGCAACGCGCCCTTCATCGTCTTCGACGACGCCGACCTGGACGCGGCGGTGCAGGGGGCGCTGGCGTCCAAGTACCGCAACTCCGGCCAGACCTGCGTGTGCGCCAACCGGCTGCTGGTGCAGGCCGGCGTCTACGACGCCTTCGCCGAAAAGCTCGCCAAGGCGGTGCAGGCGATCAACGTCGGCAACGGGCTGGAGGCCGGCGTGACGCAAGGCCCGATGATCAACGCCGCGGCCGTCGCCAAGGTCGAGGAGCTGCTGGGCGATGCGCTGGAGAAGGGCGCCAAGGTCGTTACCGGCGGCAAGCGCCACGCCAGGGGCGAGCTGTTCTTCGAGCCCACCATCGTCACCGGCGTCACTACCGAAATGCGCGTGGCCCGCGAGGAGATCTTCGGCCCGGTGGCTCCCCTCTTCCGCTTCGAGACGGAGGAGGACGCCGTCCGCATGGCGAACGACACCGAATTCGGCCTCGCCGCCTATTTCTTCAGCCGCGACATCGGCCGCGTCTGGCGTGTTGCCGAGAAGCTGGAATACGGCATCGTCGGCATCAACGAGGGCATCATCTCCAACGAGGTCGCCCCCTTCGGCGGCATCAAGGAGAGCGGCATCGGTCGCGAAGGCTCCAAGTACGGCATCGAGGACTTCCTGGAAATCAAGTACCTGTGCATGGGCCTGTAAGCCACGCGCGGGAATAGAAACGGAGGGTCAGGGACATGTCGAACCAGTCGCTTCACGCCCGGCGCGACGCGGCCGTGCCGCGCGGCATCTCGGCGATGCTGCCGGTCTACATCGAGCGCGCGGAAAACGCCGAGATGTGGGACGTCGAGGGCCGGCGCTTCATCGACTTCGCCGGCGGCATCGCCGTGCTCAACACCGGCCACCGCCACCCGAAGGTGGTCGAGGCGGTGAAGAAGCAGCTCGACAGCTTCACGCACACCTGCGTGATGGTGACGCCGTACGAATCCTTCGTGGCGCTGGCGGAGCGGCTGAACGCCGTCACCCCCGGCAGCCATCCGAAGAAGACGGCCTTCTTCACCACCGGCGCCGAAGCCGTCGAGAACGCCGTCAAGGTCGCCCGCGCCCACACCGGGCGGCCGGCCGTCGTCGCCTTCTCCGGCGCGTTCCACGGCCGCACCATGATGGCCATGGCGCTGACCGGCAAGGTGGCGCCGTACAAGACCGGCTTCGGCCCGTTCCCGGGCGACGTCTACCACGTGCCGTTCCCCAACGCTTACCGCGGCATCAGCGTGGAGGACAGCCTCAAGGCGCTCGACACGCTGTTCAAGTGCGACGTCGAACCCACCCGCGTGGCGGCCATCTTCATCGAGCCGGTGCAGGGCGAGGGCGGCTTCAACATCGCCCCGCCGGAGCTGATGCAGAAGCTGCGCGCACTCTGCGACCAGCACGGCATCCTGCTGGTGGTTGACGAGATCCAGACCGGCTTCGCCCGCACCGGCAAGATGTTCGCCATCGAGCATTCCGGCGTCGTGCCCGACCTGATGACCATGGCCAAGAGCCTGGCCGGCGGCTTCCCGCTGTCGGCGCTGACCGGCAAGGCGGAGATCATGGACGCGCCGGTGGCGGGCGGCCTGGGCGGCACCTACGCCGGCAACCCGCTGGCGACCACGGCCGCGCTTGCCGTCCTCGACGTCATCGAGGAAGAGAAGCTGGTCGAGCGCTCGGCCGAGATGGGCAAGCGCCTGACCGACCGGTTCGAGGCGATGGCCAAGCGCAACACCTTCACCTGCATCGGCGAGGTGCGCGGTCTGGGCGCCATGGTGGCGGTCGAGCTGGTTAAGGACCGCACCACCAGGGAGCCGGCGCCGGAGCTGACCAAGGCGCTGGTCAACAAGGCGGCGGAGAAGGGGCTCGTGCTGCTGTCCTGCGGCACCTACGGCAACGTCATCCGCATCCTGGTGCCGCTCACCGCGTCCGACGCCCTGGTCGACGAGGGGCTGGGCATCATCGAGACGGCGCTGGAGGAACTGGTCACGGCGTGAGGTTCCGGCGTTTGGGTTTTCGCTGCGCTCAACCCAACCTACGATTCACCCGTAGGTTGGGTTGAGGCCTCAGCCGAAAACCCAACGCCCCCACCTCTCACACGAACTGCTCCACCAGCTCGGTGAACGCCCGCACCAAAGCGGAGCGTTCGCCGCGCCGGTGCGCCAGCAGCAGCGTGGTGTACGCGTCGGCCGTGTCCAGGCTGCGGTACACCACCCCTTCCACCGCGACCTGTCGAAGTTGTGCCGGCAGGATCGACACGCCCAGGCCGGCCGCGATCAGGCCGATGATGGTGAAGGCCTCGCGCGCCTCCTGCGCCACGCGCGGCTGGAAGCCGGCGGCGGCGCACAGGGCGGACACCTGCTCCCGCGTGCTGGTGCCGTAGTCGGCCGGGTAGAAGACGAACGGCTCGTCGCGCAGTTCGGCCAGCGGCACCGGGTCACGCGCCGCCAGCCGATGATCGGCGCGCAGCACGGCGATCAGCGGCTCCCGCAGCACCGTCTGGAAGGTGAAGGCGTCGCCGGTGGGCGTGCGCGGCTCGCGCACGAAGCCCACGTCGATCCGCCCGTCGGCCAGCGCCGCCAACTGGCGCAGGCTCGGCAGTTCGGTCAGCGTCAGGTGCACGTCCGGGCTGGAGCGGCGATAGGCGTCGATGATGCGCGGCACCACCGGCAGGAACGGCGAGGCCGCCGTGAAGCCGATTTTCAGCTCCCCCACCTCGCCGCGCGCGGCGCGGCGCGTCAGCACCACCGCGCGCTCCGCCCGCGCCAGGATCTCGCGCGCCTCGGCCAGCAGCAGGTGGCCCGGTTCGGTCAACTCCACGTGCCGCCGCGTGCGTTCGAACAGTTTGGCGCCCAATTCCGCCTCCAGCGCCTGGATGGACTGGCTGAGCGGCGGCTGCCCAATACCGAGGCGCGCCGCGGCGCGGCTGAAATGCAGCTCCTCGGCGACGGCGACGAAGTGGCGGAGGTGGCGCAGGTCCATTGCCTTTTATATGCTGAACATATCAATATCGTCAAAGAAATGTATTGGACCTATCACAGCCGCTTTGCCACCTTCTGGCCAACGCCCGCAAGGGCAAGGCGATCTGCAGACGGAGGAAACGGTGGCGAAGACGGCCGATACGCGTCCGGTGTTCAACTGGGAAGACCCGCTCCTGCTCGACGGGCAGCTCACCGAGGACGAGCGCATGGTGCGCGACACGGCGCGCGCCTACTGCCAGGACAAGCTGATGAGCCGTGTGCTGGAAGCCAACCGGCACGAGAAGACCGACCCCGCCATCTTCCGCGAGATGGGCGAGCTGGGCCTGCTGGGCGCCACGCTGCCGGAAAAATACGGCTGCTCGGGCGTCAACTACGTCACCTACGGCCTCGTGGCGCGCGAGGTGGAGCGGGTGGATTCCGGCTATCGTTCGATGATGAGCGTGCAGTCCTCGCTGGTCATGCATCCCATCTACGCCTACGGCAGCGAAGAGCAGCGCATGAAGTACCTGCCGAAGCTCGCCAAGGGTGAGTACATCGGCTGCTTCGGCCTGACCGAGCCGGACCACGGCTCCGACCCCGGCGGCATGAAGACGCGCGCGCGCAAGGTGGCGGACGGCTGGGTGCTGA
The DNA here is from genome assembly GCA_035629155.1 of Azospirillum sp. Taxonomy (GTDB): domain Bacteria; phylum Pseudomonadota; class Alphaproteobacteria; order Azospirillales; family Azospirillaceae; genus Azospirillum. The sequence continues at coordinate 94,119 of DASPIO010000120.1, read as the reverse complement.
CCGGCGCCAAGATGTGGATCACCAATTCGCCCATCGCCGACGTGTTCGTCGTGTGGGCCAAGGACGACGAGGGCGTCATCCGCGGCTTCGTGCTGGAAAAGGGCATGAAAGGCCTGTCGGCGCCGAAGATCGAGGGCAAGTTCTCGCTCCGTGCCTCCATCACCGGCGAGATCGTCATGGACGAGGTGCACGTGCCGGACGACGCGCTGCTGCCCAACGTGAAGGGGCTGAGCGGGCCGTTCGGCTGCCTGAACCGGGCGCGCTTCGGCATCGCCTGGGGTGCCATGGGTGCGGCCGAGTTCTGCTTCGCCGCCGCGCGCCAGTACACGCTGGACCGCAAGCAGTTCGGCCGTCCGCTCGCGGCCAACCAGATCATCCAGCTCAAGCTCGCCAACATGGAGACGGAGATCGCGCTGGGCCTGCAGGCTGCCCTGCGCGTCGGCCGCTTGATGGACGAGGGCGCGGCGGCACCGGACATGATCTCGCTCATCAAGCGCAACAACTGCGGCAAGGCGCTGGACATCGCCCGCGTTGCCCGCGACATGCACGGCGGCAACGGCATCTCCGACGAGTTCCACGTCATCCGCCACGCCATGAACCTGGAGGCGGTCAACACCTACGAGGGCACGCACGACGTGCACGCCCTGATCCTGGGCCGGGCGATCACCGGCCTCCAGGCGTTCACGGGCTGACGAACATGACGGGACCGGGCCCATCTGGACCATTGGGGCACGTCCGGGTTCTGGAGCTGTCGCGCGTGCTGGCCGGCCCGTGGGCGGCGCAGACGCTGGCCGACCTCGGCGCCGACGTCATCAAGGTGGAGCGGCCGGGCACGGGTGACGACACCCGCACCTGGGGACCGCCGTGGGCGGGGGAGGAGAGTGCCTATTTCCTCTCCACCAACCGCGGCAAGCGCTCCGTCACCATCGACTTCGAACGGCCGGAGGGGCAGGAGCTGGTGCGCCGTCTCGCCTCCCAGGCCGATGTGGTGATCGAGAACTTCAAGGTCGGCGGGCTGAGGAAGTACGGGCTGGACTTCGACAGCCTGCACGCCCTCAACCCGCGCCTCGTCTACTGCTCGGTCACCGGGTTCGGCCAGGACGGGCCGTACGCGGCGCGCGCCGGCTACGACTTCATGATCCAGGGCATGGGCGGGCTGATGAGCATCACCGGCCAGCCGGACGGGGAGCCGGGCGGCGGCCCGGTGAAGGTCGGCGTGGCGGTGACGGACGTCTTCACCGGCCTCTACGCCGCCATCGGCATCATGGGCGCACTCGCCCACCGCGACCGCACCGGCGTGGGGCAGTGGGTGAACCTGGCGCTCCTCGACGTGCAGGTGGCGGTGCTCGCCAACCAGGGCATGAACTATCTGGTGTCGGGCAACGCGCCCAAGCGCCTGGGCAACGCGCACCCGAACATCGTGCCCTATCAGGCGTTCCCCACGCGCGACGGGCATCTGATCCTGGCGGTCGGCAACGACGGCCAGTTCAGCCGCTTCTGCGCCGCCGCCGGCCGGCCGGAACTGGCGACCGACGAGCGCTTCGCCACCAACCCGCAGCGTGTCGCCCACCGCAAGGAGCTGGTCGCCGTCCTGGAGGAGGTGATCCGCACGCGCGACACCGCCGACTGGCTCAAGGCGCTGGAGCCGCTGGGCGTGCCCTGCGGCCCGATCAACGATCTGGCGGCGGTCTTCGCCGACCCGCACGTGCAGGCCCGCGGCCTGCGCCAGGAGCTGCAGCACGCCACGGCCGGCACCGTGCCGACGGTCGCCAGCCCCATCCGCTACTCCGCCACCCCCATCGAGCACACCCTGGCCCCGCCGCCGCTCGGCGCCCACACCGATGAGGTGCTGGGCGGCCAACTCGGCCTATGCGCCGGGGACATCGAAGAGTTGCGGAGCAAGGGGGTGATTTAGCGGTCGTGCGGGTGCCATGTAGCGCCTACTTTCTTGCCCCCACCCCGACCCTCCCCCGCTCGGCGGGGGAGGGTGGCCGAGCGAAGGCCGGGTGGGGGCAAGTCTCCCCATAATTAAACGCGCACAAATGACCGCCATCCCCACCGCCTCTGCCCATGCATCCGGCGCCCGCAACGGCATTCTCATGATGCTGCTGGGCATGTCGCTGTTTACCTTCAACGACGCACTCGGCAAATGGCTGGTGGCGGAATACCCGGTCGCCATGCTGCTGGCGGTGCGCAGCCTGTTTGGCGCGGCGCTGCTGTTGCCGCTGATCGCGCGCGCCGGTATGCGCAGCGTCTTCGCGGTGAAGCGGCTGCCGCTGCACTTGCTGCGCGTGGCCTGCGTGACGGGGGAGGTGGCGCTGTTCTACTGGTCGGTGCGCGCCCTGCCGCTGGCCGACGTGATGACCATCTACATGGCTGCCCCATTGATCGTCACCGCCCTGTCCGTGCCGTTGCTGGGCGAGCGGGTCGGCTGGCGGCGCTGGGTGGCGGTCGCGGTGGGGTTCGCCGGAGTGGTGCTGGTGCTGAACCCGACCGGCTCGTTCGACCTTGTGCCCTCGCTGGCGGCCTTGCTGGGCGCCACGGTCTTCTCGCTGGGCATGATCTGCACCCGCCTGCTGCGCGAGGCGAGCAACCTGTCGCTGGTGTCCTTCCAGACCTTCGGCACGGGCCTCATGGGGGGCGCGGCGCTGCCGGTGGCGGCGAGTGCGGCCGACATGCCGGGCTTGGCGGACTTCCTGCTGCTGGGCCTCTTGGGCGTGACCGCGCTGTCCGGCCACGCGGCGATGAACCGCTCACTCCAGCTCAGCCCGGCGGCGGTGGTGGTGCCGTTCCAATACGTGTCGATCGTCTGGGCGGTGGTGCTCGACCTTGTGGTCTGGGGCACGGTGCCGTCCATGCAGATCGCGGCCGGCGCCAGCCTGATCATTGGCAGCGGCCTGTTCGTCTTCTACCGCGAACAGACCCTCCTGCGCGGCGCCGCCGCCGAGGCCGGCCCACGGCTTGGCCCCGGCGAATAGGCGCCGTCACCGCCGCATCGGCTTCACGTCCGGGTCGACGCCGGCGTTGGCCGGGACGTCGGGGTCGTATTTGGGCAGCTTCTCAAGCTGTTCCTTGGTGGCGTCCACGGTCAGCTTCCGCCCGTCCGGCGACACCCGCACCTGCGACCACGGCACCGCCACCTGGTTGGCGCTCAGGCCGGCCAGCACGCCCCATTCCACCACCACGCCGGCCACCTTGCCGTCGGGCCGCACCAGCAGGTCCTCCACCTCGCCCAGCTCCTGGCCCTGCGGGTTGGTCACGCGCTGGCCGATCAGGTGCTCCAGTTGGCGCGCCATGGCGGCGTCGGCGTAGCCCTGGCGGGCGGCGCCGGGGTCACGCTTGGTGGTGATCTCCGGCGGCTCGCGGATCTTGTCGGTCAACGACCCGCCGCTCTGCGCGGACGCCGGCCCCGCCGTCAGGCCGGGCAGTGCGGCGGCCAGCAATGCCGCAACCAGAACCGTTCGCATGCATGCCTCCACTGCGGTGACCGCTGGGGTGACAGCACCAGCAACACGGAACGGCGGGGCGGGTTCCGGCGAAAAATTGCCGTGGAATGTCCGGAGCGGCGGTTGACGGTCGGCAACTCAGGTTGATTCAACCACAACGCGGGGGGCTCCTGCAGAGATCGTATGAACGATAGCCTGTACGCGCAGGAGTGGTGTATGACGACACCCAACGCTTCTCACGTCATGCGATTCTGGAATGCCCAATACGTTCGATGCTTATCGGAGGCTGACAGCCGTCGGGCTGCCCGAAGACCAAGCCGCAGCCTACACCATGGTCCTCGCCGAGGCGACCACGCAACACGTTCTCTTCGATCGAGAGGCCATCGTCAATCGCCTCTGTGACGCGCACTTCACCGAGAATCAGGCGGAGGATCTGGCCAATCTGGCTCAGACCTGCTTTTGGTGCCAGCGATTTTCAACGACGTTCGCGCCGGTCGCGGCAAAGACGAACCTCGTTCGAAGCCGATTTGGAGTCACGATCGCCGCAGCCATGGTCGAAGCGACCACCTCATTTGTCATCGTTCCAAAGGCTGGACAGGTTCGGCATGCGGTTCGTTACCCGCCAAACGTGGGGCATGTTCTCATGTGCGATTTCCGTTTCCTGAGAAAGCCGGAAATGCAGAAAGAGCGTCGGGCGATTGTGATTTCCCCTCGATCCATGAACAGGCAGAGATGCGTGGTCGTCCCGGTCAGCATGTTGGCGCCGGAAGGCGCGGTGCCGGCCCATTATCACGAATTCGAGCCAGGATCATACCGTTTCTTTCATCAGGGCAACCCCGTCTGGGCGCTGTGCGATCACCTTTATACCGTTTCTCTTGAGCGCCTGTGGTTCATCAACGACGAGCGGCAGCGCCGAATGAATGCCGAATTGCGAGTGGCGGATCTTCAGGCGGTGCAGGAGAAGGTACGATTGGGATTGGGCTTGACACAACCGCGCGCTGACACCATCATATCCACACTTGCTACCGGTGATCGAGAGATTGACGGTAAGCCGATCTGATCGCCGCGAGGCGCCAGATTGGGGGGGGCTCAAGGGCCTCCCCCCCAAACCTTCCAATACTGCAATTCAAAATAGTATGTGCTGGTCAAGTGGCTGGCACTATTAAACAAGCCGTGCCCGGTCCAGGATCTCGCCCAGGATGCGGTTCGCCTCGACCGGGCCGGAAATCAGCTCGATCATGCGGATGGCGGCGTAGCCCGCGCGCGGGTCGGCGGCGGCCTCCGGACTCCCGCCGAACACCTGCTGCGCGGCCCCGGTCAGCGCGGATACCGTCTTTTCCGTCACCTGCCGCAGTTCGGTGCGCAGGCCCAGGCTGTCGGCGATGGTCGCGCACTTGCGCAGGGCGCGGGCGTGGTTCTCCGCCTGCTTCACCTCCTCCTTGCCGGTGGTGGCGCCCACCGTGCCCAGGATGTCCGTCTCGGCGCCGGCCAGCAACTGCGTGCGCACCATCTCGTGCACCGCGCCGCGCACCTGCTTGAGGCGCTGGTCGAACTCGCTGCGGCGGCTGACCTCCATGGCCTTGCGCGTGGCGTCCAGACTGGCGACCAGCCCGGCGGCGAGGTCGGCGACCGCCAGCCGGTCGGCAGCACCGGGCTTCCCGGCGCCCAGAACCCGCGCCCGATCCTCGATCTGCGAAACGACACTGCCCGACAACTCGGCGAACAGCGTCGCGCGGTCGGACGACTTCTGGCCGAAGTCCATGTGCCACAAGGCGCCCAACAGCAGCGACGGGTCGGCGAGCCGCGCCGCCGCCACCAGCACGAAGACCTTCAGCGCCGGCCCGTCCGCCTTCGCAAGCTTGCGGCCGATCTCCTGCACCTCGTCCAGGTGGTCGTGGTGCAGCTTGGCGAGCGGCTTCGGCGCCAGGGCGCGCTTCAGGCCGGCCAGCGCCGGGGCGATCGACAGCGCCGTGGCGATGTCCTGCACGGCGCGCATGCGCTCCGGGTTGATGCGCAGGTCCATGGCCTCGGTCAGGCGGCCGGTCTCCAGCAGCGCGGCGATGGTCCGCACGGCCTCCGCGCTGGTCGCCCAGAAGGCCTCCGCCACCTCGGACAGCGCGGCGGCGTTGCCGGAATCGACGGCGTCGCGATGGCTTGCGGTGAAGGCGGCCAGCGTGTCAGACCCCAACTGCTCCTCGACCAGCGGCCAGAGGTGATTGATCACCGCACGCTCGATCGTGTTGACGGGCGTCTTCTCGTCGGGCAGCAGGGGGTCGAACAGGTCCTCGAACGGGTCGCAGAACAGCCGCTTCAGGGTCGGGCGGCGCTTGGGGCGCAGCTCCGCCAGCCGCGGTCGGATCATCGAGAAGGTGCGCAGCACGTCCGGGTGATCGCCCATGTGCTCCAGGAGGCCGACGACCTGCCGGAACTTGCCCTCGTCGATCTCCAGCAGCGTGTCGCCAAGGGCGAGGATGCCGGTCGCCTGTGTTTCGCTCATGCCGCCCTCCCTTTGAGGGATTCGATCCGCATGACGAGGTCGGCGTCGAGTTGGCCGGTGCGCCAGTCGACGTACGCCCGCACCGCCCTGCGGTTCATGGTGAAGACCTTGCCGGCCTCCAGGGCGAAGTCGACGTTGTCCTCGTTGCGGGGCAGGAGCGGGATGATGCGGAAGATCTCGTGCACGGCGATGTCCAGCTCGTGCCGGCTCTTGCTCTGGGATTCCGCCCACAGCGCGGTGATGAATTCCCACCCGTCCAGCAGCCAGGACAGGCGCGAGCACGCCTGCCGCACCACCTTGCGCTGGCTATCCCACTGGCGCAGCAGCACCTCGAACGAGGCCATGGCCCCGTCCAGGCGGCCGATCACCGTGCGCACGTGATTCAGCGTGTGCTCCGCCACCTCGGCGCAGAAGCCGCCGATTGGGGCGGCCTCCGACACGTTGTCGGTCGCCCAGTCGGCCATGGAATCGCGGAATCGCACCAACTCGCCCATCAGCCGCCGCAGCCGCGCGGGCTTGGGCGAGGAGACGAGACCGATCGGCTCCATGGCGCTCGCCAGCTCGGCCACGCGCAGGTACAGCTCGGTCGGTTCGATGCCCAGGTGCTGGCCGGCCTTGATCATGTAGGTGCGGGTCAGCCGCTGCCCCTGTTCGGACGCGAGGCCGGCGCGCAGGATGTCGGTCGACTCCAGCCCCACCGCTTTCAGCACCTCGGCGATGAGCTGGAAGTTGATGAGCAGGCGCTGCTCCTCGTCGTCCTTGTGGGCCGCTTCGGCGGCCTCCTGCGCGTCGGGTCCGGCGAGGCCCAGGCGGGCGATCTCCAGCGCCGCCTTGCGGAGGTCGTCCGGCGAGCAGCCGCCGTTCCGGGCGATCAGGTCCTGGAGCATGCGGTCGTGCACCGTCATCGGGAAGGCCAGCGGCAGGCCCTTCCAGGCGACGACATAGACGCCGCGCCCCTCCGACAGGTTGGGAACCAGCACTTCCAACTGGTCGCGCTCGTCCTTGCGCACGCGGGTCTGCGACAGGACGGGCGTGGTGAAGGCGACCGCCGCACCCCTCTCCTCGAAGGTGGCCGGGGTGAAGTTGGTCAGCGAGCGCATGGGCGGGACAGCGTCTGTGGTCGTCCCTGCATACCAGCGCAGGTACCCTGAAGAATTTATGAACATTTCGCGCTAAACGCGATCAATTGGCGATGGCCGGACGGCGGAGCGCTCCTCGCGCTCATTGGGGGTATGCCGCTTCTGTGCCGCCGCACACCCCGGATGAGAAGCGTTGAGTCCCTTGGGGCGCCCGCGCGGCGGCCGCTTGGGGAGGGAACGGCGCATGGCCGTGCTGAAGTGGATCGGCCTGGGGCTTCTGGGTCTCGTCGGGCTGGTGGTGGTGGGCGGTGGGCTGGCGCTGGCGCTGTTCGACTGGAACGATGTGCGCGGCTTCGCGGCGCGGCAGGCGAGCGCGGCGCTGGGGCGCGAGGTCGCCATCGACGGCACGCTCGACGTCGATCTGGGCGATCCCATCCGCATCCATCTGGAAGGGCTGCGCGTCGCCAACACCGACTGGGCCGCGGAACCGAACTTCGCCGAGGTGCGCGTGCTGGACGCCCAGGTTCGCCTGTGGCCCCTGCTGCGCGGCGACATCGAACTGCCCGAGGTGAAGGTGTCCGGCCCGAAGGTCGCCATGGAGAAGAACATGGAGGGCGCCAACAACTGGACCTTCGGCTCCGACCCCCGCAAGGAGGCGGCGGAAGAGGCGGTGAAGCCCGACGACCGCGGCGAGATCCCCGTGGTCGAGAGCCTGGTGATCGAGGACGGCCGCGTCGGCTATCTCGATCCCAGGAGCGAGATCGACATCGACAGCACCATCAACACCGCCACCGGCGACAGCGGCGAGGCGCGCGTGCACCTGGACGGGCAGGGCAGCTTCGCCGGCAAGCCGTTCAAGCTGGCGGTGGACGGCGGCTCGCTGATGTTCCTGCGCGAGAGCCCGCAGCCCTATCCGATCAACATCGAGGCGTCGGTCGGGAAGACCCGCGGCAAGGTCGAAGGCAAGATCGCCGAACCCGTGAAGCTGCAGGGCATCGACCTGTCGATCGAGGTCGCCGGCGAGGACATGGCGGAAATCTTCCCGATCTTCGGTATCCCCACGCCGAAGACGCGCGCCTACGCGCTGTCCGGCCACCTGGGCAAGGAGGGGGAGGTCTGGCGTTTCGACGGCATGCAGGGGAAGGTGGGGGAGAGCGACCTGTCCGGCAACCTGGCGATGGATCTCGGTGGCGAGCGGCCATCCATCACCGCCGACCTCACCTCGCGCCGGCTGGCGGCCGTGGACATGGCGGGCTTCGTCGGTGCTTCGCCGCGCGGCAGAGGCGACTACCCCACCAAGGGGCCCGGCCGCATCCTGCCGGCCACCGAAGTGAACCTGGAGCGGCTGCGCTTCGCCGACATGGACGTGACCTTCAAGGGCCAGCGGGTGGAGGCGCCCATGGCTCTGCTCGACGGGCTGGAGGCGCGCCTGAAGCTGGAAAACGGCAAGGCGACGCTGGAGCCACTGTCGGTCGGCGTGGGCAAGGGCCGCATCGCCGGCACCGTGGTGCTGGACGGCCAGCACGACGCGGCGGTCCTGCGCACGAACCTGGAGGTGCGCGGCGTGCAACTCGCCCGGTTCTTCCGCGACACCCCCTTCGCCCAGGAGATGGGCGGCACGGTCTCCGGCCGCGTCCAGCTCGCCGGGCGCGGTCCCACGGTGGCCGACATTCTGGCGGTGGCCGACGGCAAGGTCGGACTGGCGGTGGACGGCGGGCGCATCAGCGCGCTGGCGGTCAAGGGGCTGAAGACCAACGTGCTGGAGACGCTGGGCGTGGTGCTGTCGGGCGACCGGCCGCTGCCCTTCAACTGCTTCGTCACCGACCTGGAAGCGAAGAACGGCATCGTCGACGTCAACGCGCTGGTGCTCGACACGCCCGAAACGCTGATGACCGGCAGCGGCGGCATCAACCTGAAGGAGGAACGCCTGAGCCTGCACCTTCAGGGGAGGGCCAAGCACCCGCAGGTGTTTGCCACGCATGTGCCGGTCAACGTCCGCGGCAGCTTCGCCAACCCGGACATCGGTGTCGACGCGACCGAGACGGCGGCGCGCGGGGCGGCGGCGGTGGCGCTGGGCGTCCTGTTGACGCCGCTGGCCAGCATCCTGCCGCTGATCGACACCGGCACGGAGGAGGACGCACACTGCGGCGCCCTGATCCAGGACGCCAAGTCGCCCGCCGGCAAGAACGGCGGCGGCAAGGACACCAACACCGGCCGCTCCGGCAACGGCAACCGCCAACCTTCCGGCAGCGGCCGGTAACCCCAGGGCTTCATGAGCACCGACCAGATCGTCGCCTTCTCCCTCGTCGGCGCGGTGATCGCGCTGCTCATCTGGGACCGCCTGCGGTACGACCTCGTGGGCATGCTTGCCCTGGTCGCCGGGCTGGTCGCCGGCATCATCCCGACCAGCGAGGCGTTCACCGGCTTCTCCGATGACATCGTCGTCATCGTCGGCTCGGCCCTGGTGGTCAGCGCCGGGGTGGGACGCTCCGGCATCGTCGAAACGGCCATGCGCCCGCTCGCCCCGCTGATGCGCGTGCCGTGGACGCAGGTGGCGGTGCTGACCGGGGCCGTCACGCTGCTGTCGGCGGTGATGAAGAACGTCGGCGCGCTGGCCGTCTTCATGCCGATCGCCATCCAGATGGCCCGGCGTACCGGCACGCCGGTGTCGTACCTGCTGATGCCGATGGCGTTCGGGGCCCTGATGGGCGGGCTGATGACGCTGGTCGGCACCTCGCCCAACATCATCGTCTCGCGCATGCGGGGCGAGATGCTGGGCACGCCGTTCCGCATGTTCGACTTCCTGCCGGTCGGGCTGGCCATTTCGGTGCTGGGCGTGACGTTCCTGGCCTTCGGCTGGCGGCTGCTGCCGGGCAATCGCGGCTCCGGCGCCGGACAGCCGGCCTTCTCGGTCGACGACTTCACGACCGAGGTGCGCTTGCCGGCCGAATCCCCCTTCGTCGGCCGCACCGTCCATGACCTGGAGGAGGCGGGAGAGGGCGACGTGACGGTGGCGGCGATCATCCGCGAGGGGCACCGGCGCTACGTGCCGTCGGGCCACTGGACGCTGTTCGCCGACGACATCCTGGTGCTGGAGTGCGATACCCAGGCGCTTGCCCGCATCGTGCCGGCGGCCGGGCTGCGGCTGGTCGCCGAGAAGGAGCTGCGGGGCGTCACCAGCGCCGACGATCTGACGGTGGTCGAGGCGGTGGTGGCGCAAAGCTCCATGCTGATCGGCCACACGGTGGAGGACGTCTGCCTGCGCGAACGCCACGGCGTCAACCTGCTGGCGCTCAGCCGGCGCGGCCGGCCGATCCGCCAGCGGCTGCGCCGCATCCGCTTCCGGTTCGGCGATCTGGTCGTTCTGCAGGTCCGCGCCGCCGACGTGACCGCCACGCTGACGACGCTCGGCTGCCTGCCGCTGGCGGAGCGCGACGTGGCGCTCGGCCGGCCGCGCAAGCAGCGTCTGGCACTGGCCATCGTCGCCGTGACCATCCTGCTGGTGGCGACCGGCACGGTGCCGGTGGCGCCCGCCTTCTTCGGCGCCGCCGTCGCCATGATGGCGACCCGTGTCCTCAGCCTGAAGGACGCGTACGATTCGGTGGAATGGCCGATTCTCATCCTGCTCGGCAGCCTGATCCCGGTCAGCGAGGCGCTGCGCGCCACCGGCGGCACAGACCTGATCGCCGGGCTCCTGTCGGACGTCGCGCACGGTCTGCCGCCGCTGCTGGCGCTCGGCCTCATCCTGGTGGCGGCGATGGCGGTGACGCCGTTCCTCAACAACGCCGCCACCGTCCTGGTGATGGCGCCGATCGGCGCCAGCCTCGCCGGGCACCTGGGGCTGCGGCCCGACGCCTTCCTGATGGCGGTGGCGGTGGGGGCGGGGTGCGACTTCCTGACGCCCATCGGGCACCAGTGCAACACGCTGGTCATGGGACCCGGCGGCTACCGGTTCGGCGATTATTCGCGCCTGGGTCTGCCGCTGTCGATCCTGGTGATCCTGGTGGGCACCCCGCTCATCGCCTTCGTCTGGCCGCTGGTGCCGCGTTGACCGGGGTTCGACGTCGGGTTTTGAGGCGAAGCCGAAACCCCCACGTCATGCACGCGTCACGCGCACGGCCGCGGGCCTCCGCGGAGATAGCGGGCGATGTCCGTGTCGGAGCGGGCGATGTGCCCCTCGATCCAGGTTCCCGTGAAGTAGACGATCTGCGCCGCGAAATCGGTGTCGCGGACGTTCGTCGTCATGTTGCGCAACGACGCGGCGAAACCGCGGTGCTGGTGGTGGTGCGCCGCCGCCAGAGGATAGCCGCAGCGCTCGATCAGTTGCTCCTCCTCGGTGAAGTGGTAGGCCGCGTAGCGCCGCAGCTCGCCCATGATCCGCGTCGCCATGTCCACGGACACGCCATGCGACAGCGCCAGGACGAGGTCGTTGTGCAGCCACACGAGGCATTTGTGCTGGGCATCGATCCGTTCGATGCCGAGTTCCAGCCGTGGGGACCATGCGATCGGCCGGAGAACGGCCGGGGAAACAGCGTTCGCCATCATCGTCGCCATCCATGGGTTGGATGCGCTGCTGCGATTCGCATCCCATCATTGTATGCACCGCAACATCCGCCGCAAGGCGCGTCGTGTCGCGGCCAAACGGCCTATGCCCTTATGCAGGGGGCGCTGGACGCCAGGGCCGGAGGACTTTGCTACACGCGGAATTCCGCTTTGCCTCGCCGCCCCGATCGGCGAAAGTCCTGGTCTTACCAGAACAAACGGCAGGGAGATCGCCCACCATGTCCCGCGACAAGACCCCGTTTTCCGCCGGCCTGACGCGCCGGCAGTTCTCCCGGGCCGCCGTGGCCGCCGGTGCGTTGGCCGCTTTCGGCAAGGCGCCCGCCTTCGCCCAGAACCAAGCGCTGAAGGTCGGCGTGCTGCTGCCGCGCTCCGGCCATCTGGCGCAGGCGGGCCAAGCCTGCCAGCGCGGCGCCGACATTGCCCCGGCCGTGCTGTCCGAACTGGGCTACAAGGTGGAGATCCTGTCGGCCGACACGGAATCCAACGTCGACGTCGCGCGCTCGCGCACGGAGAAGTTGATCAACGACGGCGCCAACGTCATCGTCGGTGCCTTCGACAGCGGCCAGACCGCCGCCGCCGCCCAGGTGTGCGAGCAGCGCGGCGTGCCGCTGGTGATGAACATCGCCGCCGCCGACGGCCTGACCGAGCAGGGCTACAAGACGGTCTTCCGCAACTTCCCGACCTCCACCATGCTGGTGACGAACGGGCTGTCGCTGATGAAGGACCTGTTCGCCGCCACCGGTGCCACGCCCAAGTCGGCCGTCTTCCTGCACGCCAACGACACTTTCGGCATGGCGAACAAGAAGGCGTTGGACGCCCTGTTTCCCAAGCTGGACATGCCCTTCACGATCATCGACTCGATCGCCTACGACCCGAAGGCGCAGGACCTGTCGATCGAGGTGGCGAAGGGCAAGGCGACCGGTGCCGAACTCGCCATCGTCACCACCCGTGCCGCCGACGCCATCATGATGGTCAAGGAGATGGTCAAGCAGCGCTGGGAGCCGATGGGCATCGTCTCCCCCGGCTCGCCCGGCCTCTACGACGAGCAGACCTACAAGGCGCTGGGCAAGTACGTGGACTACGCCATCACCAACCTGCCCTGGTACGATCCCAAGGCCGAGATGACGAAGCGCGTCGAGGCCGCCTTCAAGAAGGCGTTCCCCAGCGACCGGTTCGAGGGCTACGCCTTCAACGTCGCCTTCACGCTGGAAGCGATCCTGGTCGCCGCCGACGCCTTCAAGCGCGCCGGCTCCCCGGCGCCGGAGCCGATGCTGACGGCGCTGCGCGCCACCAACCTGAAGGACAAGATGATGGTCGGCCCCGCCATCACCTTCGACGCCAAGGGCCAGAACGTGAACCTGGCGTCGGCCTGCGTGCAGAACATCAAGCAGCGCCCGACCGTCGTGCTGCCCAAGGCCTCGGCGGAAGCCGACCCGGTGTTCCCGATGCCGCCCTGGAGCAAGCGCACCTGATCGCGCATGTGGCAGACAGCCCCTCTCCCGTGCGGGAGAGGGGCTTTTTCGTGCCGTCGTCTTTCGTCCGCACGCTGGCTTTTTTTCGTTGCCAAGTCTCGGGTTGCCTCGGCAATTAGATGCAATGTAGGGGCGAATCCGGGCCGAGATTAAAAACCGTTACGCGCTGTGGGCTTTCCCGGTCGGGGAGGGCCGGCGGGTCGGCACCGGTGTCCCCATTCGACATCCTGGGGGAGACCTGCACATGGCCGCGCTGCCGAACGATCCGCTCTTCAGCCAACAATGGTATCTGCTCAACACCGGACAGTTCGGCGGAAAGCCGGGCGTCGACATCAACGTCACCTCGGTGTGGGAGGACTACACGGGCAAGGGCGTGACGGTCGGCGTCTATGATTCGGGCGTGCAGTACACCCATCTGGACCTGGACGGCACCTACGACCGGTCGCTGCACCTGTCGCTCGGCGGCACGACGCACGACGCCTATCCGAGCGACCTGACCAACGCCAACAACGCGCACGGCACCGCGGTGGCCGGCATCATCGGCGCCGAGGCCAACAACGGCGAAGGCGTGGCCGGCGTCGCCTACGGCGCCACGCTGACCGGCGTGCGGATCCTGGAGATGCCGAGCGAGGCCGCCATGGCGGCCGCCATGGTCCAGCAGAGCCGCTTCGACGTGGTGAACCACTCCTGGGGGCCCACACAGTCGTTCGTCGACCATTTCAACCGCCTGCTCCAGGGCGGCGAGATGATCGCGCTTCCCGTGCGCATGAGCGCGCTGACCGGGCGCGACGGGCTGGGCACGGTCATGGTGGTGTCCTCCGGCAACAGCCGTGGTGCCGGCGACAACGCCAACTACAGCAACTTCGGCAACGAGCGGCAGACCGTCACCGTCGCCGCCGGCACGAACGAGGGCGCCATCACCGACTACAGCACCCCCGGCGCGCCCATCCTGGTCACCGCCCCGGTCGACCGGACGGAGGTGGCGAAGGCCGCCGACCCCACCCACCCGCACAAGACCACCACCACCGACTTCATCGGCGAACAGGGCATGTCGCCGGGCGTCGCCGAGGGCTTCGCGGGCGGCGACTACACCGACGCCATGGACGGCACATCGGCCGCCGCCCCCATGGTGTCCGGCGTGGTGGCGCTGATGCTGGAGGCGAATCCCGAACTCGGCTACCGCGACGTGCAGGAGATCCTGGCCGTCACCGCCCGCCGCTTCGACGGCCCCGGCACCTTCGAGCTGTATCGCTGGCAGGAGAACGGCTCCGACACCTGGAACGGCGGCGGCATGCACTTCAGCCACGACTACGGCTACGGCTTCGTCGACGCCCGCGCCGCCGTCCGCCTGGCCGAAACGTGGGAGCGGCAATCCACCGCCTTCGACGAGACTTCGGTCACCGCCACGTCCTCCCTCGGCCTCGGCACCGCGATTCCGGAGGGTGGGGCCGGCGTCAGCCACACCTTCTCGCTGTCCGGCGGGGTGGATGTGGAATGGATCCAGGTCGAGGTGCACATCGACCATTCCTGGTGGAGCGACCTGCAGGTCACGCTGACCTCGCCCGACGGCACCGTCAGCGCGCTCCTCGACCGGCCGCGCGTCTCGCCCGGCTACATCGACGCGGACAGCCCGGAATACAGCGCCACCGGCCTGGAGGGCACGGGCTACCTGAATTTCGTGCTGACCAGCGTGGCGCACCGCGGCGAATCCAGCGCGGGCGAATGGACGCTGACGGTGAAGGACGCCGGCGGCCTGGGCACCGGCACGTTCGAGGGGGCCACGCTCACCGCCTACGGCGCCCCGGACAGCGCGGACGACCTCTTCGTCTTCACCGACGAATACGCCGAGACCAGCACGGGCCGGCTCGACCGCATGGTGCTGGCCGATGCGGGCGGCACCGACACGTTGAACGCCGCGGCGGTGTCGACCGGCAGCACCATCTCGCTCCTCCCCGGCACGCTGTCGAAGATCGACGGCATGTGGTTCGCCATCGGCCGCGACACGGTCATCGAGCGGGCGTACGGCGGCGACGGCGGCGACTTCATCACCGGCAACGCGGCCGACAACGTGCTGTTCGGCGGGCGCGGCACCGACGTCCTGACCGGCGGCGGCGGCGCCGACGTCTTCCTGGTGAGCCGCTACAGCGACGAGGACATGATCACCGACTTCAACGCCGCTGCCGGCGACCGCATCGGCCTGGCCTCCGGCCTGACCTACACAGTGGCCGACGGCGACTACGGCGCGGAGATCACCGTCGGCACCGATGCCATGGTGATCCTGGCGGGCATCACGGCCCGGCAGGTCGAAGCATCCTGGTTCATCACCGTCTGAGCGCAGCCGCTCGGCACGCCCCACCGCATTCAGGAGACCCCGTCATGGCTGCGCTTCCCAACGATCCGCTCTTCCAATACCAGTGGCACCTGCTCAACACCGGCCAGTTCGGCGGCCGGCCGGGCGTGGACGCCAACGTCGTGCCGGTGTGGGACGACTACACCGGCCGCGGCGTCAGCGTCGGCATCTACGACTCCGGTGTCCAGTACACGCACCCCGACCTGACGTCCAACTACGACGGTGCCCTCCACACCCGGGTGGCGGGGCAGGTGATGGACCCGCTGTCCACCGACTTCTCCAACACGATCAACGCGCACGGCACGGCGGTGGCCGGCATCGTCGCCGAGACGGCCAACAACGGTATCGGCGGCGCTGGTGTCGCCTACGGCGCCACCCTTTCCGGCGCGGACGTCTTCCGCGTCGCCAGCCAGACGGTCCAGGACGCCATGATGGCGCAGCAGGACCGCTTCGACGTGGTCAACCACAGCTGGGGATTCGGCACGGCCACCCAGGTCAATGGCATGTTCAGCGCCACCGAGGACTTCGCCTTTGCGCTGACGGCGGCGGCGCTGACCGGGCGCGGCGGGCTGGGCACGGTGATGGTGGCGGCGGCCGGCAACGACCGCTGGGAGGGCGACAACTCCAACTACACCGATTTCCAGAACGACCGGCATGTCATCACCGTGGCCGCCGGCTCCAACCAGGGCGACATCATCAACTACAGCACGCCCGGCACCACCAACCTCGTCACGGCCGCGGTCGACCGCAACATCATCCTGCCCCCGACCGAGCCGCACTACCCCGACCGCACGGTGACCACCGACTGGCTGGGCACGGCCGGCTTTTCGACGACCTTCACCCCCGGTTACGACGATGGCGACTACACCGACCGCATGAACGGCACCTCGGCGGCGTCGCCGGTCGTGGCCGGCGTCAGCGCGCTGATGCTGGAGGCCAACCCCACGCTCGGCTACCGCGACGTGCAGGAGATCCTGGCCGCCAGCGCCCGCATCTACACCGGCGCCCCCGGCACCTATGAGCGCTACGACTGGCAGGTGAACGGCGCCGGGACGTGGAACGGCGGCGGCATGCACTACAGCCCCGACTACGGCTTCGGCTTCGCCGACGCCCGCGCCGCCGTCCGCCTGGCCGAGAGCTGGGAGCGGCAGTCCACCGCCTTCAACGAGGCGCGCGCCGCCGGCGGCCCGCTGACCGATGCCAGCGGCGCCATCCCCGACCAGTCGGCCGCCGGCCTGACCCGGACGTTCACCGTCACCGACGACATCGACGTGGAGTGGGTGGAATTCGGCGTGCTGGCCGACCACGGCTGGTGGGGCGACCTGAAGATCACGCTCACCTCGCCCGGCGGCACGCAGAGCGTGCTGATGGACCGCCCCGGCGTCTCCCCCGACTGGGTGCCGTCGTGGAGCACGCGGATCAACGCCGACGGCATCGAGGGCCAGACCACGCTGAACTACGTCTTCACCAGCGTGGCGCATTGGGGCGAGGGCAGTGCGGGCACCTGGACGGTCACCGTGCAGGACCTGGGCGGCAAGGGCACCGGCACGCTGGAGGACTTCGGCCTCACCGCCTATGGCAAGGCGGCGAGCGAGGACGACCTGCTGGTCTTCACCGATGAATTCGCCGAGATGGTGGCGGCCGACGCCACCCGCGCCACGCTGACCGACGTGGCCGGTACGGACACGCTGAACGCCGCCGCGGTCAGCGCCAACAGCCTGATCGACCTGCGTCCCGGCGCGCTTTCCACCATCGACGGCGCCCAGGTGCGCATCGCCGCCGGCACGGTGATCGAGAGGGCGCACGGTGGCGACGGCAACGACACCGTCGTCGGCAACGATGCCGACAACGTTCTGGCCGGCTGGCGCGGCGCCGACGTTCTGACTGGCGGGGCGGGGGCCGACCGCTTCGTGCTGAACACGCAGACGGACGCCGACGTGGTGACCGACTTCGTCTTCGCCCAGGGCGACCGCATCCAGATCGCCGCCGGCGCCGTGTGGACGGTGGCCGACGCGTCGGGCGGGGCGCTGGTCTCGCTGGGCGCCAACAGCCTGCTTCTACAGGGCGTGTCGGCCGCGCAGGTCAACAGCGGCTGGTTCGTCGCGGCCTGAGTCCGCGGACGTTGGGTTTTCGCTGGCGCTCGACCCAACCTACGACGGCACCGTAGGTTGGGTTGCAACCCGACGTCACACCAGCCCCTGCGCCTCCAGGCAACAGGCCAGCAGGTGCTCCACCGACCGGTGCCGATCGCCGATCCCGGCGAACCGACCCCGCGCGGCCTCGGCCTGGTCCCGCCGGAACGCCTCGTCGCCGGCCAGCGCCACGCACCGCCCGGTGAAGCCCGCGACGTCGGCCACGGTGAACACCGGGCCGGCGACGCGCGCACCGTCGCCGACGGCCAGGGTGACCACGGGCAACCCCTCGGCCAGCGCGAAGGCGATGCTGCCGCCGCCGCCCTGGCGCGGCGGGTTGAGCGCCGCGGTGGCGACGCGGTACAGCGCGCGGATGTCGTCCACGTGCCCCAGGCAGCGCGCCCGCGCCGCGTTGCGCAAGCCCTCGACCCGGCCCGGAAGTTGCTCCACGCCGCCCGCGAAGGCCACGTGCGCGTCCGGCAGGCGGTCGAGTACCCCGTCGACGAGGCCGAGGAACGCCGCGTCCACCTCGTGGTCCAGCCGGTTGCCGACCACCACGAACAGCGCCCCGTCGGCCGGCAGGCCGTACGCGCCGCGCGACGGCGTTCCGCCGGTGGGCGGCAGGTGCCAGCCGAAATTGAAGGGGCGGAAGCGCTCGCGCAGGTCCGCCGGCCAACCCGCCGCGTCGTCCGCTCCGTCATAGGCCAGAACAAGGTGCGCCAGGGTGTGCGGCAGCCCGGAGGACGTGGGCAGGCAGACCACCGGCCGCGTCGCCGCGAACAGGTCGGCGATCACGTTGGAGGCGCCGAAGGCGACGACCGCATCGGGGTCGAACCGTTCCACCTCGTCGACGATGGCCAGCACCTTGCCCTGGTCGAACGGACGCTGCGGGAACGACGCCATGCGGATCCGCGCCCCGCGCGCCTCGATGGTCTGGAGGCCCCGGTACTCGTCCGTGACGTTGTAGGCAAAGGCCGGGACGAAGCCGATCTCGCCCGTCGTCGCCATGGCGTTGGCGTTGACCACCAGCACCTCGCGGCCGAAATCGTCCTGCAGCCGGCGCGCGTAGTCGAAGGCGTCGAGCGTCGGCTGGTGCCCGTCGCCCAGCATCTGGTTGGTGACCAGCGCCACGCGCCTCACGGCGTCGCGGGGTTCGGCCGGCATCATCCGCGCCGCCACGCCGTAGCGCAGCGCCGTCTCCTCCACCAGCACCTCGTACAGCCGGCGGAAGTCGCCGGTCATGAAGCCGGCGACGTCGCCGGCGCGCGCGGCTCCCATGAAAATCTGCATCGCCATGCCCCAATAGGCGTGGTGCAGCGACGGCACGGGGAATCGCTGCGGCTCGCGCAGCAGGGCGGCGGCGAGTTCGCGGTAGTGGCGCACGTCGCCGCTGACGTGGAACAGCAGCGAATGGCGGCGCAGCGCGTCCGTCGATACCGCGGCCTCCTCGATCACCTGGGCGGCGGTGCGCCGCGTCTCGTCGTCGTAGCGCCGGATCAGGGTGGCCAGGGCGTTGATGTTGTTGCCGCCGTCGTCGGCGCGCCGGACGGTGCGCACCAGCGCGCGGGCGAAGCTCAGCGCCGCCTCGCGTTGATGGTGGCCGGCGTGCAGGGCGTGACCGAGGTTGGCGTGGAACATCGGCGTGTCGTCGTCCGCCGCCACCGCCTCGCCGATCAGCCGTGCCGCCTCGTCCGGCCGGCCGCCTTGCAGCGCCAGCACGCCCAGCAGGTGAAGCGCGTCGGCCTGCTGCGGCGCGCGCGCCAGGATCTCCCGGTAGATCCTCTCCGCCTCGGCGGTGCGTCCGGCCTTGTGGTGCGCGGTGGCGACCGCCAGCGCCTGATCGATGGTGTCCATGGAGCTCATCCCGGGCGAAAGGGGCCGCAGTCTAGCGGCTTTGCCGAGGGCATGGCGAACGCTTTTCGGGGCACGGCATCCCCTCGGCGCGCCGTTTTAACCGGGTCTTAGGGGATTGGGCGTGCACTCGGTGCCCATGGGCACGCAACCGCCGATACCGCGTTGTGGCGAAGGGGTGCGCGGGAGCGTGCGCGCGCTCCTGCTGGCGCTCGCCGCCGTCCTGGCCGTCTGGACGCTCGTTCCCGGCACCGCCTGCGCGCAGGGCGACGGCACCCGCATCGTCATCAGCCTCGCCGAGCGCAAGCTCTATCTGCTGGACGGCGGCGGTGCCGTGCGCGCCTTTCCGGTCGCCATCGGCCGGCCGGGCGTGGACATCCCGCGCGGCGACAGCACGGTGGTGCGCAAACGCCGCAACCCGACATGGCATCCCACCGCGAGCCAGCGCCGGGCCAAGCCGTCGCTGCCCCCGTCGGTGCCGCCGGGGCCGGACAACCCGCTGGGCCGGTACGCGCTGGACCTCGGCTGGACGGCCATCGCCATCCACGGCACCAACGAGCCGCAATCGATCGGCCGCCGCGCCAGCAGCGGCTGCTTCCGCATGATGCCCGACGACATCGCCTCGGTGTTCGCCGCCACCCCGCTGGGCACGCCGGTGCGCGTCGTCGACGCGCCCTTCCAGGCGGCCCCGGCACAGGCGCCGGCACCGCAGGTGGCGCCGCAGCGTGCCGCCGTCCCGCCACCGCCGCCGCCCGTCACGGTGGCCGTTGCCCCGCCGGCCGCGCCTCCGCCGCCCGACCCGCGTTGCGCCACGGCGACGGCGCCGCTGCGGCGGCTGATCTGCGGCGACGCGGAACTGGCGCTGCTCGACGGCCGGGCGCGCCAGCGCGGGCAGCAGGCGCTGTCCGCCCTCCCGGCCACCACGCGGGAGACCGCCACCTACACACTGGCCCAGGACGACCGCCGCTTCGACGAGCGCATCGCGGCACTTTGCTGGGTCCGCACCGGCAGTGAGGACGACCCCGCCGTGGCCGCGTCCGCCCGCGCCTGCTTGCGGACCGCGCTCACCAGCCGCCTGCGGGACCTGGAGGACCGCCTTGCCGAGCTGCGCAGCCGCGCCCCCATGCCGGTGGCCGAGCGCCCGCCGTCCCGTGCGGCCCAGCGGCAATAAAGGGGAATAGGGCAGGGCGACGGCGTGTTGGTCCCTGGTAGCCGGCAGTCGCTGCCGGCCAACCACAAGAAGAACCCCTCCCCATGTTCGAAGACGACCCCTGGCGCGACGCCGGCATCGAAGCCGACGACGATCCCCCGCCGATGAAGCCGCGCCATCCCTGGTACGAATATGCGGGGCTGCCAGAGACGCCAAGCGCGCGTGAGGCGGCCGGGAACGAGTGGTCATACCCCTTGCCTCGCATTTGAATGATCTGGTAACCCGCAGGGCTGCAACGCACGGCGGGATCCCATGCCGCTCGACTTCTATCTCAACATCGTCGCGTCCGGCCTGCTGACCGGGCTGGTGTACGGGCTGGCGGCGCTCGGGCTGTCGGTGATCTTCGGCGTGGTGCGCGTGGTCAACTTCGCGCACGGCGAGATGATGGTCGCCGGCATGTACGGCGCCGTCCTGCTGTTCGGTTTCCTCGGCCTCGATCCCGTCCTCTCAGCGCCCATCGTGGCGGCGGTCCTGTTCGGCTTCGGCTGGCTGTTGCAGCGCGGCCTCGTCAACCGCTTCGTCGAGCGGCCGGAGCATATGCAGTTCATCCTGCTGCTGGGCATCGCCACCATCCTGCTGAACGCGCTGCTGATGGTCTTCGGGCCGGATTCGCGCGGCATCCAGGTCGACTACGTGTTCGACACGGTGGAGGTTGGACCGCTGCTGCTGGACGCGGTGCGTCTGCGCGCCGGGGCCGGGGCCATCGCCGTGGCGGCGGCGCTGTTCGCCTTCTTTCGTTTCAGCCGCACCGGAAAGGCCATCCGCGCCTGCGCCGACAACCCGCTGGGGGCCCGCGTCGTGGGCCTGAACATCGACGGGCTGTACGCCTTCACCTTCGGCATCGGCGCCGCCGTGGTCGGCATCGCCGGCGCCCTGATGGCGCTGGTGGTCGAGACGCGGCCGCAACTCGCGCCCGAATACACGCTGCTGTCCTTCGTCATCGTCATCATCGGCGGTTTGGGCAGCCTGCCCGGCGCGCTGCTGGGCGGCGTGCTCATCGGCGTGACGGAGGCGCTGGCCGGCGTGCTGCTGGTGCCGTCCCTGAAGGCGCTGGTCGGCTACCTCGTGCTTATCGTCGTGCTGCTGCTGCGCCCGCAGGGCCTGTTGGGGAGGCGCTCGTGACGGCGCGCGGGGGGATGCTGCTGGCGCTGCTGGCGCTGGCGCTGCTGGTGCTGCCGTTCGTGGCGGACCGCTACGTCGTGTCGGTGCTGACCACGGTGCTGTGGTTCGCCTACGTCGGGCAGGCGTGGAACGTGATGATGGGCTTCGCCGGCCTGCTGTCGCTGGGCCATGCGCTCTACGTCGGGTTGGGGGCGTACGCCAGTGCCGCGCTGTTCGTGCACTTCGGGCTGGGGCCGTGGCTGGGGCTGTGGCTTGGCATGGCGCTGGCGGCGGGGGCGGCGGCGTTCATCGGTTTCCTCGGCTTCCGCTTCGGCGTGCGCGGCGTGCACTTCGCCCTGTTGACCATCGCGTTTGCCGAGGTGGCGCGCATCGGCTTCGACCACATCGGCTGGACCGGCGGTTCGGCCGGGTTCTTCATCCCGGTGGCGGCCGACACCGGCAACGACCTCGTGAGCCTGCGCGGCTCGCCCACGCTGTTCTATTACGTGATCCTGGCGATGACGGGGGTGGCGCTGCTGGTGTCCCGGCGGTTGCTGCACTCGCGCCTCGGCTACCAGTGGCTCGCCATCCGGGAGGAGCCGGACGCGGCCGAGGCGGCCGGCGTGGACCTGTTCGCCGCGCGCATCCGCGCCGTGGTGGTGTCGGCGGCGATGACGGCGCTGGCCGGCGTCTTCCAGGCCTTCTACTTCAACAACCTGTTTCCGGAGCAGGTGTTCTCCATGGGCCGCTCCATCGAGATCATTCTGCCGGCCATCGTCGGCGGCATCGGCACGCTGTTCGGCCCCATCCTCGGCGCGTTCATCCTGACACCGCTGGGCGAGGGGCTGACGCACGTGATCGAGACCATGGGCTTCGACGTGCCGGGCATGAAGCAGCTTTTCTACGGTGCGGCGCTGGTGGTGATCATCGTCTTCCGGCCGGACGGCGTGTGGCCCTGGCTGGCCCACCGCCTGAAGCTCGTCCGCCGGCCGGGGGAGGAGGCGTGATGGCCCTGCTGGACGTCGCCTCCCTCTCCAAGCGCTTTCGTGGCCTCAAGGCCGTCTCCAACGTCAGCTTCACGGTGCCGGACGGCGGCATCGTCGCGCTGATCGGCCCGAATGGCGCCGGCAAGACGACCACCTTCAACCTGATCGCCGGCGTCTTCCCGCCGGACGAAGGGCAAGTCACCCTGCGCGGACGCCCGATCACCGGCCTGCGCCCGCACGACGTCTGCGCCGCCGGTGTGGGGAGGACCTTCCAGATCGTCAAGCCGTTCGGCGACCTGTCGGTGGAGGACAATGTGGTGGTCGGCGCGCTGGCCCGCGAACGGTCCGTCGCGACGGCGCGCGGGCAGGCGCGGGCGGTGCTGGAGCGCCTCGGCCTCGCCGATCAGGCGGCCCGCCCTGCCCGCAGCCTGACGCTGCCCGACCGCAAGCGGCTGGAGGTGGCGCGCGCCCTGGCGACCCGCCCGCACCTGCTGCTGCTGGACGAGGTGCTGGCCGGTCTGCGCCCGACCGAAGTCGACCGCATGGTCGAGGTGCTGCGCGACCTGAACCGCGCCGAGGGCCTGACGATCCTGATGATCGAGCACGTCATGCGCGCGGTCATGGCGCTGTCCGACCACGTCGTGGTGCTGGACCACGGCGAAAAGATCGCCGACGGCACGCCGGCCGAGGTGGTGGCGGACGAACGCGTCATCCACTCCTACCTCGGCGCGGAGGAAGTCTAGGCGGGGGTCAGCTCACCACGCGCCAGGTGCCGTCGGGCTGGCGGCAGGCGGTGCCGGTGCCGCGCTCGATCTGGCCGCCGACGGAGAAGGTGGTCTGGTACTCGCGGCAGTACTCGCCCGACGGGCCGGTGCCTTCGCGGGTCGGGGTGTAGGTTCCCCAGTTGCCGTTCTGCGGGTTGTTCCAGCGGATGGTGCTGCCGGTCGGCGCGTTGTAGGCCTGGACCTCGGCGCGCTGGGCGTAGGCCACGTCGGCGCGGTCCAGCGAGGAGCCGGCGGCGTTGCCGAGGGCCGCGCCCAGCAGCGTGCCGATGCCGACCGCGGCCAGCTTGCCCGCACCGCCGCCAAAGCGCGAGCCGGCGAGGCCGCCGGCCACGCCGCCCAGGACGGTGCCAACGGTCTGCTTGGAGCCCATGCCCCCCAAACCGTATCCGCCATCGGCGGAGCCGTAAGGGCCCTGCTGGGCGCAACCGGCCAGGATGCCGGCGGAAAGGACGGCGGCGACGAAGGGTTTGGCTTTCATAGCGTGTCTCGTTGCGTGACGCAGGAAGGTGAGCGGCCCCGCCGGCGGGGCCGTCCATCGTCATCAACGCTCAGGCACGCGCTTTATTCCAGCCCCCCAAAAGGACACCACCCGCCGCCCCGCCCCGTGCGGCGGGCCGGCGGGTGGACCGTCCGGCGATGCCGTGAGGTCAGCGGGCCTGCATCCGGTTGGCCGGATGGCGGTCGTCGGCGACCAGCAGGGGGACGGCCGCCGCGCGCCCGGCGGCATCCTCGGACGGGAGCACGATGTGCAGGGTTTCGGCGCTGTCCTCGTGCAGCGTGATGCGCACGGACGGCGACAGGAACAGCTTGAACTCCGCCTCAAGCGTCGCCTTCGGATTGGCCAGCAGGCGGCCGCGGAAGCCGGGATCCTCGGCCATGCGTTTCAGCACCTTGGCCTCGACCTGGGAACGCTTGAGCATCGTCTCACTCCCGCATTGTTTGTTGCCACAACATTATCGCTGCCTCAAACCCCATAGTCCCGGCGCATTCTGTCACAGCCCATTCGAGCAGGTGCGCCCTCGCCAAACCGCCTAAGTCGGCAGTTGGCGCGCGTGCCGTCCGGACGTAAGCTTGGCGCAACGAACAATGCGTCGGGGAGAGGGATCATGTTGCCGCAGGGCACGCGCTACGAGGAGATCGCGGCCGGCTTCCAGTGGGAAGTGCCCGCCCGCTACAACATCGGCGTGGACGTCTGCGACAAGTGGGCCGAGCGCGACCCCGGCCGCACCGCGCTGATCTTCAAGCGCCGCGACGGTTCGGTGGCGGAATACACCTTCGCCGGCATGCGCCACCTGTCCAATCAACTGGCGAACCTGCTGCGTTCCCTGGGGGTGGTGCGCGGCGACCGCGTCGGCATCCTGCTGCCCCAGGCGCCGGAGACGGCGGTGTCGCACATCGCCACCTACAAGCTGGGCGCCATCGCCGTCCCGCTGTTCACGCTGTTCGGCGTGGACGCCCTGCATTACCGGCTGTCCAACTGCGGCGCCAAGGTGGTGGTGACCGACACGGCCGGCGCGGAGAAGCTGGCGGCCATCCGCGCCGAACTGCCGGAGCTGAAGGCGGTGCTGTGCATCGACGGCGCGCGCGACGGCTGCCTCGACTTCCCCGGGCTGCTCAATCAGCACTCCGACGCCTTCGCGCCGGAGCCGACCATGGCCGACGACCCGGCGCTGATCATCTACACCTCCGGCACGACCGGCCAGCCCAAGGGGGCGCTGCACGCCCACCGCGTGCTGCTCGGCCATCTGCCGGGGGTGGAGATGTCGCACGACCTGTTCCCGCAGGAGGGCGACCGCATCTGGACGCCGGCCGACTGGGCCTGGATCGGCGGCCTCCTGGACGTGCTGATGCCGGCCTGGCACCACGGCATCCCCGTGGTCGCCCACCGCTTCGAGAAGTTCGACGCGGAGGAGGCGTTCCGCCTGATATCGGAGTTCGGCGTCCGCAACGCCTTCCTGCCGCCGACCGCGCTGAAGATGATGCGCGCGGTGGAGAACCCACGGGCACGCTGGAGTTTCCGCATGCGCTCCATCGCATCGGGCGGCGAGACGCTGGGCGCGGAACTGCTCGACTGGGGCCGGCGCACCTTCGGGCTGACGATCAACGAGTTCTACGGTCAGACCGAATGCAACATGATCGTGTCCTCCTGCGCCGCCGTAATGCCGCCCAAACCCGGCATCATGGGCCGCCCGGCGCCGGGGCACGACGTGCGGGTGATCGACGACGCCGGCACCCCGCTGCCGCCGGGTGAACTGGGGCACATCGCCGTGCACCGGCCGGACCCGGTGATGTTCCTGCAGTACTGGGCCAACCCCAAGGCGACGGCGGAGAAGTTCATCGGCGACTGGCTGGTGACCGGCGATCAGGGAACGGTGGACGAGGATGGCTACATCCGCTTCGTCGGCCGTGACGACGACGTCATCACCTCGGCCGGCTACCGCATCGGGCCGGGCGAGATCGAGGACTGCCTGATCGCCCATCCCGCGGTCCGCATGGCCGCGGTGGTCGGCGTGCCGGACCCGCTGCGCACCGAGGTGGTCACCGCCTACGTCGTCCTGCAGCCCGACGCGGTGGCGAGCGACGCGCTGGCCCGCGAGATCCAGGAGCACGTCAAGACGCGGCTTGCGGCGCACGAGTACCCGCGCGTCCTGCGCTTCGTCGACACGCTGCCGATGACCACGACGGGCAAGATCATCCGCCGCGACCTGCGCGACCGGGCGATCCGCGAACAGGGCGGTGCGTGAAGCGGCTGAAACGAAAAACCGTTCGTTTGCCATACGCGCGAAACATGGGCCGGGCACATTCCCGCGCGCCGGAAGGGATAACCCGCGCCGGAAGCAACGACAGCCATCCGTCCGACAGGAGAGCCAAGAGATGACTCCGGAACAGATCGCCCTCGTGCGCGACAGCTTCAAGCTGGTGCTGCCGATCAAGGAGCAGGCCGCCGAATTGTTCTACAACCGCCTGTTCGAGATCGCGCCGGAGACGAAGTCCCTGTTCAAGGGCGACATCCGCGGCCAGGGTGCCAAGCTGATGGCGGCGCTGGCGACGGTGGTGAACGCGCTCGACCGCCTCGACACCGTGCTGGAGCCGGTGAAGGCCATGGCCCGCCGCCACGTCCACTACGGCGTCACCGAGGCGCAGTACGCCACCGTGGGCGAGGCGCTGCTGTGGACGCTGGAGAAGGGCCTGGGCGACGCCTTCACTCCGGCCGTCAAGGACGCCTGGGCCACCGCCTACGGCGCCCTGTCCGGCGTCATGATCGCCGCCGCCCGCGAGGAGCCGGTGCCCGCCTGAGGATTTGCGGTCCGAAGGTTTCCGGCCTGAAGGTTTGCGAAGGGGGCGGTATCCGAACTAGAGTGCCGCCCCGTTCCCGCCAGCCCGCGTGCCGCCCGATGCTCACCGTCACCGACCTCGACCTCTACTACGGCGACGCCCAGGCGCTCGACGGCGTGTCGATCGCCGTGGAGACGGGAACGACCACCGCCATCGTCGGCGCCAACGGAGCCGGCAAGACCTCGCTGATCCGCACCATTTCCGGCATCCTCAAGCCGGCGCGGGGCACGATCCGCTTCAAGGAGCGCGACATCGCCG
Organism: Azospirillum sp.; assembly: GCA_035629155.1. GTDB lineage: Bacteria > Pseudomonadota > Alphaproteobacteria > Azospirillales > Azospirillaceae > Azospirillum. Next base: position 67,053 of record DASPIO010000120.1, on the reverse strand, counting down.
GCCTGCCCAGCCACGTGGTGTGCGACCTCGGTATCGGGCAGGTGGCGGAGGGGCGGCAGATCTTCCCCAGCCTCAGCGTGCGCGAGAACCTGGAGATGGGCGCCGTCATCCCGCGCGCCCGCGCCAGTGCCCGGCAGACCTACGACCAGGTGCTGGCTCTGTTCCCGCGCCTGCGGGAGCGGCTGGGGCAGGCCGCCGGCACGCTGTCGGGCGGCGAGCAGCAGATGCTCGCCATCGGCCGCTGCCTGATGGGCAAGCCCGAGCTGATCATGTTCGACGAGCCTTCGCTGGGCCTTGCCCCCGCTCTGGTGCAGGAGTTGTTCCGCACGATCCGCCGTCTGGCGGAGGGGGGGATGACGATCATCCTGGTCGAACAGAACGTCGCCGCCTCGCTCAAGCTCGCGCAGCGGGCCTACGTGCTGGAGAACGGCCGCGTCGTGCTGTCCGGCACCGGCGAGGCGCTGTTGGCCGATCCGGCGGTGAAGCAGGCGTATTTGGGGCTGTAGCCCGCATCGTTGCCTCTTTGGCAACAGTCTTGTCCTGGTGGCGTCAATTGGTTCTCCGGCGCTCGCTCCAATATCCTGTCCCGAGTAAGGAGCGGCCCATCGGTCGCCAGGAGAGCGGAACATGATCACCATCCGGAATCGGGACGAACGCGGCGCGGTCAACATGGGTTGGCTGGACAGCCGCCACAGCTTCTCGTTCGGGCACTACCACGATCCGGCCCACATGGGCTTCCGGGCGCTGCGCGTCATCAACGACGACCGGGTGATCCCCGGCGCCGGCTTTCCGACGCACGGGCACGCCGACATGGAGATTGTCTCCTACGTTCTGGACGGCGCGCTGGAGCACAAGGACAGCCTTGGCACCGGCTCGGTCATCCGGCCGGGCGAGGTGCAGCGCATGAGCGCGGGCGTCGGCATTCGCCACAGCGAATACAACGCCTCGCAGGAGGAGCCCGCGCACTTTCTGCAGATCTGGATCCTGCCGGAACGCCGGGGCCTTACCCCCGGCTACGAGCAGAAGGCGTTCGCCGATGCCGAGAAGCGCGGCCGGCTTCGCCTCGTCGGCTCGCGCGGCGGGCGGGACGGCAGCGTGACGATCCACCAGGACGTGGACCTATACGCCGCCCTGCTCGACGGGGACGAGCGCGCGACCTTCGACCTGCGCCCCGGCCGCCACGCCTGGGTCCAGGTGGCGCGCGGGCAGGTGCGGCTGAACGGGACCGTGCTGAAGGAAGGCGACGGCGCGGCGGTGAGCGACGAGGCGACGCTGACGCTGGATGACGGCGTCGGGGCCGAGGTGCTGTTGTTCGATCTGGCTTAATCGCCGGCGGTGTCCCCCGGCGACAGGCGGATGCCCATGCGGCGGGATTCCAGCATGAAGGCGCGGCTCATCTGCACGATGTCCGTGCGCCAGTAGAGCTGCTCCAGCGGGTCGTCGAGGAAGTCGGGCGGCAGCATGGCGTAGCAGTAGGTCTCGACCACCCGGCGCTCGGGCCGCCATGGGTCGCTGCCGTCGCGCCAGCCGATCATCCAGCCGGCGTGGCCGGCGCCGATGGCCCAGCGCTCGAACCGCGGCGCCATGGTGTGGCTGTCGACCGGATCATCCACCGGCACGCGGTAGACCGTCACGAAGCGGCGGACGTTCAGCTGCAGGCTCATCACCAGCGCGTCGCCGAACGCCTCGACCCGGTACAGGCAGTCGGACCAGCCGGGCACGTGGCTGAAGGTCACCGTCGCCTTGGCGGCTTCGGCCAGCGAGCGTTCGGACGGGCGTTCGGACAGTGGCGGGGACTCCAGGTCCACGGCGCGCAACGCCTCCACCATGTCGAGGGTGAGAAAGCGGCGCACGCGCTCGTGCGCCTCGTCGATGGACATGCGGGTCATGGGGGGTTCCCGGTGGTGGCGACCACCGGGAAACAGCCCCATGCCCGTTTTGTTCAGGGCGAGAAACGCCGGAAGAACGCGCCGGCCAGCCAGCCGAGGGCGCACCAGAACAACGCCCCCACGCCGATGGAGCGGGCGGCGAACTGCCCCGCCAGTTCCGGCGGCACGCCGCCGCCGAAGGCCGCCGGGTGCGGCGCGCCGACGATGTGCGGCAGGGCCGCCACCGCGAGCGCCACCGGAATCCGCCACTGGCCCCGGCCGAAGGCGAGAAGCCAGAGCGCCGCCGTCGCACCGGCCGCGGCGAAGGACCACCACGCCTGCCGGTCCGCAAGGTCGGCCGCGTAGGTGCCCGGCACCTCTGGCGGCAGGCCCAGGGCCGGGGCGAGCGTGAAGGCGGCGAAGCCGGCGAGGCCCCACAGCAGCCCCTCCCGCTCCTCCACGGTGCGGCCGGACAGCGTGAAGCCGGCGACCACCAGCAGCGCGAACCCCACCCCCGTCACCAGGTTGGCGAGCACGGTCAGGCCGGTGCGCTCGGCCACCGCGCCCCAGTCCGGGCCGGACGGGGCGGGGTGGACGTGCGCCTGCCCGTCACCATGCCCATGTCCATCGCCTTTGGCGGGCATGGCCTGCTCGTAGACCTCGGCCTGGAGGATCAGGGGCGTGGTGAGGGCGGCTTGCAAGGCTGACACGAGGACGCCAGCCAGCAGCCCCGCGGCGAGCGCCGCGGAGAGGATCCGCCTCAACATGGCGGCGCCGTCAGTGGCAGGGGAAGGAGAAGGCGTGCCGGCTGTCGTGCGCGGCTTCGTGCAGCGCGTTCGCCGACGCGAAGCCCGAGCCGTAGAGCAGGAAGACGCCCAGGAGGGCGGCGACCAGGGCGGGGACGAGGGACTCGACGCGCGGCAGGCTGCGCGTCCGGGTGGCGTGATCAACGTTCATCTGTTCTGTCTCCAGTTGCCGTCACACCCGACGGTTGGATTGGGCCGATGATGGCAGGTTTCCTGGCTCGCGGGTCGTCGCCGTCTGGCCGGACACCTTCCCGGGGCTGTCGCCTCCGGTGGATCGTCAGGCCGGCTCGCCGCTCACAGTTGCGGGGGCAGCCACGGATTGGGTCCCTCGATTTGGTCGACCGCACCGTGTTCCCTATTACCCCGGGTCCGCTTGGCGTTCCCGGGCACCATCGCGGGGCAGTGTGGCAGGGCGCCGCAGGCCCTGCAAGCCTCCTTGGCGGCCGGCGTTCGCGGCCGGGCGAAAACCCCGGCAAGAACCCCGGCAAAAACCGTTGACGCTGGGGCGCCGCGGGGCCTACGACCATGGCCGCGATTGGCGCCGCAACCGAGGAAAGGCTCCCGATGGGCGAGAAGCTGGGCGTGATGATCTGCGGCCACGGCAGCCGCGACGCCGACGCGGTGGCGGAGTTCGCCTACGTGGCCGGAAAGCTGGCCGGAAAGCTGCCGTTCGAACACGTCGAGCACGGCTACCTGGAGTTCGCCCGGCCGGTCCTGCGCGAAGGGTTGGACAAGCTGCGCGCCAAGGGGGTCAGCCGCATCCTGGCCGTGCCGGCCATGCTGTTCGCCGCCGGGCACGCCAAGAACGACATCCCCTCGGTCCTCAACGCCTACGCCGCCGAGCATCCGGGCCTGCGCATCGACTATGGCCGCGAGCTGGCGATCGACCTGAAGATGCTGCGCGCCGCCGGCGACCGCGTGGCGGAAGCGCTGGATGCCGCCGGCGATGGCGTGTCCCGGCACGAGACGCTGCTGGTCGTGGTCGGCCGCGGCTCGTCGGACCCCGACGCCAACTCCAACGTCGCCAAGGTCACCCGGATGTTGTGGGAGGGGATGGGCTTCGGCTGGGCCGAGACGGCCTATTCCGGCGTCACCTTCCCGCTGGTGGAGCCGGGGCTGGAGCACGCGGCGCGGCTCGGCTACAAGCGCATCGTCGTCTTCCCGTATTTCCTGTTCACCGGCATCCTGGTGCGCCGCATCTACGACGCGGCCGATGCCGTGGCGGCACGGCATCCGGGCATCGAGTTCGTCAAGGCGCCCTACCTCAACGACCACCCGATGGTCCTGGAGACGCTGGGCGACCGCGTGCGGGAGATCCTGGACGGCACCGGCAACATGAACTGCCAGATGTGCAAGTACCGGGAGCGCTTCCTGGGCTTCGAGGACGAGGTCGGCCTGCGCCAGGAAAGCCACCATCATCACGTGGAGGGCATCGGAGTCGGCACGGCGTCGCCCGGCCACCACCATGATCACCCACACGGCCATCACCACGATCATGATCACGATCACGATCATGATCACGACCATGGTCACGGCCACCACCACCATGACCACCAGCAGGGCCACGACCACGGGCATCACCACCCGTACCCCCAGGCGGACCACCCCCTTGGGCCGCGCAGCCTGAAGCGGGCGGGCCATGGCGACTGACACGGAGCAACCCTCGTCCGCGCCGATGGAGTACCTGCGCGATCCGGACGCCATCTATCGCCAGTCCTTCGCCACCATCGCGGCGGAGACCGACCTCTCCCGCCTGCCGCGCGACGTGGCGGAGGTGGCGACGCGCCTGATCCACGCCTGCGGCATGATCGACCTGCTCGACGACCTCGCGTGGTCGGACGACGTGGCGGCGGCGGGCCGTGCCGCGCTGAAGGCGGGGGCGCCGGTGCTGGTGGACGCGCGCATGGTCGCGGCCGGCATCATGACGGCGCGGCTGCCTGCCCGGAACCACGTGGTCTGCCGGCTGGACGACCCCACCGTGCCGGGCCTTGCGCGGGCGCTGAGCACCACGCGCTCGGCCGCCGCCGTCGACCGTTGGCTGCCGGAGCTGGAAGGCGCGGTGGTCGCCATCGGCAACGCGCCGACCGCCCTGTTCCGCCTGCTGGAGCTGGTCGACGCCGGGGCGCCGCGCCCGGCCGCCGTGCTGGCCTTCCCGGTCGGCTTCGTGGGGGCCGCGGAATCCAAGGAGGCGCTGGTCGGGAACCCGCGCGGCCTGCCGTTCATCACCCTGCGCGGCCGGCGCGGCGGCAGCGCCATGGCGGCGGCGGCGGTCAACGCGCTGGCGCTGGGCCTGGCGGAATGACCGCGCCCTGGCTGACCGTCGTCGGCATCGGCGAGGACGGGCTGGACGGCCTGTCGGAAGCGGCCCTGCGCGCCATCACGGCGGCCGAGGTGCTGGTCGGCGGTGCACGCCACCTCGCCATGGTGCCGGACGCCGGGTGCGAGCGGCTGGTCTGGCCGTCGCCCTTCGACGCCATGGTGGAGGAGCTTCGCAAGCGCCAGCGCCTGCGCGTGGTCGTGCTGGCCAGCGGCGACCCCATGCTGTTCGGCGTCGTCCCGGTGCTGCTGCGCCACTTCGACATGTCCGAGATGACCGTCCTGCCGGGCCTCAGCGCCTTCACCCTGGCCTGCGCGCGTCTGGGCTGGGCGCGGGCGTGGGTGGAGGGGCTGACGCTGCACGGCCGGCCGGTCGAGCTTCTGCATCCCGCCGTGCAGCCGGGAGCCCGCATCCTGGCGCTGAGCAGCGACGGCACCACGCCGGCCAAGGCGGCGGCCCTGCTGCGCGCGCGCGGCTACGGCCCCAGCCGCATGGTGGTGCTGGAGCACATGGGAGGGCCGCGTGAGCGCCGCGTCGAGGCCACGGCCGACACCTGGCCGGACGAGCCCATCGCCGACCTCAACACCATCGCCATCGAATGCGTGGCGATGCCCGGTGCGCCGCTGCTGCCGCGCGTGCCGGGCCTGCCGGACGATGCCTTCCGCCACGACGGCCAGATCACCAAGCGCGAGGTGCGCGCCGTCACGCTGGCCGCGCTCGCCCCGGCGCCGGGGCAGACGCTGTGGGACGTCGGCGCCGGCTGTGGTTCCGTCGGCATCGAATGGCTGCGCTGCCACGCCAAATGCAACGCCGTCGCCGTCGAGCACCGCGCCGACCGGCTGGCGCTGATCGCCGAGAACGCCGCCGCGCTGGGCGTGCCCAACCTGCGCGTCGTCGAAGGCCGCGCGCCCGACGCGCTGAAGGTCCTGCCGGCACCGGATGCCGTGTTCGTTGGGGGCGGTTTGACCGCGTTTGGCGTTGTTGAGGCGTGTTGGGAGGCGTTGCGCCCCGGTGGCCGCCTCGTTGCCAACGCGGTGACACTGGAGGGCGAGGCGGCGCTGTTCGCCCTGCACCAGCGCCTGGGCGGCAGCCTGACGCAGGTCGCCGTCAGCCGCGCCGCTCCCGTCGGCGGCTTCACCGGCTGGCAGCCGCTGCGCCCCGTGGTCCAGTTCGCCACCACCAAATCATGACCGGCATCCTGTACGGCCTGGGCGTCGGCCCCGGCGATCCCGACCTCATCACGCTGAAGGCGCTCAAGATCCTGCGCGCCGCGCCGGTCATCGCCTATCTGGCCGCCGACGAGGCGGAGAGTCTGGCGCGTGCCATAGCCGCGCCACACCTGCCCGGCGGGCAGGCCGAGGTGGTGATCCGCGTGCCCATGCGCACCGACCCCACGCCGGGGCAGGCTGTCTACGACCGCGCCGCTGCCGACCTTGCCGCGCACCTGGACGCCGGGCGCGACGTGGCGGTGCTGTGCGAGGGCGATCCGCTGCTCTACGGCTCCTTCCAGTACCTGCTGATCCGGCTGGCCGGGCGCGTGCCGGTGCGGGTCGTGCCGGGCGTCACCTCGCTGACGGCTGCATCGGCCGCGGCGCTGGCGCCGCTCGCCTCGCGCAACGACGCGCTGGCCGTGCTGCCGGCGCCCCTGGTGGCCGAGGTTCTGCGCGACCGGCTGCGCGCCGCCGACGCGGCCGTGATCGTCAAGCTGGGCCGCCACCTGCCAAAGGTGCGCGCCGTGCTGGCCGATCTCGGCCTTCTGGAGCGTGCCGTCTATGTCGAGCGCGTGTCCATGGAGGGGCAGCGTATCCTCCCGCTGGCCGAAGTCGAGGGGCCGGCGCCGTACTTCTCCATGATTTTGGTGCCGAGGACCGCATGACCGAAACCGCCGTGATCGTCCTGACGGCCCGCGGCGTGCCCACGGCGCGGTGCGTGGCTGCCGCGCTGGGCACCGCCGCCGTGCACGGTCTGTCCGGCCGCGTGACGGGCGCCGACGTGGCGTTTGCCGACACCGCCGGGCACCTGCGCGCCCTGTTCGCCGCCGGCACGCCCATCGTCGGCGTCTGCGCCGCCGGCATCCTGGTGCGGGCGCTGGCGCCGCTGCTGGCCGACAAGCGCGCCGAGCCGCCCGTGCTGGCCGTGGCCGAGGACGGCAGCGCGGTGGTGCCGCTGCTCGGCGGCCACCACGGCGCCAACGCGCTGGCCCGCCGGCTGGCTGAAGCTTTGAAGGGCATCGCCGCGGTCACCACCGCCGGCGACCTCGCCTTCGGCCTGGCGCTGGACGACCCGCCGCCGGGCTGGCGCCTCGCCAACCCGGCCGACGCCAAGTCCTTCACCGCCGCCCTGCTGGCCGGCGCCCCGTGCCGGCTGGACGGCGACGCCGCCTGGCTGCGCGACGCTGGCCTGCCGCTGGCCGACATCGCCGGACACACCCTGCGGGTGACGGAACGGGCCGAACACGGCGACGTCCGCACGCTGGTCTACCACCCGCCCGTGCTCGCCGTCGGCGTGGGCTGCGAGCGCGGCACCGACCCGGCCGAACTGACCGGCCTCGTGCACGCCACGCTGGCCGAGGCCGGGCTGGCGCCGGGGGCGGTGGCGCTGGTCGCCTCGCTGGACCTCAAGGCCGACGAGCCGGCGGTGCACGCGGTGGCCGCGGCGCTGAACGCGCCGGCCCGCTTCTTCGACGCAACCCGGCTGGAACGGGAGGCGCCGCGCCTCGCCAACCCGTCGGAGACGGTGTTCCGCGAGGTCGGCTGCCATGGCGTGGCCGAAGGGGCGGCGCTGGCCGCCGCCGGGCCGGACGGGATGCTGGTCGTCGCCAAGCGCCGCTCCAAACGCGCGACCTGCGCCGTCGCCCTGGCGCCGCAGCCGATCGACCCGGCCCGCGCCGGCCGCGCACGCGGGCGGCTGAGCATCGTCGGCATCGGCCCCGGCGCACCGGGCTGGCGCACGCCGGAGGCGGACCAATGGCTGGCCGCGGCCACCGACCTTGTCGGCTATCACCTCTACCTCGACCTGCTGGGTCCGGCGGCGGCGGGCAAGCGCCGGCACGGCTATGAGCTGGGCGCGGAGACGGAGCGCTGCCGCATCGCCCTGAACCTCGCCGCCGAGGGGCGCGACGTGGCGCTGGTGTCGAGCGGCGACGCCGGCATCTACGCCATGGCGACGCTGGTCTTCGAGCTGATCGAGCGGGAAGGCGCGGCGCACGACGCCTGGAAGCGGGTGGAGGTGGCGGTGACGCCGGGCATCTCCGCGCTTCAGGCCGCCGCCGCGCGCGTCGGGGCGCCGCTGGGCCACGATTTCTGCACCATCTCGCTCTCCGACCTGCTGACGCCCTGGGAGGTCATCGCACGGCGCATCCGCGCGGCGGCGGAGGGGGACTTCGTCGTCGCCGTCTACAATCCCGTGTCGCAGCGCCGCACCACGCAGTTGGGTGAACTCCGCCGCGTCCTGCTGGAGCACCGGCCGGCCGATACGCCCGTCGTTCTGGCCCGCAACCTGGGGCGGGAGGGAGAGACGGCGCGCGTCATCACGCTGGGCGAACTCTCGGCCGATCAGGTGGACATGCTGACGCTGGTGCTGATCGGCTCGCGCGAGACGCGGCGCGTGCCGCGCGGCGATGGCGGCGCCTGGGTCTACACGCCGCGCGGCTACGCGGCCAAGCATGAGCAGGGGCAGGGGTAAGCGCATGGCCGTCCACTTCATCGGCGCCGGTCCCGGCGCGGCCGACCTCATCACCGTGCGCGGGCGCGACCTGATCGCCCGCTGCCCGGTGTGCCTCTACGCCGGCTCCCTGGTGCCGGAGGAGGTGGTGGGCTACGCGCCGGACGGCGCGCGGGTGGTCGACACCGCGCCTTTGACGCTGGACGAGATCGTCGCCGAGATGCGGGCGGCGCACGCGGCGGGCAAGGACGTGGCGCGCGTGCATTCCGGCGACCCGTCGCTGTACGGCGCCATCGCCGAACAGATGCGGCGGCTGGCGGACCTTGGCATCCCGTATGATGTGACGCCGGGCGTGCCGTCCTTCGCCGCCGCCGCCGCCGTACTGGCGACCGAGTTGACGCTGCCGGAGGTGGCGCAGACGGTCATCCTGACGCGCACCGCCATGAAGTCCTCCCCCATGCCCGACGGCGAGAGCCTGGAGGCGCTGGGGCGCACCGGGGCGACGCTGGCCATCCACCTGTCGGTGCGCAACCTCGACCACATCTGCGCGACGCTTTCGCCGCTGTACGGCGCCGACTGCCCGGTGGCGGTGGTCTACCGGGCCACGTGGCCGGACCAGCAGGTGATCCGCGGGACCCTGGCCGACATCCGCGCGAAGGTGCGCGCCGCCAAGCTGACGCGCACCGCGCTGGTGCTGGTCGGACGGGTGCTGGACGCGCACGGGTTCCGCGACAGCGCGCTGTACGACCCGGCGCACGCCCACGTCCTGCGGCTGGAGCGGCGTTGAGCGCCTATTCCGCGTACAGCACGGTGTCGTGGAAGATCGGGCTGTGGTGGCGCAGGCGGAAGCGGTAGTCGGGGCGGATCGCGGTGATCGCGTCCTGGATCGCCACGAGGTCGTCCGGCTTGTGATAGACGGCCAGCGACAGCTTGGGCTTGTGGCGGCGGATGGTCTCCGCGGCCCCCCGGAGCGCCGGGATCTCGGCGCCCTCGATGTCCAGCTTGATCAGGCTGACGGGGCCGAGGTCGAGGCTGTCGAGCGCCCGCACGGGCACTTCCACACCCCCGCCGTCGCCGACGCTGCTGGCGGCGCCGCCGGGGGACAGGTGCAGCGTGGCCTCCCCGTCCCACAGGCCCAGCAGGTGGACGGTGACGCGCGGGAGGCCGGCGGTGCGGCGGCGCAGCGCCTCCACGTTCGCCGGGTCCACCTCGAAGGCGTGAATGGCGCGGTAGCGGCCGGCCGTCCGCTCGTTGAAGCAGACAACCGTGTCGCCGTCGAAGGCGCCGCCGTCGACCAGCGTCTCGTCCTCGCCCACGTCCAGCGCGTCGGTGAAGAAGTACATGGCCTTGTAGGGCAGGCGGCGCGGCTCGATCCAGGCGCGGTCCCAGGTCAGCCGGTGCAGCAGCAGGGCAAGGTAGGTGCGGCGGCTTTCCTCGTCCGCATAGCCCTCCCACACGTCGCGCCGGTCAAGGAGCGCCGCGACGGCGGCCGGGTCGGAGAAGGCGTCGGGCGTGTCCAGGCCGGCGTGCCGCATCGCTTGGAACAGCGACAGCAGCGGCCGTCCGCCCGGCGCCCAGATCGCCGAGAAATGCTCCACCGCGCGGTCGGCGCAGCAGCACATGACGCCGACCAGGGCCGGCTCCCGCGCCATCAGGGCGCGCAACCCGGCGTCATCGAGGATGGTGTGGCCGTGCTGGACCGTGCCGGCGCGGGCGTTGTCGACGATTCCCGCCACGTTCAGCCGGGCCAGCGCGTGCGCCACGAAGGGCTGGGCGATGACCGAGCCGGCGCCGATCAGCACCAGCGGCGCCGTGGACAGGTCGACGGCGCCCGGGGCGGGCGCCTCAAGGGCGCGCCAGTCGCCGCCGGTGCGCGCCAGCGTGTCGAGGGCGCCGACCAGCGCGCGTTCCAGCTCTGCGACCGAATGCTCCATCGTCCCCGCCCGGATTGAACGCGCCCCGGCACCGCGGCTAGCATGCCGAACGTGGTACACCCAGGGGGCTTGCGGGCATGCTGAGCGATATGAACGGGCGCATCAACCGCTTTTATTGGCAGCTCATGCAGCGCCCGGCGTTCTGCAACCCGTCGGTCATCAATGGCCTGTCGCGCGTGCTGGCGCTGGCCTGTCCGAAGAGCGGCGGCGCCTTCGGCGAGGACGTGGAGCGCCTGGCCGCCCAGATCCGCGAGCGCGGCTACACCGAACCGCTGGAACTGCTGTCGCCCGCGCAGATCGACGCCATGCGCGACCACTTCGAGGGGCAGCTCTGCCACGACCCCTGGCGTCCGCACCTGGGGCAGTTCCAGCCGCACGCGATCCCCAGCGACGAGACCAACATGGGCTGGTACACCGACCAGCAGATCGTCAACGCGCCGCACATCGTGGACGCGCTGGCGCATCCGCTGGTGCTGGGCACCATCGAGCGCGTGTTCGGCTGCAAGCCGACGCTGGGCTTCCTGAACTGCTGGTGGGCCTATCCGGAGCGGGCGGGGGCCAAGGGCTCGCAGCGCTTCCACCGCGACTTCGACGGGCTGCGCTTCATCAAGCTGTTCATCTACCTGACCGACGTGGACGAGACGGGGGGCCCGCACGTCTACGTCGCCAACACGCACGACGATCCCGCCCTCTACCACCCCCGCGCGATGAGCGACGACGAGGTGGCGGCGGCGTTCGGCCGCGACCGTTTCGTAACGCTGACCGGCCGCAAGGGCATGTGCTTCCTGGCCGACACCCGCGGCGTGCACAAGGGTCTGCTGCCGCAGAAGAGCGAGCGGCTGGCGGTCATCGCCCAGTACGCGCTGTGGCGCTCCGCCCACCAGCCGGAGCGGCCGATGCGCCCGGAGCGGCCGGGGCGGTACGATGCCTATGTCATGCGCCGCTTCCTGGAGCCGCGAATGTTACCCGATGTTACCGGATGATACGGTCTTGCGGGGGTGTGCGCATTCGGGGGTGGCGCTTCTTTGGGGAGGGGGCGAAGCGGGCACGCACGACACCCCCATGATCGCATCCACTATGCCGGCAGTTCAGGAATATTGTCAACGGTGGGCGTCCAGCCACGCCAACGCGTCCGCCACCGTGGCCGCCCGCTCGCCCGGCGGGGGCGCGGGGCGCTCCACCAGAATCACCGGCAGCCCCAGCCGCCGCGCCGCGTCCAGCTTCGCATCGTTGCCGCCGCTGTTCTTGGCGACCACGACGCCGATGCGGTGCGTGGTGAGCAGATCCTGTTCGTCGGCGACGCGGAACGGGCCGCGTGCCGTCAGGAGGACGTGGTTCGGCGGCAGGGGGCCGTCCGGCAGGTCGACGCTGCGGATCAGGAACCACACGTCGGCGCGGCCGGCGAAAGGACCCAGGTCCTGCCGGCCGATGGCGAGCAGCGCCCGCGCGTGCGCCGGCAGCGCCGCGGCGGCGGCGGGCAGGTCGGGCACGCCGGTCCAGCGGTCGCCGGGCCGGGGGGCCCAGGGCGGGCGGACCAGGGCGAGGCGCGGCGTGGGGCGTCGGCGGCAGGCCTCCACGGCGTTGGCGGAGATCGTCGCGGCGAAGGGGTGCGTGGCGTCGATCAGCGCGGCGATGCCCTCGGCGGCGAGGTAATCCGCCAAGCCCTGCGCGCCGCCGAAGCCGCCGACGCGCACGCGGCCGGGCAGCGCGGCCGGCGCGCGGGTGCGGCCGGCAAGCGCGGTGACGACGTCCAGGTCCGGGCGTCCGACCAGGGCGCGGGCGAGGTCCGCCGCCTCCGCCGTGCCGCCGAGGATGAGGATGCGCCGCATCACGCCTCCGCGCGGCCGACGGGCGTGCCGGCGCGGTCCACCACCAGCACGTCGACGGCCACCGGGGCACCGTCCAGCACGGCCAGCGCGACGCGCCGCGCCTCGGCCGCCACGCGGTCGGCCAGCGGCAGGCCGGGTGCGGAATCCAGCACCTGCTTGGCGGTGTTGGCGGCGCGCGCGGCGGCGACCCGGCCGGGGTCGGCGCCGCACTCCGCCAGCCGGTCGGCGAGCCAGTCGAAGTCCACTTCGCTGCGGCCGGAGTGCAAGTCCATCGCCCCCTGCGCCAGCTTGGTGATCTTGGCGAAGCCGCCGGCGATGGTCAGGTGGGGGAGCGGGTGGCGGCGCAGGTACTTCAGGAGGCCGCCCGCGAAGTCGCCCATGTCCAGCAGCGCCTGTTCCTCCAGCCCGTGCAGGCGCCGCACGGCGGCCTCGGAGGTCGATCCGGTGCAGCCGGCGACGTGGCGCAGGCCGGCGGCGCGCGCCACGTCCACGCCGCGCTGGATGGAATGGATCCAGGCCGAGCAGGAGAAGGGCACGACCACCCCCGTGGTGCCGAGGATCGACAGGCCGCCGACGATGCCCAGGCGCGGGTTCCACGTCTTCGCCGCCAGTTCGGCGCCGCCGGGAATGGAAATCTCCACCACCACGTCGCCGCCGCCACCGAAGGCCGCCGCGACCTCGGCCACGGCCTGGGCGATCATCCGGCGGGGAACCGGGTTGATGGCGGGCTCGCCGGGCGGCAGGGGCAGGCCGGGCTTGGTGACGGTGCCGACACCCGGGCCGGCGCGGAAGGTGACGCCGCTGCCGGGCGGGCCGGGACGGACGGTGGCGAGGACCAGGGCGCCGTGCGTCACGTCCGGGTCGTCGCCGGCATCCTTGACGATGCCGGCGGTCGCCGTTTCGCCGTCCAAGGCGGTGCGGGCGAGGGGAAAGGACGGGCGCTCGCCGCGCGGCAGCACGATTTCCACCGGGTCGGGGAAGGCGCCGGTCAGCAGCGCGGCGTAGGCGGCCTTGGTGGCCGCCGTGGCGCACGCACCCGTCGTCCAGCCGTGCCGAAGCGGCGTTTCCGGTTTGCTCGCTGGTTTGCCGGTCATGGTTTGGTTTATAGGTCCACCACAGGGGCTTGCCCAGCGGAGGATGTGCATGAGCGCCACGGAGTTTCCCGATCCCGAGTTTTCCAACCTGGGCTTGCCGGTGTTCGAACCGGGTTCGGTGTGGCTGGTGGGCGCCGGGCCGGGCGATCCCGGCCTGCTGACCCTGCACGCGCTGAACGCGCTGCGGCAGGCGGACATCGTCGTGTACGACGCGCTGGTCGGCAAGGGGGTGCTGGAACTGGCCGGCCCGCGGGCCGAGCTGGAATTCGCCGGCAAGCGCGGCGGCAAGCCGTCGGCCAAGCAGCCGGACATCTCCCGCCGGCTGATCGAGCTGGCGCACCAGGGCAAGCGCGTGCTGCGCCTGAAGGGCGGCGACCCGTTCGTGTTCGGCCGCGGCGGCGAGGAGTGCCTGGCGCTGGCCGAGGCCGGCGTGCCGTTCCGCGTGGTGCCGGGCATCACCGCCGGCATCGGCGGCCTCGCCTACGCCGGCATCCCGGTGACGCACCGCGAGAGCGGCGAGGCGGTGACCTTCGCCACCGGCCATTCGACCACCGGCGAGGTGCCGGACGCGCTGGACTGGGGGGCGCTGGCGCGCGGCACGCACGTGCTGGTGCTGTACATGGCGCTGAAGCACATCGGCGTCATCGCGCAGAAGCTGATGGAGGGCGGGCGCGGGGCGGACGAGGCGGTGGCGGTGGTGAACAACGCCACCCTGCCGGAGCAGACGGTGCTGGTCACCACGCTGGGGCGCGCGGCGGAGGACGTGGCGGCGAGCGGCATCGAGCCGCCGGCCTTGATCGTCGTCGGGCCGGTGGTGAACCTGCACGCCGTGCTGGGCGGGCGTTGACGCCCGGACGGACGCCCGGACTGGTCATCGCCGCGCCGGCCTCGGGCAGCGGCAAGACGGTGGTGACGCTGGGCCTGCTGCGCGCGCTGCGCGCCGCCGGGGTGGCGGTGTCGTCGTGCAAGGTCGGGCCGGACTACATCGACCCGCGCTTCCACGAAGCGGCCAGCGGGCGGCCGTGCCGCAACCTCGACCCCTGGGCGATGCGCCCGGCGACGCTGGCGCGGCTGGCCTTGCTGGCGGGCGAGGGGGCGGAGCTGCTGGTCGTGGAAGGCGTCATGGGCCTGTTCGACGGGGCGGCGGACGGCACCGGTTCCACGGCGGATCTGGCGGCGGCGGCCGGCTGGCCGGTGGTGCTGGTGCTGGATGTGGCGCGGCAGGGGGCGTCGGCGGCGGCGGTGCTGCACGGGTTCCGCGGCTTCCGGGCCGACGTGGAGGTGGCGGGCGTCATCCTCAACCGCGTCGGCAGCGCCTCGCACGAGGCGCAGGTCCGTGGCGCGGTGGTGCCGCTGGGCGTGCCGGTGCTGGGCGCGGTGCGGCGCGATGCCGCGCTCGACCTGCCGCACCGCCACCTGGGGCTGGTGCAGGCGGAGGAGCACGCGGAGCTGGACGGCGTGCTGGAGCGCGCCGGGGCGGTGCTGGCGGCGGCCGTGGACCTGGAGGCGCTGCGGGGCGTGGCCCGGCCGGGGCGGCTCGGTGAGGGGGGGGACGCGGCGGGCGGTTCCC
This sequence comes from Azospirillum sp., assembly GCA_035629155.1. Classification (GTDB taxonomy): domain Bacteria; phylum Pseudomonadota; class Alphaproteobacteria; order Azospirillales; family Azospirillaceae; genus Azospirillum. The sequence goes on along the minus strand of DASPIO010000120.1, from coordinate 51,972 downwards.
CCCTGCCGCCGCTGGGCCAGCGCATCGCCGTGGCGCGTGACGCGGCGTTCGCCTTCGCCTACCCGCACCTGCTGGAAGGCTGGCGCGCGCTGGGGGCGGAACTGCTGCCCTTCTCGCCGCTGGCCGACGAGGCGCCGGATGCGGGCGCCGATGCCGTATACCTGCCCGGCGGCTACCCGGAGCTGCACGCCGGGCGGCTGGCCGGCAACGGCCGCTTCCTGGGGGGCTTGCGGGACGCGGCGGCGCGTGGTGCGACGGTCTATGGCGAGTGCGGCGGCTACATGGTGCTGGGCGAGGGGCTGGAGGACGCGGACGGGAAGGCGTACACTATGGCCGGGCTGCTGCCGGTCGCGACGTCCTTCGCCAAGCGCCGGCTGCACCTGGGTTACCGCCGCGCGGTGACGCTGGCCGACGGGCCGTGGGGGCCGCGCGGCACGGCGCTGCATGGGCATGAGTTCCATTACGCCAGCACCGTTGCCGCCGATGCCGAGGCGCCGCTGTTCCAGGCGTGGGACGCGCGCGGTGGCGACCTGGGTGTCCTGGGCAGCCGGCGGGGTGCGGTCTGCGGGTCTTTTCTTCATGTGGTCGACGCGGCGGGATGAAAGCGTCCGTCCGCGTGTTCACTTCTTGGGAAACACTCTGCGTGGGAGGATGCCGATGTCGGCGCGGATGCGGGTGCTGTCGGCTGCGTTGCTGCTTGGTCTCGGGGCCTGCGCGGAGCTGGACGACGGTTACGGGTATGGGTACGACGATTACGGCTACCAGCCCGGTTACGGCTACGGCTATCCCACCTATGGGAGCCCCGGCTATGGAACTTACGGCGGCTACTACAGCTATTCGCCGCCGGTGATCATCGAGGGGCGGCCCCGCTACCGCCATTACGACCGGGATTGGGACCGCGACCGACACCGTGACCGCGACCGCTATCGGCGCGAGGAGCCGCGCCGGCCCGATCCGCCGCGCCCGGACCTGGGCACGCAACTGCGGGAGCCGATGCGCGACATGGGCGGCGGGGGCGGCATGGGCAGCACGATCGGCGGCCAGCTCAGCCAGGTGCGGCCGACGCGGCCCTCCTCGCCACCGCCCGCACCGCCGCCGAGCGCGTCCTCGGCGCCGCCGGCCCCGGCGCCGTCGCGCACCTTCGACCAGTCCGCGCGGGAGCGGCAGCAGGGCGGGGGCGGCGGTATGGGATCGGCCCTGCAAGGCATGATGGGGCGCTGATGACGTTGGGCCCTTCGAACGGCCTTAGCTGAACCAGATCTGGAACATCAGGCGGTCGCGCTCGGTGGGCGGCATGGCCTTGTGATAGCAGGACGTGTCTTCCAGGAAGCCGGTGCCGGCGGGTCCCTCGATCACCATCACCCGGTCGCGGCCGAAATGCTCGAACACCTCCTCGTCACGCGCGTTGGCGGAGCCCAGGAGCATGCGCGCCGGCTTGCCGGTGTGCGAGCCGCGCAGCAGGGCGTGCGGGCCGGCCCCCCGGTCGACGTCCGACAGGTAGAAGCAGGCGGAGATGAAGTTGTAGTCGTGCACGTCGAAGTGCCAGTCGATGGTCTGCCCGCGCCGCCGCCGTTCGTCGTCCGACACGCCCGACGCGAAGCTCCAGAACACGCGCGGCAGCACGCGCCGGACGCGGTAGCCCAGGAAGCGGCCGGCCGCCTCCACCAGAACGGGATCCTCGCAGACGCGGCGCACGGCGGCGCAGCGCATCGGGTTGTCGATCAGGCCGTGCACCAGGGGCGTGCCGTCGGCGAGGCGGCCCCGCACCACGTCGGCGCGGCGGAAGGTCTGCTCCCGGCCGCGCTCGCGGCACTCGGCGGTGTCGGCGAAGTGCTGGATCCCGGCCAGCACGTCGGGCGGCAGGTCGAAGCCGAAGGAGACGGAATCGCGGCGGATCGCGGCGAGCGCGTTGTCGATGGAAACGCGCGGGAAAAGGGTGGGGAGGGCCGCCGGGGCGACCGCAGGCTCCTCTGCGTTCTGAACGAGCGCGCAGAGAAGGCTGTAACCGCGGCGCACCGATTCGAACCGCCCGAGGGCGTAGTACAGGTCACCGGCGAACAGACGCTGCGCGATCGTTGCGACGTTCATGGGGCAGCACCCTTGGTGCGGTGAATTGTTCCGCCTCCGTTTTATTGAAATTTCCTATCGCGGGCGATGGGGATTCCGGGTGAAGCGTGGACACGGCCGGGGTGGACGGGGAATAACCACGCCGGTTGAGGCGTCCCCGTCCGTTGGATTTCCGGCCTTCAGAATTCGATTCCGGCCTGCGCCTTCACTCCGTCCCGGAAGGGGTGCTTCACCATCGTCATTTCGGTCACGAGGTCGGCGGCCTCGATCAGTTCCTCGGCGGCGTTGCGGCCGGTGACGATCACGTGGGTGTCGGCCGGGCGGTTGCGCAGCCCCTCCAGCACCTCCTCCAGCGGCAGGTAGCCGTAGCGCAGCACGATGTTCAACTCGTCCAGGAGGACCATGCGCACGTCCGGGTCGTCGATCAGGCGCCGGGCGGCCTCCCACGCGGCGCGGGCCGAGGCGATGTCGCGCTCGCGGTCCTGTGTCTCCCAGGTGAAGCCCTCGCCCAGCGCGTGGAACTCGACGAGGTCGGGGAAGCGTTCCAGCACCGTGCGCTCGCCGGTCGCCCACTTGCCCTTGACGAACTGCACGACGCCCACGCGCATGCCGTGGCCGACGGCGCGCATCACCATGCCGAAGGCGGACGTCGACTTGCCCTTGCCCTTGCCGGTGTGGACGATCAGCAACCCCTTCTCGATGGTCTTGCCGGCCAGCATGCGGTCGCGCGCGGCCTTCTTCTTGGCCATCTTCTCGGCGTGGCGGGCGTTGACGTCCTCGCCGCCGTCGTTGATTTCCTCGGTCATTCCTCATCCCCTCCTTGTCCGCTGATTTCCTTCAGCGTGATGTGGGCGGCGTTGGCGCGCGGGCGCCACAGGCCGCGGTCGAGCGCCTCCAGCAGGCGTTCGGCCATCTCCTTGAGCGCCGCCGGGTTGGCGTCCGCCATGAAGGCGCGCACCTCGTCGTCCATGACATAGGCTTCGAACACCGCGTCGAAATGGTGGTCGCCGACGCAGCGCGCGGTGGCGGCGAAGGCGAACAGGTAGTCGACGGTGGCGGCCAGCTCGAAGGCACCCTTGTAGCCGTGGCGCATGGCGCCGCGGATCCACTTGGGGTTCACCACGCGGGCGCGCACCACGCGGGCGATCTCCTCCTTCAAGGTGCGGACGCGCGGGGATTCGGGGCGGGAGTGGTCGGTGTGGAACACCTCCGGCTGCTGGCCGGACAGCACGCGCACGGCCGCCGTGATGCCGCCCTCGAACTGGTAGTAGTCGTCGCTGTCCAGCAGATCGTGCTCGCGGTTGTCCTGGTTGTGCAGGACGAGTTCGACCGACGACAGCCGCTCGGCGAACTGGGCGCGGGCGGGGGCGCCGTGCGCTTGCGCGCCGTAGGCGTAACCGCCCCAGGCGAGGTAGGCGTCGGCGAGGTCCTTGTCCGTCTCCCAGCCGCGTTGGTCGATCAGCGCCTGCAGGCCCGCCCCGTAGGCGCCCGGCATGGAGCCGAAAACGCGGTAGCCGGCGCGCTTGGCGGCCTCGTCGCGCGGCACCCCGGCGGCTTCCAGCCGGGCGCGGTCGGCGCGCACGCGCCCGGCCAGGGGGTTCACGTCCTCGGGCTCGTCCAGCGCGGCGACGGCGCGCGCGGCCGCGTCCACCAGCTCGATCTGCGCCGGGAAGGCGTCGCGGAAGAAGCCGGAGACGCGCAGCGTCACGTCCACGCGCGGGCGGTCGAGCACGCCGGCGGGCATGATCTCGAAGCCGGTGACGCGGCCGGTGCCGGCGTCCCACGTCGGGCGCACGCCCATCAGCGCCAAAGCCTGGGCGATGTCGTCGCCGCCCGTGCGCATGTTGGCCGTGCCCCAGGCGGAGAGGGCGAGCGTGCGCGGCCAGTCGCCGTGCTCCTGCATGTAGCGCTCGACCACCCGCATGGCCGAGGCCCAGCCGAGCGCCCACGCCGCCGGGGTCGGCACGGCGCGGGTATCGACGGAGTAGAAGTTGCGGCCGGTGGGCAGCACCTCCGGCCGGCCGCGCGTCGGGGCGCCCGACGGGCCGGGCGGCACGAAGCGGCCGGCGAGGCCGCGCAGCAGCCCGTCGATCTCGGCGGGACCGCAGGATTGGACGGTGGGGCGCAGGTGGGAGGATATCCAGGCGAGCACGGCGGCGGTGCGCGTCCAGCCCGGTTCGGGGGCGGTGTCGCCGGAGACGAGGCGGAGCGCGAGCCGTTCCAGGCGCTCCACCGTGTCGCCCGCGGTGCGCCACGCGTCGGGGCCGGTCAGGGCGGCCGGGTGCGGGCCGGTCCAGGGGGCGGCCATGTCGGCGTCGAGCGGGTCGAAGCCGGTGAGGTTCAGGTCGGCGGCCAGGGCGCGGATCAGCGAGGCGTCGGCGCCCTGCCCAGGCCCGCGCGGCAGGCGGGCGAGCGCCACCAGCAGGTTGTCGAGCAGATCCCCCTCGGGGGCGCGACCGAAGACGTGCAGGCCGTCGCGGATCTGCAGCTCCTTCAGCTCGCACAAATGACGGTCGAGCTTGTCCAGTGCTTCCTGCGGATCGTCGTCGGGGGCGACGCCGCAGTCGGCGGCGAGGCCGGTGGCGGCGGAGAGGTCGAGGATGCGCGACCGCAACTCCGGGATGCGGCGGGGGTCGAGCGACGCGGCCTCGTAGTACTCGTCGACCAGCATCTCCAGCTCGCGCAGCGGGCCGTAGCTCTCGGCGCGGGTCAGCGGCGGGGTGAGGTGGTCGAGGATGACGGCCGAGGCGCGGCGCTTGGCCTGCGTGCCCTCGCCGGGGTCGTTGACGATGAACGGGTAGAGGTGGGGCAGGGGGCCGAATGCTGCTTCCGGGAAGCAGGAGTCCGACAGCGCCAGCGCCTTGCCGGGCAGCCATTCGAGGTTGCCGTGCTTGCCGAAGTGGATCACGGCGTGGGCGCCGAAGCTCTGGCGCAGCCACGCGTAGAAGGCGAGGTAGGAATGCGGCGGCACCAGCGCCGGGTCGTGGTAGCTGCCCGCCGGGTCGAGGTTGTAGCCGCGCGCCGGCTGGATGGCGACGGCGACGTTGCCATAGCGGAGCGCGGGGAGGCGGAAGGCGCGGACACCGGAAGGTACCGACCCCACAAAGGGATCGTCCTTCGGCTCCCCCCACCTCTCAAGAACGGCGCGCCGCACCGCCTCCGGCAGCCCATCGAAAAACCTCTGGTAGTCCACAAGACTCAGTGTCTCGTGCACCGCGCGGCCGTCCAGCGCGGTCACGTCGTTGGTCACGCCGGCCTGCATCCCGGCCATCAAGGCGGCGGCGTCCGCGGGCGCGCCGTCGACCGTGTAGCCGGCGGCGCGCATGGCGGCCAACGCCTCCACCACGCCGGCCGGCGTGTCGAGACCGACGCCGTTCGCCAAGCGCCCGTCGCGGTTCGGGTAGTTCGCCAGCACGATGCCGACGCGGCGTTCGCAAGGCGGCGTGCGGCGCAGGCGTGCCCAGGCGGACGCCAGTTGCGCGGTGAAGGCGACGCGGTCGGGGACGGGGCGGTAGTCGAGGATCCAGCTCTGCGTCGGCTCGTGCCGGCGGGCTTCGGCCTTGAAGCTGACGGCGCGGGCGAGGATGCGGCCGTCCACTTCCGGCAGGGCCACGTTCATGGCGATGTCGCGCGCCGACAGGCCGGCGGATCCGGATCGCCACGCCGCTTCCGAACCGCCGGAGAACACCACCTGCAGAACCGGGCAATCCGCCTCGTCGAACGGCGTCGGTGTGCGGGCCGCGCCCGGCTGCGACACGGCGAAGGAGGTGGCGTTGAGGATGACGTCCGGCTTGGCCGCGCCCAGCAGTTCGGCGACGACGGCCGCCGCCGCGCCCTCCTTCAGGCTGCTGGTGTGGATGGGCAGCGGGTTGAGCCCTTCGGCGCGCAACGCCTCCACCAGCGCGTCGAGCACCGCGACGTTTCCCGCCTGCACCAGCGCGCGGTAGAAGACCAGCGCCGCCACCGGCGCGCCGTCCGTCCAGTGGCGGCGCAGCGCGTCCAGGTCGGGCCGCGCGTCGCCGGGCCAGTAGAGCCCGGCGCGCAGCAGCGGCACCGGCTCGCGCCACGCCACCTCGTCGCCCAGCAGGGCACGGGCGTAGCGCAGCAGCTCCACCGCGTTGTCGATGCCGCCGTGCACACCGTACTGCCAGAGCCGGTGCGCGGCATCGGCCGGCACGGTGCAGCGGCGCACCAGTTCGGCGTCCGGCTGGTCGTCGCCGGGCAGGACGGCGAGGGGAATGTCATGGCGCCGGCAGATTTCGGCGATCTGCTCCAGGCCGTAGGGCCAGTAGCGCTCGCCACCCAGCAGGCGGAGGATCACGAGGCGCGCGTGCGCGACCGTGTTCTCGGCGTAGACGTCGACCGACAGGTTGTGGCCGAGCTGCAGGATGTTGGCGAGGCGCAGGGTGGGGGCGTCCTCGCCCAGCCGGTCGCGCGCCGCGGCAAGGCAGGCCAGCTCGCTGTCGGCCGACGACAGGAAGACGACATCGGCCGGCGTCTGGCCGAGATCGACGGCCTCGCCGCCGTCGCCCAGGCTGCCGGGCTGCGCGGCCAGGAGGTGCATCAGGGCCCCTCGCTCGGGTCAAAAAGAATAGGGGGGACACGAAGAAAAGAGGGGACACGGATGGACACGAATGCCCGCTGCGCGGGCGCACGGATGGACACGGATGAAGAGAGATGACTATCCGTGTTCATCCGTGGAACATCCGTGTGCATCCGTGTCTCACAACCGTTTGCCGGATCAGCCGCCATCACGGCATCCCGCTTTTATCCGGCCAGGGCCGCCGCGATGGCGTCGCGGTCCAGGCCGCGCTGGCCGATCACCACCAGCCGCGTCCCGCGCGCCTCGCCGGGCTTCCACGGGCGGTCGTAATAGCCCTGGATGCGGTCGCCGACACCCTGGATCACGTGCCGCATCGCCTTGCCGGCCACGTCGAGGAAGCCCTTGACGCGCAGGATGTCGTGCGCGGCGGCGGTGGCGCGGATGCGCGCCTCCAGCTCGGCCGGGTCGGCGATGGCGGGGAGGGTCACGACGAAGCTCTCGAACTCGTCATGGTCGTGGTCGTCGCCCTCCTCCTCGTGGTGGGAGCGGCGGGAGTCGAGGTCGTCCTCGGCCGCGGCACCCAGGCCCAGCAGCACGTCGGGGGCGACGGCGCCCTGGGTGGAGACGACGGTCTTGACGGCGGGGCGCAGGTGCTCCGCCACCTCGGCGCGGACGCGGGCGAGGGTGGCCTCGTCCACGCGGTCGGCCTTGTTGAGGACGACCATGTCGGCGGACAGGATCTGCTCCTCGAACAGCTCCTCCAGCGGGCTGTCGTGGTCCAGGCTGGGGTCGGCCTGCCGCTGGGCGGCGAGGGCTTCCATATCCGGGGCGAAGCGGCCGGCGGCCACGGCTTCCGAATCGATCACGGCGATCACGCCGTCGACGGTGACGCGGGTGCGCACCTCCGGCCAGTTGAAGGCCTTCACCAGCGGCTTGGGCAGGGCAAGGCCGCTCGTCTCGATCACGATGTGGTCGGGGCGGTCGGGGCGGGCCAGCAGGGCGGTGATGGTGGGCAGGAAGTCGTCGGCGACGGTGCAGCAGATGCAGCCGTTCGTCAGCTCGACGATGTCCTCCTCCCGGCAGTTCTCGACGCCGCAGCCGGCCAGCAGCTCGCGGTCGACGCCGAGGTCGCCGAACTCGTTGATCACCAGGGCCAGCCGCCGGCCGCCCGCGTTCGCCAGCAGGTGGCGGATCAGGCTGGTCTTCCCGGCGCCGAGGAAGCCCGTGATGATGGTGGCGGGGATCTTGCTCACGGCCAATGGCTCCCGAGGGTCTGCAGGGGGGACCGTTATAGAGGGGCCGCGTCAGCGGAGGAAGAACAGAACCGACATGACGAGGCCGACGGCGACGATGCCCGGCCTCAGTTTCGATGGGGGGATTCGCCGCGCCAGCCGCGCCCCGGCGTAGCCGCCGGCGATGGTGCCGGCCATCATCAGCACCGCCTCCGTCCAGTGCACCGCCCCGCCGGCCGCGTAGGCGGCCACGGCGATGGCGGTGAGAACGGCGGACAGCAGGTTCTTCAGCCCGTTGGCGGCGTTCAGGCTGGACAGGCCGAACAGGCTGAGGTGCGCCAGCAGCAGGATGCCCAGGCCGCCGTTGAAGTAGCCGCCGTAGACGGACACGGCGAACAGGCCGCCCAGCATGGCGCCCTTGCCGTGGATGCCCTGGCGTTTCAGCCACGCCGACAGGCGGGCGCCGAAGGCGAACAGCACGGTGGCGAACAGCAGCAGCCACGGCACGATCACCCTGAACGCCGCGTCGGAGGTGATGAGCAGCAGCCCGGCGCCGATCAGGCCGCCCAACAGGCTGACCGCCGACAGCCAGACGAGGCCGACGCCGTCCACCGGCTCCAGGTCGTGGCGGAAGCCGTAGGCGCCGCTCATGTAGCCGGGCAGCAGCGCCACGGTGCCGGTGGCGTTGGCGGCGACCGGCGGCACGCCGGAGAAGATCAGCGCCGGCAAGGTGAGGAAGCTGCCGCCGCCGGCCATGGCGTTCATGGCGCCGGCCAGGAAGGCGGCGCCGAGCAGGACGGCGAGCATGGAGACATCAGGCATGATGGACGGGGCCGGGGAAGCGGGTGGGCGGGAGTGCCCAACCTTTAGCCATTCGCCGGCCATGTCAACAGGGCGCGTCGGAATGCCAGGGCAATCGGTTGAGCGGATAAGCGCCAGCGCTGCTGATGTTTTTTAAACACGAAGCAACAAAGAGTTCAAAGAGTCACGAAGAGGCGTCGGCCAGGCCGCTGGCAATCCGTCAAGCCAAGGCTTCTTCGTGACTCTTTTGAACCTTTGTTGCTTCGTGTTTCACCGCAGCCCGGCACAACGGCCGCGTTCGGAAGGGCCAAGCCGCTTTCAAGCGATTGCCCGGCCGGGTCGGGAACGGTCACCGGTCGGCGTATTGCGCGATGCCGTTGCCGAGGGACCAGTTCTCCTTCGCGACCTCGACGAGGCTCACGAACACGTCCTCCGGCCGGATGCCGGGGTTGTCGCCGAGCAGTTCCGCGATCCGCCGGTACAGCGCCTTCTTCTGTTCCACGGTGCGGGTGTTGTTCGCGGTGATCTGGATGAACACGAGGTCGTCGCTGCGGGCGACGCCGAGGTAAGACGCGCCGTAGCGGAAGCTGGCGGGGTCATGCTCCGTGATGGCCATGAACTGGTCGTCTTCCGGCACGTCGAACGTTTCGCGCATCGCGCGGTACAGGCCATCGAAGATCGCCTGACGGTAAGCTTCCGGCTTTCCGGCGCGCATTGAGATGTGGAGGAGCGGCATGGGGGATCCTTTCCGTTTCGTCCCGATTCAACGTTACCCGCCGCCCTGTCATTTTGGTATGCTATGAATATTGATATCAAAGATAAGGCTTGGAAATGATGGAGCGCCCGCTCGACCTGGATGCCGTGCAGGCCTTCGTCCGCATCGCCGAGCTTGGCAGCTTCACGCGCGCGGCCGAGGCCATGCGGACGACGCAGGCCGCGGTCAGCCTGAAGCTGAAGCGGCTCGAAGACAGGCTCGGCTGCCGGCTGGTCGAGCGCACACCCCGATACGTGCAGCTTTCGGCGCGGGGGACGGCCTTCCTCGATCACGCCCGCGAACTCCTGGAGGCGCACGACCGGGCGCTCGCCGTGTTTGCCGGCGCCCGGCAGCGCCTGACCATCGGCATCAGCGACCATGTCGCCGGGCCGGAGCTGCCCGCGCTGATCGCGCGCATGAACGCGCAGGATCCGCAGCTGCTGGTCGAGATCCGGATCGGGTCGTCGGGCGACCTGCTGCAAAGCTTCGACCGGCGGGAACTCGACACGGTGATCGTCCGCCTGCACGCCGGGCGGAGCGACGGGGAGCTTCTCACGGAAGAGAAATTCGGCTGGTTCGCGGCGCCGAGCTGGCAGCATCGGGCGGGCGAGCCCCTGCCGGTCGCCACGCTGGCCGAGCCGTGCGGCGTGCGGGTGATGTCCAGCCAGCTTCTCGATGCGGCGGGCGTGCCCTGGACGGAAATCTTCGTGGGCGGCGGCGTCACGGCGGTTGCCGCGGCCGTCATGGCCGGGCTCGGCGTCGCCGCGCTGGCGCCGCGCATGCTGCCGTTCGGCGCGGTCGACGTCGGCCCCCGGCTCGGGCTGCCCGATTTGCCGCGCCTGCCGGTCCTGCTTCACACGCGGGTCAGGGATGGCCGGCCGCGCGACGCGCTGGCCGCGCTGTCGGCCGCCTTCCGGAGCGCGGTGTCGAGCGGACGCGTGCGTTGATTGCCATGCCGCGCTTGCGCTATGAGGGGCGCGTTCGAAACGGAGGCCCGATTCCCATGACCGATTGCCCTTGCGGCTCCGGCAAGACGCTGGACACCTGCTGCGGCCCGTACCTCGCCGGCGGCACCGTCGCGCCGACGGCGGAGGCGCTGATGCGCTCGCGCTATTCGGCGTTCGTCGTCGGCAACATCGACTACCTGCACGACACGCTGCTGCCGGAGACGCGCGACGACTTCGACCGCAAGAGCGTCACCGAATGGTCGCAGACGGCGGAGTGGCTGGGCCTGCAGGTGAAGTCGACCGAGGCCGGCGGCGAGGGCGACGAGGAGGGCTATGTCGAGTTCGTCGCCCGCTTCAAGCTGAACGGGCAGGAGGCCGTGCACCACGAGACCGGCCACTTCAGCAAGCGCGACGGCCGCTGGTGGTACGTGGACGGCGCCCTGGGGCCGCGCCCGCGCCACGCCGCGAAGGTCGGCCGCAACGACCCGTGCCCGTGCGGCAGCGGCAAGAAGTACAAGAAGTGCCACGGCGCGGCGGCGTAACGACGTTGGGTTTTCGCTGCGCTCAACCCAACCTACGGCCAAGTCGTAGGTTGGGTTGAGGCGCCAGCCGCAAAACCCAACGTCAGGGGCTTACCAGCCCGGAACGACGGCGCCCTTGAACTTGTCCAGGACGAACTGCTTCACCTCCGGCGTGTGGTAGGACGACACCAGGGTCTTCACCCAGGGCTTGTCCTTGTCGGCCGCGCGGACGGCGATGATGTTGGTGTAGGGCGAGTCGGCGCTTTCCTTGGCGATCGTGTCCTTGGCGGGGTCGAGGCCGGATTCCAGCGCGTAGTTGGTGTTGACCGCCGCCGCGTCCACGTCGTCCAGCGAGCGCGGCAGCTGCGCCGCGTCGAGTTCGAGGATCTGCAGCTTCCTCGGGTTCTCCTTGATGTCGACCGGCGAGGCCTTCAGCCCGGCGCCGTCGCGCAGCTTGATCAGGCCGTTGGCCTGGAGCAGCAGCAAGGCGCGGCCGCCGTTGGTCGGGTCGTTCGGCACGGCGATCTTGGCGCCGTCCTTCAGGTCGGCCAGGGACTTCACCTTCTTCGAATAGATGCCCATCGGGAAGACCACCGTCTTGCCGACGTTGACGATCTGGTAGCCGCGGTCCTTCACCTGGTTGTCCAGGTAGGGCTCGTGCTGGAAGGAGTTGGCCTGCAGGTCGCCGGCCGACAGCGCCTGGTTGGGGATCACGTAGTCGGTGAACTCGATGATCTGGATGTCGAGGCCTTGGCGGGCGGCGATCGGCTTCACCTGCTCCAGGATCTGGGCGTGCGGGCCGGCGCTGACGCCGACCTTGATGGTCTCGGCCGACGCCCCAAAGGAGAATATAGGGGCGGCGAGCGTCAGGGCGGCGGCGCCGATCAGGGCGCCGAACAGGCGGGAACGGGTCATGTCTCTGGTCTCCTTGTAGGCCGGCGTTGGGTTTTCGCTGCGCTCAACCCAACCTACGGATTACGGGTAGGTTGGGTTGAGGCTCAGCCGAAAACCCAACGGCAGCGGCGTTTCAGGTCTTCAGGTTGCGCTTGTTGAAGCGGCGGGCGAGCGCGTCGCCGGCCGATTGGACGATCTGCACCAGCACCACCAGGATCACCACCACGGCCAGCATCACCTCCGGCAGGAAGCGCTGGTAGCCGTAGCGGATGCCCAGGTCGCCCAGGCCGCCGCCGCCCACCGCACCCACCATGGCCGAGTAGCCGATCAGGCTGACCGCGGCCAGCGTGAGGCCCAGCGCGATGCCGGACATGGCTTCGGGCAGCAGGACCTTGGCTATGATCTGGAAGGGGGTGGCGCCCATGGCCTGCGCCGCCTCGATCAGGCCGCGATCGACCTCGCGCACGGAGCCCTCGACGATGCGGGCGATGAAGGGGATGGCGGCCACGGTCAGCGGCACGATGGCCGCCGCGGTGCCGATGGAGGTGCCGGCGACCAGCCGCGTGAACGGGATGATCGCCACCACCAGGATGATGAAGGGGGTGGAGCGGGTGACGTTCACCACCGCCCCGGCGATGCGGTTGAAGGTGAGGTTCTGCAAAAGCTCCCCCCGCCCGGTCACCGCCAGCAGGACGCCCAGGGGCAGGCCGATCAGCGTGCCCAGCACGCCCGACACCGCCACCATGTGCAGCGTGTCGAGCGTCGCCTTAAACAGCAACGCGATGATTTCCGGAGACAACATGGCCAAGCACCTCGACGCCGAGATTGTTCACTTTGAGCAGGCTGACGGCGGCCTCGATGGAGGTTTCGGGGCCGACGACCTCGACCACCAGCGTGCCGAAGGGGGCGCCCTGGATCTCGTCGATCTGGCCGTGCCAGATGTTGAGGTCGATGTTGAACTTCCGGCTCAGCAGGCTGATGACGGGGGAGGTCGCGCGCTCGCCCGTGAAGGTGATGCGCAGCACCGGGTTGCTGCCGGCCACGGGCTCATGCGACAGGCGCTCCTTCAGGCTGTCGGGCATGCCGCGGTTGATGACGGGGTCGACGAAGCTGCGCGTCACCGCGTGTTTGGGGTGCGCGAAGATGTCGAAGACCGGCCCCGTCTCGATCAGCCGGCCGCCGTCCAGGACGGCCACCTTGTGGCAGATTTCCTTGATCACGGCGATCTCGTGCGTGATCAGCAGGATGGTCAGGCCGAGGCGCCGGTTGATGTCGCCCAGCAGGTGCAGGATCTGCGTGGTGGTCTCCGGATCCAGCGCCGAGGTGGCCTCGTCCGACAAAAGCACCTTGGGCTTGGAGGCCAGCGCGCGGGCGATGCCGACGCGCTGCTTCTGGCCGCCCGACAGCTCGGCCGGGTAGCGGTCGCGCTTGTCGGCCAGCCCGACGAGGTCGAGCAGCGGTTCGACCTCCGCGCGGATGCGGGCCTTGGGCACGCCGGCCAGCTCCAGCGGCAGCGCCACGTTGCCGTAGACGGTGCGGGACGAGAGCAGGTTGAAGTGCTGGAAGATCATGCCGATCTGGTGGCGCGCGGCGCGCAGCTCGGCGGGCTTCAGCGCCGTCATGTCGACGCCGTCCACCAGCACCCGGCCGGACGTCGGCGTCTCCAGCCGGTTCACGGTGCGCAGCAGCGTGCTCTTGCCCGCACCGGAGCGGCCGATGATGCCGAAGACCTCCCCGCGCTCGACGGAGAAGGAGATGTCGGCGATGGCCGGCACCGGCGCGCCCGTTCCGCGCGCCGGGTAGACCTTGCCGATCGTGTCGAAGACGATCATGAACGACTCACCACGTCGGAACGATGGTCCCGTCGAAGCGCGTCAGGATGAACTGGCGCACCTCGGGGGAGCGGTAAAGCTCGATGAAGCGCTTGATGGCCGGGTCGTTCGCGCGGTCCTTGCGCACGGCCCAGACCAGGTGCCACTTCGACTGGTCATCCTCCAACAGCAGCGACGCCTTGGGGTTCAGCCCGGCCAGCACCGCGTAGTTCAGCGTGATGACCGACGCGTCCACGTCGTCCAGCGAGCGGGGAAGCTGCGCGGCGTCGAGTTCGACGAACTTCACCTTCTTCGGGTTGGCGGCGATGTCGGCGAGGCTGGCGGTGGCGCCGGCACCGTCCTTCAGCGCGATCACGCCGGCCTTGGCGAGCAGGGCCAGGGCGCGGGCGCCGTTGGTCGGGTCGTTGGGGATGGAGATGGTGGCGCCCGGCTTCAGATCGTCGAGCGTCTTCACCGTCTTGGCGTAGACGCCCATGGGCACGACGATGCTCTTGGCGACCGGGACGATGTCGTAGCCGCGCTGCTTGATCTGGTTGTCCAGGAAGGGCTGGTGCTGGAAGTTGTTGGCGTCGATGTCGCCGGCCTGGAGGGCGGCGTTGGGCATGTTCCAGTCGGTGAACTCGATCACCTTGGCCTCCAGGCCCTCCTTGGCGGCGATCTTGGCGGTGAACTCCAGGATCTCGCCGTAGGGGCCGGCGGACACGCCGAGCTTCAGCGCGTCGGCGGCGGCGGAATTGGCGAGCAGGCCAATGCTCAGCAGCGCGGAGGCGAACAGGGTCTTCATGGGTGCGGGTCCTTTTTTCGTTCTTCGTTCAGCTTTGCGTTCAGCGGCGGTGACGCTTGGAGAGCGTGGTGTAGAGGTGCTGGGCCGCGCGCTCGGCCTGTCCGACGTGGCGGAAGGTGCGGCGGTCGAGGTCCTTGAAGGCCCAGTCGGAGGCGAAGAAGGTGAAGCCGCGGTGCTCGGCGACGACGATGCCGGCGGTGTGGCCGTGGACTTCGATGGCGTAGGCTTGGCTGCTCATGACGAAAGCTCCCCTCGCGCGCCCGGTTGTGGTGCGGGCGCGGACTCTGCGTGCGATGGTCTTTGGGAAAGGGCGCGGCGTCAGGCCGCGCGGCGCGGCATCAACAGCCGCGGCGACACATCGAGGCCCGCATTCGGCGTTCGAACGCCAGGGCGGGCGGCAGGGCGGGGGAGGCGTGGATCGGATCGGTGTTCATGTCCGGTCACTCCTTCATCAGGTCCACGACCGGCATCGTGGCGCTTTAGCGTTTGGTGACGCGGCGCAAGCTGCATGGTCAAAAGCCGCGGGCCGCCCACGGCGGGCGTCCGGAGGTATGTCTACTTTGGGTGTAGGGTTCGTGTCAATGGCAAAACGCACATGCGGAATGTGCAATTCTGTATTTCACATATTTGTTCTGTTTTGCGTGATCATCTCCGCCACCACGCGGTACCAGCGCAGCTTCTCCTCGAAGGGCAGGCGGGCGAGGCCGCTGGGGGAGGGGAGGACGACGTCGATGGCGTCTCCGAACAGGCTGTCCGGCTGCGCGCCCCAGTCGGCGCGGTCGCGGCCGGAGGCGGGAAGGTACACGCCCTTGCCGGTGTACGCGACCACCGTCGGGCGGTATTCCGCGACGATGCGGCCGATGCGCGGGGCGCCGGCCGCCAGCTCGGCGCGGGTCAGGTCGGCCGCACCCGGCGTGGCGCGGGCGACGAGATTGGTGGAGCCGAGGCCCCATTGCACCATGCTCCGGTCCTCCTCCGGCCGCAGCAGGCGGGGGGTGAGGCCGGCCGCAAACAGGAGGCGCCAGAACTGGTTGCCCGGCCCCGCGTAGTTGTGGCCGAGTTGGCCGGAGCGGGTGCCGGGGTTGAAGCCGACGAACAGGACGCGCATGCCCGGCGCCAGGATGTCCGGCACCGGGCCTTCACCGTCAGACGATGGATTCATCCTCCAGCCCAAGCTCCGCGGCGGTGACGCTGGCGTGGCCGGCGCGGATGCGCGCCTCCAGGGCCAGCACGTCGGGCAGCAGACGGTGCATGAAGAAGCGCGCCAGCGCAACGCGCGAGGCGAGGTACGCCGGGTCGTAGCCGGCCGGGCGGCGCGCCGCGGCGCTGGCCGTGAGCGCCCACATCCAGCCGTAGGTGACCAGCGCGAACAGCCGCAGCGTGTCGGTGGCCGCTGCCGCCGGCTCCAGTGGCGAAC
The DNA here is from genome assembly GCA_035629155.1 of Azospirillum sp. Classification (GTDB taxonomy): domain Bacteria; phylum Pseudomonadota; class Alphaproteobacteria; order Azospirillales; family Azospirillaceae; genus Azospirillum. Next base: position 36,180 of record DASPIO010000120.1, on the reverse strand, counting down.
GCCCGGCCGCCTCGCCCAGCCACGCGACGGTGGCGCGCAGGCGTTGCACCGCGTCGGCCAGGGGGGAGGCGAGGTCGGCGGTGTCCGGGTGCGACTCCAGCGCGGCGACGGCCTCGTCCAGTGCCGTGTAGAGGCGGCGGAGCGGGCGGCCGCCGGCCATGGCGAGCTTGCGCTGCACGAGGTCGAGGGCCTGGACGCCGTTGGTGCCCTCGTAGATCTGCGTGACGCGCACGTCGCGCACCAGCTGTTCCACACCCCAGTCGCGGACGTAGCCGTGGCCGCCCATCACCTGCTGCGCCAGCACCGCCGCGTCGAAGCCGAAGTCGGTGCCGGCGGCCTTGACGATGGGGGTGAGGAGGGCGGCCCAGTCCTCCGCCTCCTCCCGCACGGCCGGGTCGGCGCTGTGGTGGGCGCGGTCCATGCGCAGCGCGGTCCAGGCGGCCAGCGTGCGGCCGGCGTCGGTCAGGGCGCGGGCGGTCAGCACCATGCGCCGCACGTCGGGATGCGCGACGATGGGGTCGGCGGGCTTGTCGGGCGCGCGGGGGCCGTCCGGGGCGCGGCCCTGCAGGCGGTCGCGGGCGTAGGCCGCCGCCGACTGGGCGGCGCATTCGCCGACGCCGATGCCCTGGATGCCGACGAACAGGCGTTCGTGGTTCATCATGGTGAACATGGCGGGCAGGCCACGGTGCGGCTCCCCCACCATCCAGCCGGTGGCGCCGTCGTAGGCGACCACGCAGGTAGGCGAGGCGTGCAGGCCCATCTTGTGCTCCACCGACAGGACGGACCACGCGTTGCGGGCGCCGTCGGGCAGCACCTTGGGCACCAGGAACAGGCTGATGCCGCGCGTCCCCGGCGGCGCATCGGGCAGGCGGGCCAGCACGAGGTGGACGAGGTTGTCCGTCAAATCGTGGTCGGCGGCCGAGATGAACATCTTCTGGCCGGTGACGCGGTAGGAGCCGTCGCCGGCTGCTTCCGCCTTCGTGCGCAGGATGCCCAGGTCGGTGCCGGCGTGCGGCTCCGTCAGCGCCATGGCGCCGGTCCAGCGGCCGGAGATCATGTTCGGCAGGTAGCGGGACTTCAGGTCTTCGCTTGCGTGCGCGGCGATGGCGCGGATGGCGCCCTGCGTCAGGCCGGGCAGGATGGAGAAGGCGAGGTTGGCGCCCGACACCATCTCCATCACCAGCGTGTCGAGCACCGCCGGCATGCCCTGCCCGCCGTAGGCCGGGTCGCCGCCCAGCCCGTTCCAGCCGCCGTCCACCCAGGCGCGGTAGGCGTCATGGAAGCCGGCGGGCATGCGGACACCGTCCGGCTCCACGCGCGCACCCTCGGCGTCGCCGGGACCGTTGAGGGGGAAGAGGACCTCCCCCGCCACGCGGCCGGCCTGGGCCAGCACGTCGTCGAACAGCTCGGCCGAGGCGTCCTCCCAGCCGGCGGCCGTGAGGGTGGCGGGGGCGTCCAGCACCTCGTTCAGCAGGAAGCGCAGCGTCGTCAGCGGCGCGCGGTAGGCGGCCATGGTGTGTCTCTCCTTGTTTTTTTTCCCCTCCCTCGCCTCCGGCGGGGGCAACGGCCTTTGTAGCGGGCGGAAGCCCGTAGGTTGGGTTGAGCGTCAGCGAAAACCCAATGTGTTCGCGATGCGAGGGGCGTTGGGGTTTTCGGCTTTGGCCTCAACCCAACCTACGCGTGGATCCTCGGATAGGCCGTTGCCCCCACCCTGCCCGCTTATGCGAGCTTCCCTCCCCCAGCGGGGCTGGGGGAAGGGTTTATAGCCATCAATTCCGCAACGGTTTGCCGGTGTCCATCATGTGGCGGATGCGGGCTTGGGTGGCGGGGGCACGGATCAGGGCGAAGAGGGCGTCGCGTTCCAGGGCGGCGAGGTCGTCCTCGGTGACGGGGACCAGCGGATCGGCGTCGGCGCCGGTGCAGGCGCGGGCCAGCCAGTCGGCCACCGCCGCGTCGTGCGCGGTCATCGCCCCGGCGCGCTGCCAGCCCTGGACGAGGTTCATCAGGGAGGCGCGGCCGCTTGGGCCGGGGAGGACGACCGCGCCGGGATCCGGCGGGGCGTAACCGTCCACCAGGGACAGCGCCTTGGCCTTGGCGTCGCCCAGCAGGCGGTCGCGGTTCATGGTGACGCCGTCGCCCGCGCGCAGGAAGCCGAGAGCGCGGGCGTGCAGGGCGGAAGCCGTGACGGTGGCCCCGGCGATCACCTCGAACGCCGCCGTGGCGGCCTTCGTCGGGCCGGCGGGGCGGTCGTCGCGGGTTGCGGCGCGCAGCAGCATCTCCGTCGTGCCGCGCCAGCCGGGGATGATGCCGACCTTCAGCTCGACAAGGCCCAGGTACGCCTCCGCGTGGGCCTGCACGGCGTCGCAGTGCAGCAGCACCTCGCACCCGCCGCCCAGCGCCAGGCCGGCCGGCGCGCCGACCACGGGGAAGGGTGCGTATTTCAGCGCGCGGAACGCCTGCTGGCCGCGCACGACGAACGCCTCCAGCGCGGCGATGTCGCCGGCATCGAAGCGGTCGACGAAGAACTTCAGGTTGGCCCCGGCGGAGAAGGCGCGCGGGTCGTCGTTGTAGATCACCAGGGCGCGGAAGCCGGCGGGGAGGCCCTTGGCGACCGTCTCCACCATCTCGATGATGCCGTGGTCGACGGCGTTCATCCGGGTGTGGAACTCCAGGCAGGCCACGCCGTCGCCGATGTCCCAGAGGGAGGCCGAGGCGTTGCCGGCCAAGGGCGACGCGCCCTCCTTCACGTCGGCGAGGTCGAGCACGCCGGGCGGGCGCCTGACCGGCGCCCAGGCGCCGGTGGTCAGCCGTGCCTCGCGGCCGGCGGGGCCGCGCCGGTGGAAGCCGCCGTCGGCGGCGGCCCGGGCCAGCAGGGCGGGGACGGGGCGGCCCTCGGCCGCCAGACGATCGGCGATCAGGGCGCAACCGACGGCATCGGCCAGCGCGAAGGGACCCCGCGCCCAGCCGTAGCCGAGCTGCATGGCGGTGTCGATGGCCGCCACGTCGGACGATATCTCCGCCGCCACCTCGGCCGTGTAGGCGATGGTGTGGGAGAGCAGCGACCACGCGTAGCGGCCCAGGTCGTCGTCCTGGGCGATCAGGGCGCGCAGGTCGCGGTTGGCCTTCGCCTCCTGCTGCGGGCGGTAGTCGCCGGTGGCGAGGTCCACCGCCTCGCGCACTTTGGTGCCGGGGACCATGCGGTAGAAACCGCCCTTGGCCTTGCGGCCGATGCGTCCCTCCGCGATCAGGCGCTGGACCAGCGTGTCCTGCGTGAGGTCGAAGGCGTGGTGGCCGTCGGTGGCGGGGAGCGCGCCCAGCAGGCTGGTCCACACCAGCGGGATCAGGTCGACGCCGACGAGGTCGAGCAGGCCGAAGACGCCGGTGCGCGGGATGCCGAAGGGGGCGCCGGCCACGGCGTCCGCCTGCTCCACGGTCAGGCCGAGGCGCTGGGCCTCCAGCGCCGCCACCGACATCCAATAGCAGCCCAGGCGGTTGGCGATGAAGGCGGGCGTGTCGCGGCAGTCCACCACCGTTTTGCCCAGCACGCGTTCGGCGCAGGCGCGGACCGTGGCGGCGATCTCCGGGGCGGTGGCGGGGCCGGCGACCAGCTCCATCAGGCGCATGTGGCGGGGCGGGTTGAAGAAGTGGGTGATGGTGAAGTCGCGCTTGAAGGCGTCGGAACGCCCGTCCACCAGCCATGCCAAGGGGATGGTGGAGGTGTTGGAGGACACGGCCGTGCCGGGGCGGCGCACCGGTTCCAGCTTGGCGTAGAGGTCGCGCTTGACGGCGAGGTCCTCGACGATGGCCTCGACGATCCAGTCGGCCTCGGAGGCGCGGGGGAGGTCGTCCTTGATGCTGCCGGTCTCGACCAGGGCGGCGGCGGACGGGTCCATGAAGCCCTGGGCCTTCAGCTGGCGCTCGACGCCCGCGCGCGCGGCATCGGCGGTGACGTCCAGCAGGATGACCGGGACGCGGCCGTTGGCGAATTGCGCCGCGATGCCGGAGCCCATGGAGCCGGCGCCGATCACCATCGCCTTGCGGATGCTCGTGTCCATCATGCGGCCTCCAGGACCATCGCGATGCCCATGCCGCCGCCGATGCATTGCGTGGCGATGGCGTGCCGGCCGCCGGTGCGCTTCAGGAGCTGCGCCGCCTTGCCGACCAGACGGCCGCCGGTGGCGCCCAGCGGGTGGCCGAGGGCGATGGCGCCGCCGTCGATGTTGAGCTTCTCGTCCGGGATGCCCAGCTCGCGGCAGCAGGCGATGGCCTGGGCGGCGAAGGCCTCGTTCATCTCGACGAGGTCGATGTCGGCCATGGTCAGGCCGGCGCGGGAGAGCGCCTTGCGGCACGCCTCGATGGGGCCGAGGCCCATGACGCCGGCCTCGCAGCCGGACACGGCGAAGCTCCGCACCCGCGCCATGGGCGTGAGGCCGTTGGCGTCCGCGAAGCCCTTGCCGCAGACCAGCAGCGCCGTGGCGCCGTCGGTGGTGGGCGAGGAGGTGCCGGCGGTGACCGTGCCGCCGGCCAGGAAGGCGGGCTTCAGCGTGGCGAGCTTTTCCGGCGAGGTCTCGCGCACGCAGCCGTCGTGTTCGACGACGGCGCCGGCGTGGGCGATGGGCACGATCTCGGCGGCGAGGCGGCCGTCGCGCTGGGCGGCCAGCGCCTTGGCCTGGCTGGAGGCGCCGAAGGCGTCCTGGTCGGCGCGGGTGATGCCGTAGCGCTCCGCCACCCGTTCGGCGGTGATGCCGACGCTGATGTAATCCTCGACCTGCCCGCGGGTCCACGCGGGGTTGGGGAGCACGTTGAAGCCCATCATGGGGACGCGCGACATGCACTCCGTCCCGCCGCAGATGAAGGCGTCGCCGGCGTTGGTGGCGATCATGCCCTGGGCCATCTGCACCGCCTGGATGGAGGAGCCGCACCAGCGGTTGATGGTGGCGCCGGCCACGGTGACCGGCAGGCCGGCCAGCATGCCGACCGTGCGGCCGATGTTCAGGCCCTGCTCGCCCTCCGGGAAGGCGCAGCCCCAGATCACGTCCTCGATCCGGTCGGCGGGCACGCCGGTGCGCTGAAGGAGTGCCCGGATGACGGCGGCGCCCAGGTCGTCGGGCCGCATGCCGGCCAGAGCGCCCTTGCGCGCGAAGGTGAAGGGCGAGCGGACGTAGCCCGCGATGTAGGCGTCTTTCATGAAAGGGCTCCCTGTTTTCTTCTTTCCCCCCTCTCCCGTCCCGGGAGAGGGGGGGCCCGCTCGGAACGAGCGGGAGGGTGAGGGTACGTGCGAGGATCCTTGGTTTTACCCTCACCCGGCCGCCTGCGGCGGCCACCCTCTCCCGGGGCGGGAGAGGGTTCTAATAAAGTGCTGCGATTTCGGCGGCGTATTTCTTTTGGATGTTGGAGCGGCGGACCTTCATGGTCGCCGTCACCTCGTCGTCGTCGTGGTCCAGTTCCTTGGTCAGCAGGTGGAACTTGCGCACGTGCGCGACCTGGGCCAGCGTGGCGTTGGCGGCGTCGACCTCGCGCTGCACCAGCTCGTGCACGCGGGGGTTCTCGGCCAGGCTGCGGAAGTGGGTGTAGGGGATGTTGTTTTCCTCCGCCCACTTGCCGACCGTTTCCAGGTCGATCTGGATCAGCGCCGAGACGTACTTGCGCGCTTCGCCGATGACGATGCATTCCTTGATGTAGGGGCTGGACTTCACCGCGTTCTCGATCTCCGACGGGCTGAGGTTCTTGCCGCCGGCGGTGATCATGATGTCCTTCAGGCGGTCGACGACGCGGAACTGGCCGTTCACCACCTCCACCACGTCGCCGGTGTGCAGCCAGCCGTCGCGGATGGACTGCGCCGTCGCCTCCGGGTTCTTGTAATAGCCCTCGAACACGCAGCCGGCGCGGATCAGCAGCTCGCCATGGTCGCCGACCTTGGCCTCCGCCCCGGCGATGGCGGGGCCGACGCAGCCGGGGACGAGGGCGTCCAGCGACTGGCCGGTCACCATGCCGGCCGTCTCGGTGAGGCCGTAGACCTCCACCAGCGGCACGCCCAGCGTGCGGAAGAAGCGCACGATCTTCGGCGAGATGGGGGCCGCACCGGTCAGCGCCACGCCGGCCCGGCGCAGGCCGATGTAGTTGAGCAGTGCGCGGAAAACCAGCGCGTACCAGAACCCGTAGGTCAGCCGCGCCAGCGGCGGGCGGCGGGCGGGGACGGTTTCGGCCCACGGCTCGCACGCCTTCATTGCGCGTTCGAACAGCCAGCGGCGGATGCCGCCCGCCTCGGCCATCTTGATGTGGATGGCGGAGTGCAGCTTCTCCCAGATGCGCGGCACGCCCAGGAACATGGTGGGCGCCACCTCGCGCAGGTCCTCCTGCACGGTGCGGATGGATTCGCCGAAGTTGACGGTGGAGCCGAGGTAGAGCGGCGCGAAGGTGGTCAGCATCTGCTCCGCCACGTGGCAGAGCGGCAGGTAGGACAGGTGCGTGGTGGCGGGGGTGAGGCCCAGCCGCTCGATCAGGCCGGGGGCGATGGCGTGGATGTTGCGGAAGCTGAGCATCGCCCCCTTGGGCTTGCCCGTCGAGCCGGAGGTGTAGACCATCAGCGCGATGTCCTCCATGCGCTGGTCGCCCAGCAGGGCGTCCACCTCGCCGGGGGTCTTCGCCTCGCGCTCGGCGCCCAGGCGCTCGACCTCCTCGAACGACACGATGCGGTCGCGCGGGTAGTGGCGCAGGCCCTTCATGTCGATGACGATGATGCGGCGCAGCTTCGGCAGGTCGTCCAGCGCCTCCAGCACCTTGTCGGTCTGCTCCTGGTCCTCGCACACGACGAACTCGGCGTCGGCGTGGCCCAGGACGTAGGCGACTTCGTTCGACGGGCTGGTGGGGTAGACGCCGACCGCCACCGCCCGCACCACCCCGCAGCCGAGCTGGGCGAACACCCATTCCTGCCGGTTCTCGGAAATGATGCCGACGTGGCCCTTCTCGCCCAGGCCCAGCGCCTTCAGGCCCAGGCCGAAGTGGCGGGCGCGCTGGTAGTAGCGGTCCCAGGTCACCGGGTTCCAGATGCCGAAGTCCTTCTGCCGCAGCGCCATGCCGTGCGGGTTGGACCGCGCGTGCGCGCGCAGCATCTGCGGCAGCGTGAGGGAGGGGAGGTTGGGTGCGTTCATGACAGCCACCGCTTTCGGCGTTTGTAGTGTTTGATGTCGCGGTAGCTCTTCGCCTCGCCATGGGCACCGCCGAGGCCGAGGTAGAACTCGCGCACGTCCTGGTCGCGGGTCAGGCGCTCCACCGGGCCGTCGATGACGATGCGGCCGGTTTCCATGATGTAGCCGTAGGAGGCCACGGCGAAGGCCACCGCCGCGTTCTGCTCGACCAGCAGCATGGACACGCGCTGTTCGGCGTTGATGCGGGCGATGATGGTGAAGATCTCCTCCACCAGTTTCGGCGACAGGCCGAGCGACGGCTCGTCCAGCAGGATCAGCTGCGGCTCGGCGACCAGGGCGCGGCCGATGGCCAGCATCTGCTGCTCGCCGCCCGACAGGTAGCCGGCCCGCACGCCGCGGCGCGCGTGCAGGTTGGGGAAGTATTCGTAGACGAGGTCGAAGCGTTCGGACGCCGGGCCCTTCCCGTCGCGGGCGTAGGTGGCGGCGACGAGGTTCTCCTCGACCGTCAGGTCCTCGAAGATGCGGCGGCCCTCCATGACGTGGAAGAGGCCGGCGCGGACCAGGCCGTGCGGGGTGCGCTCGGCGACCGGGCGGCCGTCGAAGCGGATCTGGCCGGCGCTGACCTCGCCGTTCTCCAGGCGCAGGAGGTTGGAGATGGCCTTCAGCGTGGTCGACTTCCCCGCGCCGTTGGAACCGAGGAGGGCGACGATCTCCCCCCTCGGCACCGCGAGCGACAGGCCACGGAGGACCTGGATGGTCTTCTTGTAGATGACCTCGATGTTGTTGACCTCGAGGATCGGCTCCGCGGCCATCATGGTCACTGCTCCAGCTTGATCCAGTCGGAAGCCGGGACCATCAGCTTCTTCTTCACGTCGGCCTTGTAGATGCGGCCCACCGGGATCGAGTTGCCGGGGACGGAGATCGGAACGCCGATGATGCCGCCGGTGTCGAAGTCCTTGATGGAGTTGAGCGCGGCCTTGAGGTTCTTGCCGGTCAGCTCCTGCCCGGATTCGAGCGTGCGCTTGGTCGCCTCGACCATCAGCATGGCGGTGAGGAAGCCCTGGAGGTAGGGCGTGGACTGGTATTCCTGGCGCATCTCGCGGATCTTCGCCAGCATGGGGGCATTGCCCTCGTCGTCATAGTAGTAGCGGTATGGCATCACGCCCATGAAGCCGTCGGCCAGTTCGCCCATCTTCTGGACCATGGAGTTGTCCATGCTCCAGAACGTGCCCATGAACTTGCTGGTCATGCCCATCTGCTTGGCCTGGGCGATGAACTCCGGAATCGGCGCCATCACGTAGCCGTGGAAGATGGTGTAGTCGGGGGCGGCGCGGCGCAGCTTCAGCACCTCGGTCGACACGTCGACGCTGCCCGGCGGGGTGACGATCTTCTCCACCACCTTCAGGCCCAACTCGGCCGCCTTCTTCTCGGACGTGGCGATGGGGTCGCGGCCGAATTCGGTGTCGGAATTGACGAAGGCGACCTTGGCGCCCGGCTTCTCCTTGGCGATGTAGCGCAGGAGGATGCCGAACATCTCCGTGTAGTCGGGGCCGGCCATGAACTGCAGCGGGTACTTCTTCGGGTCGTTCAGCTCGGTCGCAAACGAGGCGCCGGCCATGAGCATGGTGCCGTTGCGCTCAAGCTCCGGATTGATCGTCTTGGAGAAGGCCGTGCTGTCGCCGTAGTAGAGGTTCGGCTTGTCCTGGGCGACGATCTTGTTGAACACGGCGACCGAGGCGTCGACCTTGTAGGCCGTGTCCTCGAAGGCGAAGCGGACCTTGCGGCCTTTGATGCCGCCGGCGTCGTTCACGATCTTCAGATAGTCGGTGATGCCCGCCTGGATGCCGATGCCGGCGAAGGCGAACACGCCGGTCATCGGGATCGAGCCGCCGAGGACGATGTCGTCCGCCGCCTTGGCCGGCAGCGACGCCGCGACACCCGCGGCCAGCGCCAGCGCACCCAAACCCCGTCTGGTAAGCCTCAACATCGTGGTTTCCTCCCGTCGTTTGTTGTCAGGTCTTGAAGGGCCAGAGGTGGAAGAAGCGCCGCGTGCGCCGCCACATCTCGGCAAGGCCCTGCGGCTCGAAGATCAGGAAGCCGACGATCAGCCCGCCGAACACCACCGTGCGCACCGGGGAGAGCACCACCGCCGCGTTGGGCCAGAACGGGCTGACCAGTCCGACGCCGAGCTTCAGCAGTTCCGGCACCAGGGTCATGAACACGGCGCCCAGGATGGCGCCGAGGATCGTCCCCATGCCGCCGACGATGATGGCGGCCAGGAAGAAGATCGACATGATCAGCGGGAAGCTTTCCGGCGTCACCACGCGGAAGAAGTAGGCCCACAACCCGCCCGCCACGCCGGCGTAGAAGGACGACAGCGCGAAGCTCATGAGCTTGGTGCGCAGCAGCGGGATGCCCAGCACCTCGGCCGAGATGTCGCGGTCGCGGATGGCGATGAAGGCGCGGCCGATGCGCGTGCGGAACAGGTTGGCGGCACCCAGCAGCATCAGCACCGCCAGCGGCATGATCACCCAGTACAGCTTGAACGGCGTGTCCAGGTCGATGCCCAGCACACGGGCCGGCGGCACGTTGATGCCGCTCACCCCCTTCGTCACCGCCGTCCAGTTGGCGAAGACGAAGTGCAGGATGATGGAGGCCGCGATGGTGGCGATGGCGAGGTACAGGCCCTTCACCCGCAGGCTGGGGATGCCCACCACCATGCCCACCGCGGCGGCCAGGGCGCCGCCTGCCAGCAGGTTGAGGAGGAACGGCGTGCCCAGCCGCGCCTCCAGCACCGCCACCGTGTAGGCGCCCACGCCCATGAAGGCGGCCTGGCCCAGGCTGACCAGCCCGGTGTAGCCGGTGAGGATGTTCAGGCCGGTGGCGCTGATCACGTTGATGAGGGCGAGGCAGGCCAGATAGGCCCAGTACTGGTTGGCGGCGAAGGGGAACAGGACCAGCGCCAGCAGCAGGACGGCGAACCAGCCGCGCTGCGCCGCGCTGTCGAACAGCGCCTCGTCGGCGGCGTAGGTTTGCTTGGCGGAAGCGATGCGCATGGCCTACAGCCTCTCGATCTCGCGGGTGCCGAACAGGCCGTAGGGGCGGACCATCAGCACCGCGACCAGCAGCGTGAAGGTGGCGAGCAGCTTGAACTCGCCGCCGAGGTAGGAGCCGGCCAGCGCTTCCACCAGCCCGATGAACAGGCCGCCGACCAGCGCGCCCGGCACGCTGTCCAGCCCGCCGACGATGACCACCACCAGCACCGACAGGCCGAAGACGCCCATGGTGGAGGAGATGCCGCCGATGGAGCCGACCAGGATGCCGGCCCCCGCCGCCACCATGCAGGCGATCACCCAGGCCAGCGAGAAGACGCCCGGCACGTTGATGCCCATGGAGTAGGCTGCCGCCTGATCGCTGGCCGTGGCGCGCAGTGCCACACCGCCGCGCCAGTAGCGGAAGGCCAGCACGAAGGCGGCGATCACCACGGCGGCGACCAGGAAGCCGTAGCCGATCTTGGGCGCCAGGAACGCCTCGCCGATGAAGATCGGCGTGTTCGGCATGAATTCGGGCAGGCGGTGCGGGTCGGCGGTCCAGATCAGCTCGACCACGCCGACCAGCATGCTGCCCAGGCCGACCGTGACCATGAAGACGGAGATCGGGCTTTCGCCCAGCATCGGGCGGATGACGAGGCGTTCGACCACGGCGCCGAACACTCCGGCCACGGCGAGCGCGCCCAATGCCGCGGCCCACCAGGGCAGCGCCATGGAGGCGGCGAAGCCGAAGAAGGCGTAGGCGCCCAGCATCAGGATCTCGCCGATAGCGAGGTTCACCACGCGCGTCGCCTTGTAGATGACGACGAAGGCGAGTGCGGTCAGCGCATACAGCCCGCCGGTGCCCAGCCCGGCCAGGCTGACCTCGAAGAGGAGGAGCCAGTCGAAGTCCATCAGCGTGACTCCTTGGGGGAGGGGGCCCCCTCCCGGCTTCGCTCTCGGCGGATCTGCGATCCGCCTGCCGCGTCAGCGCAAACCATTGGTTTGCGCGGGAGCTGGCGCTCAGCCACCCTCCCCCTCTTCGAGGGAGAGGGTTGGGTGCCGGAGCGGCGGCAGTCCCCTCCACCGCAACGCGGGGGAGGGTTAGGGAGGGGGCAGAGCACGTCCCTCATCACGCCACCTGCCGGGTGTCGGCGCCCAGGCGCTGGCGCAGGTCGTCGACGTTGCCGGAGCCGAGGTAGGCGGCGGCCACCTCGGGGTTCGCCTGCACCTCGCGCGGCAGGCCTTGCGCGATCACGGTGCCGAAGTTCAGCACCACCACGTGGTCGGAGATGTCCATCACCATGCCCATGTCGTGCTCGACCATCAGCACGGTCACGCCCCATTCCTCGCGCACGTCGAGGATGAAGCGGGCCATGTCCTCCGTCTCCTCGCGGTTCATGCCGGCGACGGGCTCGTCCAGCATCAGCACCTTGGGCTGCATGGCGAGTGCGCGCGCCAGCTCCACGCGCTTTTGCAGGCCGTAGGGCAGGGCGGCGACGGGGGCCTTGCGGATGTGGTCGATTTCCAGGAAGTCGATGATGCGTTCCTCGACGTCGCGGCGAAGCTCCATCTCCTCCCGCTTGGCGCGGCCGAGGTAGAAGAGCGCGTCCAGCACGCCGGTCTTCATGTGCGCGTGGCGGCCCAGCTTGATGTTGTCCAGCACCGTCATGCCGCGGAACAGCGCGATGTTCTGGAACGTGCGGGCGAGGCCGAGCTTCGCGCGCTCCGGCGCGTGCAGGTGCCCGATCGGCTGGCCTTCGAAGCGGACGGCGCCGGTCGGCTTGTAGAAGCCGGAGATGGAGTTGAAGAGAGACGTCTTGCCCGCCCCGTTCGGCCCGATGACCGAGGTGATGGAGCCGCGCGCCACCGGAAAGGTCACGCCGTTCAGCGCGCGCACGCCGCCGAAGGCCAGCGTCAGGTCGTCCACCTCCAGGATGGGGGTGTGGAGGGGTGTCACGTCAGCGGCCATGGAAGTTCGCCCCCCGCTTCTCGAAGAAGGCGGTGATGCCTTCCTTGAAGTCCTCGGTCGCGGCGGACGCGCAGAAGGCGTGGCACTCGGCGTCCAGCTGTTCGGCCAGCGTCGCCGTCCAGGACCGGCGCAGCAGGCGGCGGATGTGGGCGTAGGAGCGGGTGGGGCCGGCGGCGAGGCGGGCGGCGAGCGCGGTGGTTTCGTCGGCGAGGCTGGCGGCCGGCACCACGCGGTTGACGAGGCCGATGCGCAATGCCTCCTGCGCGTCGACGGTGTCGGCCAGCATGGCGAGTTCCATGGCCTTGCGCAGGCCGACCAGCCGGGGCAGGTGGTAGGTGCCGGAGCCGTCCGGGGTGGCGCCGATGCGGGCGTAGGCCAGGGTGAACTTTGCATCATCCGCGGCGATGCACAGGTCGGCCGCGGCGGCGAGGCTCATGCCCGCGCCGGCCACCGGGCCGTGGACGGAGGCGACGACGGGGGCGTGCAACTGCTCCAGGATCAGCAGCGCCTCGTGCAGTGCGCCGATGATGGTGGCGGCGGTGTCCGGCCCGTGCTCGGGATCGGCGCGGAAGCGGGCGAGGTCGCCGCCGGCCATGAAGCCGCGGCCCTGGCCGGCCAGCACCAGGACGCGCACCGACGGGTCGCCGGACACCCGGCGGCAGGCGTCGCGGAAGGCGGCGGCCGTGTCCTCGTCCAGCGCGTTCAGCACCGTGGGCCGGTTCAGGCGCAGCCACGCAACGGCGCCGTCGCGCGTCAGCAGGACCGGTGCGGTCTCCTGGTTCGACAAGTCATCCTCCCCTGTTCTTTCCCGGCTCTTCGGCCTTTTGTTCTCGGGCGCGCCCGCTCAGTCCGGCGGCGGGTGCGTGCTGATGTGGTCGTGGTACAGGCGCTCGACCGGCTGACCGAGGTCCTTGGCGAGGCGTTCGAACCCCCGGCGGTAGTCGGCGACGTGGCGGCGCATCCACAGGCCCGCCTCATCCGCGTCGCCGGCCTTGATCGCCTCGTAGACGCGGGTGTGCGCCTCCACCATGCGGTCGGCGGCGGTGTCCACCTCCTCCCCCAGCATCTGGGAGGTCGGCTGGAACAGCAGGCCCAGCGGTTCGCGCGACAGCTGGAGCACGCGGTTGCCCGACGCCTTGCCGATCAGCGCATGGAACTCCGTGTCCAGTTCGGAGAGCAGCTTGGGGTTGCCCAGCGCCTTGCGCGACTGCGCGATGTTCTCGCCCAGCGCCGCCACCACGTCCGGCGTGGCGTGGGTGCAGGCGAGTTCGGCCGACAGCGGTTCCAGCGCGTTGGTCACCTCCCACAGTTCGCGGAAGGTCACCTGATGCAGGACGAGCGCGCGGCTGATGCGGCTGGCGAGCTTGGTGTAGCGGGGCAGGCTGGCGATCAGCCGGCGGCTGCTGTCGCGGCGGATCAGGCCGGACTGCTCCAGGAGGCGGATGCCCTCGCGCACCGTGGAGCGGTTGACGCCGAACTGGCGGACGAGGTCGGCTTCCGTGCCGACCGGATCGCCCGGCGCCAGCCGGCCGGACACGATCTCACGCTCGATCGCCTCCGCCACCCGCTGGTAGGCGGGGACGTGGTCGATGCGCTCGAACAGCCCGGAGGCTGGTTCTCCCTGACCCGGCAAGGATTCCATTGCCGACGGCCCTCCCTGTTGGCCGTGTTTTTGTATTTATGTGTCCGTTTGGCGGACTGTGGGTTTGTCCGACAAAGGTAGGCGGCCAAGGTCCGGCTTGTCAAGTTGTTCGTTGCGCGAACGGATGATCGGGGCTCGGCCAGGCGGGGAGTGCGTGCGGTGGGGCGGTTTTGGGATCACGAAGCAACGAAGGGGACAAAGCGCACGAAGGGGCGTCGGGCGGGCTGCAAGGGTGTCGCCAAGGCGGGGCTTCTTTGTGTTCTTGGTTGCCTTTGTTGCTTCGTGAGAACCCCAGCCTGCGGCGCCGGTGGTTTCGCCGTCAGCCGATCAGCGCCACGCCCAGGTGGCGTTCCAGCAGGGCGTGGTCGGCGCGGGCGGCGGCGGCCTTGCCCAGGTGCACGGCGCGGCCGCGGTCGAGGATCAGCACGTCCTCGCAGAACTCCAGGGCGCGGTCGATCTGCTGCTCCACCAGCACCACCGTCGTGTCGATGGCCGACAGCGCCTGCATGAGCTGGTCGCAGACCACCGGCGCCAGTCCCTCCAGCGGTTCGTCCAGCAGCAGCACGGACGGGCGGCCGAGCAGGGCGCGGGCGACGGAGAGCATCTGCTGCTCGCCCCCCGACAGGGTGGCGGCGTTGTTGCGGCGGCGCTCCTTGAGGCGCGGGAACAGGGCGTAGGCCTCCTCCAGCGCCGCGCGCGGGCGGCCCTTCAGGCCGGTGACGAGGTTCTCCTCGACGGTGAGGGAGCGGAAGACGTCGCGTGTCTGCGGCACGTAGCCCAGGCCGGCGAGCGCGCGGCGCGACGAGGGAAGGGCGGTCAGGTCCACGCCGTCCAGGGCGATGCGGCCGGCGTGGCGGGTGGTCTGGCCGACCAGGGTCGCCATCAGCGTGGTCTTGCCGACTCCGTTGCGGCCGAGCACGGCGAGCCGGCCGCCGGGGGGCACGGTGAAGGTCAGATCCTCCACCACGCGGGTGGCGCCGTAGCCGGCGGTGAGGGCGGAGATGTCAAGGAGCCCGGTGCGCATGCTCGCGGCTCCCCAGATACACCTCGCGCACGCGCGGGTCGGCGGCGATCTCGCGGGCGGTGCCGCTGCACAGCAGGCGGCCCTGCGCCAGCACGACGATGCGTTGGGCGAAGCGGAAGACGAGGTCCATGTCGTGCTCGATCATCAGCACGGCCAAGTCGGCCGGCAGGCGGTCGAGCGCGTCGAGGATGCGGCGGCTTTCCGCGTGCGGCACGCCGGCCGCGGGTTCGTCGAGGATCAGCACCTTGGGCTTCAGCGCCAGCGCCAGGGCGATCTCCAGCAGGCGCTGCTGGCCGTAGGCCAGCGTGGCGACGGTGGTGCCGGCGACGGGGGCGAGGCCGAGCGTGCCCAGCAGCGCGGCCACCTCGTCGGCGAGGCCGGGGATGCGGCGGATGGAGGCGAAGAGGCTGGCGGTGCGGCCTTCGCGTTCCAGTATGGCCAGTTCCAGGTGCTCGCGCACGGTCATGCCGCGGAACAGGCGGGCGACCTGGAAGGTGCGCACGAGGCCCAGGCGCACGCGGCGCTGGGCGGACAGGCGGGTGACGTCGTGGCCGTCCAGTTCGATCCGGCCCTGGTCGGGCGCCAGCACGCCGGTGACGAGGTTGACGAAGGTGGTCTTGCCGGCCCCGTTCGGGCCGATCAGCGCGCAACGGTCGCCGGGGTGCAGGTCGAGGTCGATCTCGGAGGCCGCCGCGACGCCGCCGAAGCTTTTGGACAGGCCGCGGACGGACAGGCGCGGGGTCATGCGCGGGCCCCCGCGCGGCGCAGCCATCCGGCGGCGCGCTCCAGGGCACGTTCTGCGGCGGCGGCGATGCCGCCGGGGGCGAAGAGGACGACGCCCATCAGGAACAGGCCGATGAACAGCATCCAGTGGAACGGGTCGGTGGCGGCCAGGATGTGGTGGATCGCCATGAAGGCCACGGTGCCGATGATGGCGCCGTAGAGCCGCCCCGCACCGCCCAGCACCAGCATCACCAGCGCCTCCGCCGACCAGGAGAAGCCGAGGCTGTCCAACCCGACGATGCCGGTGGAGACCGCCGTCAGCGCCCCCGCCACCCCGGCGAAGACGCCGGAGATGGTGTACATGCCGATCAGGTACCGGCGCGGCGAGCCGCCCAGCGCCGCCACGCGCAACGGATCCTCCCGCACGCCGCGGCAGGCGAGCCCGAAGGGGGAGCGGACGATGCGCTGCGCGACCAGGAGGCCCACCACCAGCACGGCGAGCGCGAACAGGTAGGAGGTGCGACCGTACAGGTCGAAGCGGAAGAGGCCCAGCACGGGATCGGGCGCGATGCCGGACAGGCCGTCGCTGCCGCCGGTGATCCAGCGCGCCTTGTTGGCGACCTCGTGCGCCATCTGGGTGACGGCGATGGTCAGCATCAGCAGCGCCAGCCCGTGCGCGCGCAGGATCAGGGCACCGGTGGCGAGCGCGATCAGCCCGCCCGCCACGCCGCCGATGAGCAGAAGCACCATGGGCTCGGCCACCAGATGGACGGCGGCGATGCCGGCGGCGTAGGCGCCGGTGCCGAACAGCGCCGCCTGCCCCAGCGTCGCCACCCCGCAGTAGCCGAGCACGAGATCCAGCGACAGCACGTACAGCGCCGTCGCCGCGATGCGGGTGAGCAGGCCCAGATCCTCCGGGAACAGCCAGAAGGCGGCCAGCCCGGCGGCGGCGAGCGTGGCGGCGCCGGCCGCGTCGCGCAGATGCGGGCTCACGCCGTCCTCCGCCGGAAGAAGCCGTTGGGCCAGCGGAACAGGATGAGGATCATGGCGGCGTAGAAGAAGAACTCCCCGAAATCGGGGATCAGGTACTTGCCGGCGGTGTCGACGATGCCCAGCGCCAGCGCCGCCCCGGCGGAGCCGAAGACGCTGCCCGCCCCGCCCACGGCGACGACCGCCAGGAACAGCACGATGTAGCGGATGGCGTAGTACGGCTCCAGCGGCAGCAGCTCCGCCCCCAGGATGCCGCCCAGCGCCGCGAGCCCGACGCCCAGCGCGAAGGTGGCGGCGTACAGGCGCTCCGTGCGGATGCCCAGCGCCGCGGCCATGGCCGGGTCGTCCACCGCGGCGCGCAGCTTGACGCCGAAGTCCGTGCGCTCCAGGAGCCACCACAGGCCGGCGATGGCGGCCATTCCCACGGCGATGACGAAGGCGCGGTGGGTGGGGATGGCCTTGGGTCCCAGCTCCACCACGCCTTCCAGGTAGCCGGGCAGCGGGATGCGCTTCAGCGTCGGGCCGAACAGGTAGTTGATGCCGGCGACCACCACGAAGGTGAGGCCGATGGTCAGCAGCACCTGCGCCAGTTCGTTGGCGGAGCCGTAGATGCGGCGGTAGAGCAGGCGTTCCAGCGGAAGCGCCAGCACCACGGTCAGCAGGATCGCCCCGGCCGCCGCCGCCTCGAACGGCAGGCCCAGGCGTTGCGCCGCGAAGGAGGCGAGGTAGCCGCCGACCATGGCGAAGGCGCCGTGCGCCAGGTTCACCACCCGCATCAGGCCCAGCGTCACCGACAGCCCGACCGAGATGATGAACAGGATCATGCCGTAGGCGACGCCGTCGATGGCGATGCCGAGGACCGTCTGCATGGGGATTGCGTCACTTCCCCAGCTTGTAGCCGTAGTCCGGCTGGGCGGCGAAGGTCTCCTTCTCCGTGTTCTGCAGCGCGCCGTTCACCCGCTCCGTCACCCGCAGGTAGACGTTCTGGACGACGGTGCGCGAGTCCGGGTCGAGCTTCAGCGGACCACGCGGGCTTTCCCAGCTCAGTCCCTTCACCGCTTCCACCGCCTTGGCGCCGTCGGGCTTGCCGCCCGTCGCCTCGACCATCTTGTAGATCAGGTGGGTGCCGTCGTAGGCGCCGACCGAGGTGAAGGTGACGGTGTCGGCGTTGCCGAACTTCTCCTTGTGCTTGGCGACGAAGGCGCGGTTCAGGTCGGAATCGTGGGCGCGGCTGTAATGGAAGGCCGTGGTGATGCCGACCGCCGCGTCGCCCAGCGCCGGCAGGTCCGGTTCCTGCGTGATGTCGCCGGGGCCGAAGAACTTGATCCTGTCCTTCAGGCCGTTGTCGGCGAAGGCCTTGGCGAAGGCCAGCGTGGTCGGGCCGGCGGGGAGGAAGGCGTAGATGGCCTCAGCACCCGAATCGCGGATGCGCTGCATGAAGGGGGCGAAGTCGGTGGATTTGAGCGGCATGCGGATGGAGTCGACCACCTGCCCGCCGGCCTTCTCGAACGTCGCCTTGAACGCCGCCTCGCCGTCGATGCCCGGGCCGTAGTCGCTGACCGCCGTCACCACCTTGCGCACGCCGGTCTTGTACACGTGCTGGGCCAGTGGAACGGTCGCCTGCCAGAGGGTGAAGGAGGTGCGCACGTACAGCGGCGACTTCTCCGTGATGGCGGAGGTGGCGGCGTTGAAGATGACGCAGGGGACCTTCGCCTCGTCCATCAGCGGCGCCACCGCCAGCGCGTCGGGCGTGAAGAAGAAGCCGGCGAGGTACTGCACCTTCTCCTTGACGATCAGTTCCTGCGCCAGCGCCTTGGACTGCGCCGGGTTGGCCTGGTCCAGGTCCTTGTAGACGAATTCGATCCTGTTGCCGCCGGCGCTGTCGCCGTGCATGGCCTGATAGACCTCGACCGCCTGCTTGAAGGTCTGGCCGGCGGTGGCGAACGGCCCGGAGAAGGGGCCGATGACGCCGACCTTCACGGTGGCGGCCCAGGCCGGCGCGGCAGCCATGGCCACCCCGGCTGCGGCGCCGAGCAGGATTGCGCGCAGACGTCCCGTCATTGTCCCCTCCCTGGTGGCCTGGGCGTGCGGGGGCGAGGCCGCCGCACGGATCCGGCGATTTTGACGATTATTCTTGCACGGATATCGACCGGTCCGCCACTTGACAATCGCTCGCATCACGGATCATCGTGCGTGCAAACAATAAATCGGATGCGGAGAGCGCATGCCCTTCGTTCGCGCGGCGGACCTGACGGTCCATTATGATCTGAGCGGGCCGGTGGGGGCGCCCGTCGTGTTGTTCGCCAACTCGCTGGGCACCAACGTCCACGTCTGGGACCCGCAGGCGGCGCATCTGGCGGGGCGCTGCCGGGTGCTGCGCTACGACATGCGCGGGCATGGCCTCACCGACCTGACCCCGGTGGGGGACGGCTACCTGATCGGGCAGCTGGCGGCGGACGCGCTGGCGCTGCTGGACGCGCTGGGGATCGGGCGGGTGCACGTCTGCGGCCTGTCCATCGGCGGCATGGTGGCGCAGCTGCTGGGCTCGGTCGCGGCGGAGCGGGTGGCCTCGCTGGTGCTGTGCGATACCGCCAGCCGCATCGGCCCGCCGCAGATCTGGGACGACCGGGTGGCGGCGATCCGCCGCGACGGCCTCGCCGCGTTGCGCGACGGCGTCATGGCGCGGTGGTTCACGGAGAAGACGCGGGCGGAGCGCCCGGACCTCGTGCGCGGGGCGGCCAACATGCTGACCCGCACCCCGGCGGAGGGCTACGTCGGCTGCTCCCTGGCGATCCGCGACGCCGACCTGCGGGAGGACGCGGCGCGCATCCGCTGCCCCACGCTGGTGCTGGTCGGCGACCAGGACCTCGCCACCCCGCCGGCGGCGGCGCGGGAACTGGCGGCCTCCATCCCCGGCGCGCGGCTGGCGGTGATCGAGGGCGCGGGGCACATCCCGACGCTGGAACAGCCGGGCGCGGTGAACGCGCACCTCGCCGCCTTCCTGGCGGAGGTGACGGGACAGGAAGGGACCGGACATGGCTGACGACGCGCTGGAACAGGGGCGCGCGGTGCGCACCGCCGTCCTGGGGCAGAAGCACGTGGAACGCTCCCGCCAGCGCGCCACGGGGTTCGACGCGGAGTGGCAGGACTTCCTGACGCGGCAGGCGTGGGCGGCGGTGTGGACGCGCCCCGGCCTGGACCACCGCACGCGCAGCATGCTGACCATCGCCATGCTCGCCTCCCTGGGGCATGAGGAGGAGCTGAAGCTGCACATCCGCGCCACCAGGAACACCGGCGTGACGCGCGACGAGGTGAAGGAGATCCTGCTGCACCTCTCCGTCTACGCCGGGGTGCCGGCGGGCAACACGGCGTTCCGCGTCGCCCGCGCGGCGTTCGAGGAGATGGACCGGGAGGAGGACGGCTGATGACCCGGCCGCAGCCCTACGCCCGCCCGCAGCCCGGCGCCAACCCGCCGCATCGGTTCCCGGCCTACGGCAGCACGGTGAAGCGCGCGCCGCGCCGGGCGCCGGTGCGCATCGAGCAGACGCTGTCGGAGGTGACGGGGCCGCGCTTCGATGATGGACGGGCCGGGCCGGAGCGCGTGGACCTGACCCGGCAGCACGCGGGCGCGCCGATCGGGGAGCGCATCATCGTCGCCGGGCGCGTGCTGGACGAAACCGGGCGCGCGGTGCCGCGCACGCTGGTGGAGGTGTGGCAGTGCAATGCCGCCGGCCGCTACGCCCACCCCGGCGACCAGCACGACGCGCCGCTGGATCCCAACTTCACCGGCTGGGGGCAGGCGCTGATGAACGAGGAGGGCGAATACCGCTTCCTCACCATCCGGCCCGGCGCCTACTCCTGGCGCAACGAGCACAACGCGTGGCGGCCGGCGCACATCCATTTCTCGCTGTTCGGCCCCGCCTTCGCCACGCGGCTGGTCACGCAGATGTACTTCCCCGGCGACCCGCTGCTGCCGCTCGATCCCATCTTCATGAGCACGCCGGACGCGGCGGCGCGCGACCGGCTGGTGGCCCGCTACGACCACGGCTTGAGCGAGGCGGAATGGGCGCTGGGCTACCGCTTCGACATCGTGCTGCGCGGCCGGGACGCCACGCCGATGGAGGCGTGAGATGCCGGCCGGCACCACGCCTTCGCAGACGGTGGGGCCGTTCTTTCATAAGGCGCTGGACCGCCCGGCGTGGAGCGACCTGACGGCCGGCGGCGCGCGGGGGGAGGTGATCCGCATCGAGGGCCGCGTGCTGGACGGCGACGGCGTGCCGGTGACCGACGCGCTGCTGGAAATCTGGCAGGCCGACGCAGGCGGGCGCTATGCCCACCCGGACGACACGCGGGAGGGGGCGCCGGACGCGAACTTCCCCGGCTTCGGGCGCGCCGCCACGGACGGGACGGGGACGTACCGCTTCACCACGGTCCGGCCGGGGCCGGTGCCGGGCAACGGCAACGCGATGCAGGCGCCGCACATCCTGGTGTCGGTCTTCGCGCGCGGGCTGCTCGACCGGCTGGTGACGCGGATCTACTTCGCCGACGAGCCGGCCAACGACACCGACCCCGTGCTGAACGCCATCGCCGACCCGGCCGCGCGCCGCACGCTGCTGGCCGCGCGGGAGGACGCGGGCGGGGTGGTGACGTACCGCTTCGACATCGTCCTGCAAGGCGACGGCGAAACGGCGTTTTTTGAGTTTTGAAGACGGGTGTTCGTAGGTTGGGTTGAGCGCCAGCGAGAACCCAACGTGTGCGCGGTGCCAGGGACGTTGGGTTTTCGCCTGCGGCTCAACCCAACCTACGACGGTGCGAGGCGGAATGGCATGACCGACGTGCTGCATGGCGACCCGCTGCTCGATCCGCTGTTCGCGACGGCCGACGCGGTGCGCGCGTTCGCGCCGCGGGCGCGGCTGCAGGGGATGCTGGACTTCGAGGCGGCGCTGGCGCGCGCGGAGGCCGCCGTGGGCGTCATCCCGGCGGACGCGGTGGCCGCCATCGCGGCGGCGTGCGACGCCGCGCTGTACGACCTTGCGGCGCTGGGGGCGGAGGCGGCGGAGGCGGGGAACACGGCCATTCCGATGGTCCGGCACCTGACGCGCCGGGTGCAGGCGGCGGACGCCGGGGCGGCGCGCTACGTCCACTGGGGGGCCACCAGCCAGGACGCCATGGACAGCGGGCTGATGCTGCAGCTGCGCGCCTTCGCCGACGCGCTGGAGGAGGATCTGGCGCGGCTGGCGGACGGGCTGGCGGCCCTGGCGCAGGCGCACCGGGCGACGCCCATGGTGGCGCGCACCTGGATGCAGCACGCGCTGCCGACCACCTTCGGGCTGAAGGCCGCAGGCTGGCTCGATGCGCTGAACCGCGACCGGGACCGCGTCGCGGCGGCGCGCGCGCAGTTCGCGCTGCAGTTCGGCGGGGCCGCCGGGACGCTGGCCTCCCTGGGCGACGCGGCGCTGCCGGTGGCCGAGGCGCTGGCGCGGGAGCTGGATCTGCCCCTGCCGGCGGTGCCCTGGCACGCGGCGCGCGACCGGGTGGCGGGGTTCGGCGCGGCGCTGGGCCTGCTGGCCGGCACGCTGGGCCGCATCGGGCGCGACCTGTCGCTGATGATGCAGGTGGAGGTGGGCGAGGCGTTCGAGCCGGCGGCGCCGGGACGCGGCGGCTCCTCCACCATGCCGCACAAGCGCAACCCGGTGGCGTGCGCGGTGATGCTGGCGGCGTCGGTGCGGGCACCGG
Organism: Azospirillum sp.; assembly: GCA_035629155.1. Taxonomy (GTDB): domain Bacteria; phylum Pseudomonadota; class Alphaproteobacteria; order Azospirillales; family Azospirillaceae; genus Azospirillum. The sequence goes on along the minus strand of DASPIO010000120.1, from coordinate 13,916 downwards.
GGCTGGTGGCCGGGCTGCTGTCCGGCATGGTGCAGGAGCATGAGCGGGGGCTGGGCGGCTGGCACGCCGAATGGCAGGCGCTGCCGGAGCTGGGGCGGCTCGTGGCCGGCGCGGCGCGGCATGCGGCGGATACGATCGGGGGTGTGGAGGTCGATGCGGGGCGCATGCGCCGCAACCTGGACCTGACCGACGGGCTGATCATGGCGGAGGCGGTGACCATGGCGCTGGCCGGCAGGTTGGGGCGCATGGCGGCGCACGAGCGCGTGGCCGAGGCCAGCCGGCGGGCCGTTGCCGAAGGACGGCCGCTGCGCGCCGTGCTGGAGGAGGACGCGGACGTCGCCGGCGCGCTGTCGCCCGCCGACCTGGACCGGCTGTTCGACCCGCTGGCCTATGCCGGCGCGGCGCAGGCGTTCATCGATCGGGTGCTGGGGAGGGCAGGGCGATGAGGACGCAGGTCGGCATCGTCGGCGCCGGGCCGGCGGGCCTCGTGCTCGCCCACCTGCTGCACCTTCATGGCATCGAATCCGTGATCGTCGAGGACCGCAGCCGGGAGTATTGCGAGCACCGCATCCGTGCCGGGGTGCTGGAGCAGGGCACCGCCGACCTGCTGGTGGAGATGGGGGTGGGGGAGCGGCTGCTGCGCGAACGGCTGCTGCACCACGGCATCGACCTGCGCTTCGAGGGGCGGACGCACCGCATCGACTTCGCCGATCTGACCGGGCGCGCGGTCACCGTGTACGGCCAGCACGAGGTGGTGAAGGACTTGATCGCGGCGCGGCTGGCCGCCGGCCTGCCGATCCTGTTCGAGACGGCGGCGCTGGGGGTGGAGGGTATCGACGGGTCGGCGCCGCGCATCCGTGTGCGAGGGCCGGACGGGCGGGAGGACGCGATCGACTGCGACTTCGTGGCGGGATGCGACGGGTTCCGCGGCGTGTGCCGCGCCGCCGTGCCGGCCGGGGCGTTGACGGCGTACGAGCGCGTCTACCCCTACGCCTGGCTGGGCATCCTGGCGCAGGCGCCGCCGTCGTCGGACGAGCTGATCTACACCAGCCACGAGCGCGGCTTCGCGCTGCTCAGCATGCGCTCGCCGGAGCTGTCGCGGCTGTACATCCAGGTGTCGCCCGACGACGGCATCGCCGCGTGGCCCGACGCCCGCATCTGGGAGGAGATGCACCGCCGCTTCGCAGCACCGGAGGAGGGCTGGTCGCTGACCGAGGGGCCGGTCCTGCAGAAGGGCATCACGGCGATGCGCAGCTTCGTGGCCGAGCCGATGCGCTTCGGGCGCCTGTTCCTGGCCGGCGACGCCGCGCACATCGTGCCGCCGACGGGGGCCAAGGGCATGAACCTCGCGGTGGCCGACGTGCGCGTGCTGGCGCGGGCGCTGGAGGCGTTCTACCGGCAGGGGCGGACGGACCGGCTGGACGCCTATTCGGACACCTGCCTGCGGCGGGTCTGGCGGGTGCAGCACTTCTCCTGGTGGATGACGCAGATGCTGCACCGGGACCCGTCCGGCAACCCGTTCGACCGGCGCCGCCAGCTCGCCGAGCTGCAAAGCGTCGTGGCGTCGCGCGCGGTGGCGCAGACGCTGGCCGAGAACTACGTGGGCCTGCCGTTCGAATAGCGCGCTTCCGCCCGATGAGGCGCCATCACTCCTCGCGCATGGCGCGGTGCATGCCGTCGGTGATCGGGGCCAGCAGGTAGTCGATGGCGCGCTGTTCGCCCAGCACGATGGCGACCTCGGCCGGCATGCCCGGCGCCAGGGCGACGTTCGGCAGCGCCGCCAGGGCCTTCGGCGACAGGCGCACGCGGGCGACGAAATGGTTCATGCCGGTCAGCGGGTCGGTCACGGCATCGGCCGACATGTAGACCACCTCGCCCTCCACCGCCGGCACCTTGCGCTGCTTGTAGGCCGTCAGGTGGACATGCGCCTTGAGCCCGACCTGCACCACGTCGATGTCGGTCGGCTGCACCCGCACCTCGACCAGCAGCGAATCGTCCTGCGGCACGATGTCGAGGATGGGCGTGCCCGGCGCCACCACGCCGCCGGGCGTGAAGTACTTCAGCCCCGTCACCCGGCCGTCCTGCGGCGCCACCATGTCGCGGCGCGTCAGCACGTCGCTGACCGAGCGGATCTGCTCCTCCAGCACGGCGGCCTGGGCCTGGGCGTCCTGCAGCTCCCGCGCGGCCTCGCTGCGGCGCGTGTTGCGCAGCTCCAGGATGCGCAGCTGGGTCTGCGCGACCAGCTGCTCGGCCTTGGCGACGCCGGCCAGCAGCTCGCCCCGGCGCCCCTTGGCGTTGGCGAGTTCGCGCTGCAGGGCGAGCAGGCGGGGCTTGGTCGCCTGCCCCTTCAGCATCAGCTCCTGGATGCCGCGCAGCTCCTCGTCGACGGTGCGGACCGCTTCGCGGTTGGCGTCCATCTGGAAGCGCAGCGCGGTGATCTCCTCCTTGATCTGGTCGATCGACCGGTGCTGCACCTCGATCTGGCCCTCGTGCTGCTCCTTGCGCGCCTTGAACAGGCGCAGCTGCACGGCCATCGCCTCCGCCGCCTCGGGCTTGTCGCGGCTGGCCAGCAGGGAGGCGGGGAAGGTGACCGACGGCTCGTCCAGGTATTCCGCGCTCAGGCGGGCGATGCGCGCCTGGGTCGTCCAATACTGGTTCTGGTGCTGCGCCAGCGCCGCCGCCGGCTGGGTGGCGTCCAGGCGCAGCAGGACCTGCCCCGCCTTGACCAGATCGCCTTCCTTGACCAGCAGCTCCTTGAGGATGCCGCCTTCCAGGTGCGAGAGGGTCTTGCGGTGGCTCTCGACGATGACGATGCCGGGGGCCAGCGCGGCGCTGTCCAGGCGCGCCAGGAAGCCCCACGCCAGGAAACCGCCGAAGCCGATCAGGATGGTGACGCCGGCGGCGATCAGGGTGGCGCGCAGCGACGGTGGTGCTGCTTCCTTGACCGGGGCGGCGAAGGTCGTCTGGCGGGTGGTCAGGGCATAGGTCATGGCGGCCTCACGCGCCCGGCAGGCGGTTCAGGCCGCCGCTTTCGACCGGGACCGGCGTGGGGCGCGGCGGTGGCGGCGCCAGGTTGAGCTTGCCGAACTTCACCACGTCCTCGCGCGGGCCGAAGTGTTCGATGGTGCCGTCGCGCATGACCAGGACCTTGTCGACGGTGGCCAGCACCGACGGGCGGTGGGCGATGATGATCACGGTGGCGCCGTCGTCCTTGGCCGCCTGGATGGCCTGCAGCAGCGCCGTCTCGCCGGCCTGGTCGAGGTTGGAGTTGGGCTCGTCCAGCACGACCAGCCGCGGCCGGCCGAACAGCGCGCGGGCCAGCGCGATGCGCTGGCGCTGGCCGCCGGACAGCACGAAGTTGGCGTCGCCGATGTGCGTCTCGTAGCCGAAGGGCATGCGGCCGATGATCTCGTGCACGTCGGCGCGGCGCGCCGCCTCGATCACGTCGTGCGGTTCGGCCTCCTGCATGCGGGCGATGTTCTCGCGGATCGTGCCGTCGAGGAGCGCGATGCTCTGCGGCAGGTAGCCGGCGTAGCGGCCGAAGCTTTCCCGGCTCCAGGTGTAGACGTTGTGGCCGTCCAGGTAGACGCCGCCGGCGGTGGGCTCCCACACGCCGACCAGCACGCGCGCCAGCGTCGACTTGCCCGACCCCGACGGCCCGACCACGCCCAGAACCTCGCCCGGCTCCAGCTGGAAGGAAATGCCCTTGAGGATGGCGCGGTCGCCGCCGGGCGGCACGAAGACCAGACGCTCCACCTTGACGCGCGGGTCCGGGCGCGGCAGGTCCAGGCCGTGGCGGCGGCTGTCGGTCTTGGAAAGCAGCGTGCGCAGGCGCCGGAAGGCGGCGTAGGCGAACACCCACTGCCGGTAGCCCTCGATCATGTTCTCGAAGGGGATCAGCGCGCGGCCCATGATCAGCATGGCGGCGAACATGCTGCCCGGCGACGCGGACTGGTGCAGGACGACGACGACGGCGGTGGCGGTCAGCGCCACCTGGAGCGACATGCGCACGCCCTTGGACACGGCCGTGATCAGCTTGGCCCGGTCGTGCGAGCGGATCATCAGGTCGACGAAGCGGTTCTGCGAGCGCTGCCAGCGCCGCGTCACCGCCTGGGTCATGCCCATGGCCTCCAGCACCTCGCCGTGGCGGACGGCGGCGCCGATCTCGCTGAACGACTTCACCGCGGCGTCGTTGACCTCCATCAGCGGCCGGCGGGTCGCCAGTTCGTTGATGACGCTCAGCACCAGCAGCATGACCGACGCGATGAGCGCGATCAGCCCGTACATCGGGTGGAGCAGGAACAGCACGACCAGGAACAGCGGCGAGAACAGCGCCTCCAGCGGCACCAGGACGGCGCTGCCGGTGATGAAGTTGCGCAGGTCGCTGACGTCGCGCACCGCCTGGTTGGCGCTGCTGCTTTCGCCGCGCAGGGTGTCGACGACCGCCGCCTCGAAGGCCGGGCCGTTCAGCCGCGTCGCCACCACGTGGCTGGCCACGACGAAGATGCGGCCGCGCAGGAAGTCCAGCACCGCCCACATGGCGATGCCGATCACCGCGATGATCGTCAGCATGGTCAGCGTTTCCATGCTGCGGCTGGACATCACGCGGTCGAAGACCTGCATCATGTAGATCGGCACGACCAGCTGCAGGGCATCCAGGAACAGGGTGATCACCGAGGCGATTCCCATGGCCCGGAGGAATTCCGCCTGCGTTTCCTTCAGCACCTCGATACCGCGGTTGACCATCGGCGGTCCGTCACCCTTCGCAGGTCAGCGGGGCGGCGCGCCCGCGCGCAAAACCCCATGAGGGAAGGTTGTATGCCCCTTCGCCTAGGGGGTCAACGATGGCGCTTGAAACAAATACGATGCAAGTGCCGGCTGCACATGAGGTCACGGATTGCCCTCGGCGGCATGGCCGCGGGCGGCGTCCCGGTGCTCCAGGTACCAGCGGTAGGTCTGCTCGATGCCCTCGCGCAGGCCGGTCCGCGGGCGCCAGCCCAGCGCCGTCATTGCCGACGCGTCGACCACCTTCCGGGGCGTGCCGTCGGGCTTCGAGGCGTCGAAGACGAAGCGCCCGGTGTAGCCGACCACGCCGGCGATCATGCGGGCGAGGTCGGCGATGCTCACCTCCTCGCCCGCGCCGACGTTGACGGGATCGTAGCCGGCATAGCGGCGCAGCAGGAACACGCAGGCGTCGGCGAGGTCGTCGGCGTACAGGAACTCGCGCAGCGGCGTTCCCGATCCCCAGATCTCCACGCTCTCCTGTCCTTCGAGCCGGGCGGCGTGGATGCGGCGCATCAGCGCCGGCAGGACGTGGCTGAAGGCCGGGTGAAAGTTGTCGTTGATGCCGTACAGGTTGGTCGGCATCGCCGAGATGAAGTCGCGGCCGTACTGCCGCCGGTAGGCCTGGCACAGCTTGACGCCGGCGATCTTGGCGATCGCGTACCATTCGTTGGTGGGTTCCAGCGGGCCGGTCAGCAGGGAGGATTCGGGGATCGGCTGCGGTGCCAGCTTGGGATAGATGCAGGACGAGCCGAGGAACAGCAGCTTGCCGACGTCCAGGCGATGCGCGCCGTGGATGATGTTGGCCTCGATCATCAGGTTGTCGTACAGGAATTCGGCCGGCTGGCTGTTGTTGGCGTGGATGCCGCCGACCTTGGCCGCGGCGACCACCACCACCTCCGGGCGCGCCCCGGCCAGCCATTCCTCGACCGCCTCCTGGCGCCGCAGGTCGACGCGGTCGCGGCCGACGGTCAGCACCTCGCAGCCCTCGGACGCCAGCCGGCGGACGATCGCCGAGCCGACCATGCCCCGGTGCCCGGCCACCCAGACCCGCTTTCCGGCCAGCGGAACGTCCGCGCGCACGGCGTCGAGGTCGAAGCTCATAGCGGTACTCCCTTCCTTCCGGCGCGCGACGCCCGGTCCCCAGCGGTTTTAGGCGGCTTCGCCCGGGGGGTCAACGGCGGCGCCCGTTGCGAGGACCACTGGGGCAGGCATCACGGGGGCGCCTCGTGGCCGTCGGCCATGCCGAGCCGGGCGAGCAGCGGCGCCGCCTGCCGCGTCACGTCGTCCCACGAGCCGGCGCCGACGACCCGGCCGTGCTCCAGGACGATGACCGTGTCGGCGCTGCGCACGGTCGAGGCGCGGTGCGCGACGACGACGACCGCCAACTCGTGGCGCAGGCGGTCCAGCGCCGCCAGGACGCGCCGCTCGCTCCCGACGTCGAGCGCGCTGGTGGCCTCGTCGAGGATGAGGAGGGCCGGTCGGCGGACGAGCGCGCGGGCCAGGGCCAGACGCTGCCGCTCGCCGCCGGAGAGGCGGCCGCCGCGCTCGCCGACCACGGTGTCCAGCCCGTCCGGAAGGGCGCGCACGAAGTCGGCCGCAGCCGCGCGCTCCAGCGCGTCCCACAGCGCCGGCTCGCCGGCCTCCGGCGCCGCCATCGTCAGGTTGGCGCGGATCGTGTCGTGGAACAGGAAGCTGTCCTGTGGAACGTAGCCGGCGCGCCGCCGCCAGGCCTGCCGCGCGGCGCCCTCCAGCGGCCGGCCGTCGACCAGGATGCGGCCGCCGTCCGGCGCCAGAAGGCCGAGCAGAAGGTCGGCCAGCGTCGATTTGCCCGCCCCGGACGGGCCGACCACCGCGGTGATGCCGCGCGCGGGGATCTCGGCGTCCACGCCGGCCAGCGCGGGCGGATCGCCCTCGGCGTGGCGGAAGACCACCCCCTCCAGGCGCAGGCTCCGCGTGAAGGGCGGCGGCTCGACCGTGCCGGACCCGGCCGGCTCGGCCGCCGCCCGGCACTGGTCCAGGAGGTCGGTCAGGGCGGCGTGCGCCGGCAGCGCGTGCAGCACCGTCCGGTAGCCGTCCCGCAGCGCCAGCCCCGCCGACGCCAGCCGGGCGAAGGCGACGACCAGCACCAGCGTGTCCGCCAGCGGCACCGCGAAGCCGCGCACGGCAAGCACGACCACCAGCGCCGTGGCCGCCGCCGCGACCACGCGGGCCACCGCCCGTTCGGTGCCGGAGGTCCGCTGGTGGGCGAGGTGGTTCGCGCGCGCCGCCGCGGCGCGTTCGGCGAAGCGCTGGCGCCGCGCCGGTTCCAGCCCGTGGCTGCGCACCACCCGCATGCCGGTGATGTCCTCGGCAAGGTCGGCGTGCAGCGCGCGGCCCAGGTGCTGCATGGAGCGGCCGAGCTGGTAGGTGCGCCGGTTCAGGGGGCGCATGGCCAGTGCCATGACGGCGGCGAGGGCGAGCGCCCCGCCGGTGAGCAGAGGCGACAGGATGGCGGCGACGGCCAGCAGCGCCGGTACCTCCAGCCCGGCGGCGCCCAGGCGCAGCAGGAACTCCACCCCCATGCCGGTGCGCCCGGCCTCCTCGGTCAGCGCCTGCTGGACGGCGCCGGCGCGCATCCGCGCGAAGGTGCGCCATTCGGTGGCGAGCAGGGCGGCGTGCAGGCGGGTGCGCAGGCTGTCCATGAAGGCCATCCGCAGCCTGAGCGCCGCCAGCGTGCGGGCCCGCACCACCCACGCCGCCGCGGCGACGAGCACCAGATAGGCGGCCAGCGCGCCCTCCAGCCCGACGGGGCCGACGCCGAGCGCCGCCAGCCAGCCGGCCACCCGCCCCGATCCGGTGATGCCCAGCAGATCGAGCAGCGGCACCAGGAGCATGAGGCCGGCGCCCTCGGCGAAGGCGGCGACCGCCATCAGCGCCGCCACGGCGGCCAGACGCCGGGGGCTGGTGGAGCGCACCACGTCGCGCACCAGCGCCGCGAGGCGCCGCCGTGGGGAATCGGCGGACACGGCGTCGGGCAGGGCGGCGGGCGGGGATGAGGGAAGGCGGGCGGAATCGGACACGCGGGACGGCTTTCGCGACGGACGGCTTTTGCAGCGGTTGGCTTTGCAGCGGTTGGCGGACGTCAGTCCGGCGGCGCCTTGCGCCCCGCCGGCCGCTTCCGGCGCGCGTTGCGCACCACCCACCCGACGGGCCGCAGGAACGGATACAACCACAGCAACCGGTCGGGTAGCGGAAAAACACCCCAGTCAATGGGGTTGGCCAAGTCCGCGCGCAGTTCGTCCCAGCCGTGGCGCCAGTCGTCCTTGAACGAATAGAGGTGGAGCCGCCGCCACGCCTCCCGGCGAAGCCACGCGGCGCTGCCCTCGCGGGGCATGTCCAGCCACCGGGATCCGGCGAAGAAGCGGGCGACGAAGCGCCGGGCGCGGCGGTCGTCGCGCCGCCCGGCGTGCCGCCGCCCGGCGTGCCGGTGCCCGGGCAGCGGCAGCCCGAGCCATCCGTGCCCCAGCGTCACCACGAGGCGCATGGCCGCGCGCAGCCCGGCCGCCTCCGCCTGGGCCAGCGCCGCGGCGGCGCCCTCGGCGTCCTTCAGCAGCGCCGTCAGGTCGGCCAGCCAGCACAGCCGCTCCCAGCAGTGGTGGGCGCCGTGGACGCACAGGTACAGCGCCAGCACGCGCCGGGGCAGGGTGGCGACGGCCACGCCGGCCAGCGCCACGTCGACCCGGTCGCGCCAGAGGGAGTCGAAATCGGCTTCCAGCCGGCGGGGGTTCGCGGTCAGGCGCTGGTGCAGCTCGACCACGAGGCCGCGCCCGGCGTCGCGGTAGGTCAGGTCGCGGAACAGCCGCTGGCCGGCGGCGCGGCGGGCCGGGGAGATGGCCGGCCCGTCGAGCCGGTAGCCGGCCGCGGCGAGCACGGCGTCCGCCTCCCAGAACCGGGCGGGGTCGACCAGCAGGTCGATGTCGCCCGGCCCACGCATGGCGAGGTTCCCGTAAAGCTGCTGCGACAGCACCACGCCCTTCAGCACCAGCACCCGGATGTCCGCCGCCGCGAACAGGCGGACGAGGCGGACCACCTCGGCGGCGTGCGCCAGGCATCGGCGGGTATCGGCCGCCGCCGCCCGGCGCAGCGCGGCCAGGACGTCCGGCGGCACGTCCGCCGCGCCGTCGGCCTGGAGCCCGGCAAGGACGAGCGCCGTCGCGCGGTGCCGCGCCGCCCCCCGAAGCACGAGCGCCCAGTCCGGCCCCGCCGCCATCGCGGCGCGCAGGGCCGGGACGTCGCCGTTCCCCTGCGCCCGCCGCACCGCCGCGCACAGCAGCCGGAACTCCGGCGCCAGCGGCGCCAGGATGTCTGCGGCGCCGGTCATGGCTAGGGCGACGTCCGCCCGACGACGCCTTCCCGCGGCAGGCCGGCCTGCGGCGATGTTCCGCCGGGGCGGGCCGCACGCGGGAGGGTGCCGGGCGTCCCCCCTTCTGCGACCGCAACGTCCAGTTCCGCTGTGCCCACGGTTCATTCTCCGAGGTGGATCGCCTGCCATCCCTGCGCCCGCAGTCGTACCACGCATCGCCCGCCCCGTCAGCCGCCCCGTCAGCCGCCAAGCCGGCCGTCGGGTGTCGGCCGTCGGGTGTTGGCCGGGCCGGGAGCGCCAAAACTGTCCCACACGGGAGCATTGACGGCACGGTTGGGATGCCGGTACGGTCCGGACCATGGACAGGACTCCGTGGCCGCGTGTGTTGCCGCATGCCCCGGTATGACCCCCTGGGTTTTTGAATTCCTCACACGGCTTCGGCGGTTGATCTTCCCCGATGAGACGATTCCTTCAGACGTCATGCCTTTACGTCATCGGGTTGCTGCTGGTTGGCTATGTGCTTGGCGGCCGTGGTTTCGCCCATATCGGGGTGCCGCCGATCTATGTCGGCGAGGTTGTCCTGTTCCTGAGCCTTGTCCTGTACCTGTGCGCGCCTGATTTCCGTATTTTTGCCGAATCGCGTGTCCTTTGGCTTCTGGTCGCGTTCGATTTGTGGTGCTTGTCCAGATCGGTTCCTTATTTCGAAGAATACGGGGTCGACACGCTGCGCGACTCCGCGCTCTACGGCTATTCGGCCTTCGCGTTCATCGTCGCGTCGCTGATGAACGATCGCCACATGGTCCGCGGCCTCGTCATCGCGTTCGACCGGGTATTGAGCGTCAGCGTGGTGCTCCTGCCCCTGTTCATCGTCCTGACCCCGCGCGATGTCGACCTCTCCACCGACTATATGCCGTTGATCCAGTTGAAGCCCGGCGACATTGCCGTGCACCTTGCCGGGGTTCTCGCGTTTCGGCTGCTTCGGCTGCGGGAGGCGATGGCGCCCGGCCACCCGCTGCCGCGCTGGCTTCCGGGCTGGCTCTTCTGGTCGTCATGGATGGCTGCGGCCCTATGGGTGATCGCCGGCACCCGCGGCGGGCTGCTGACTCTGGCCGCTGGCATCCTGGTCGTTTTCCTGTTCGGCTACGGGCGCCGGCCGGTGCTGTTGTTCGTCGCCGCCCTCGCCGGCGTGCTGACCCTGATGGCTGTATTCGGCATTCGCATCGAAACGGAACGGCGCGAGATTTCGGCCGACCAGATTCTCGCCAACGTTCTCAGCATCACCGGCGAGCGGCCTGCCGATGCCGCCGGCATCGACGCGGCCGAGCTTGAATCCACCGCCACGTGGCGATTGCTGTGGTGGGAGGACATCGTCGATTACACCCTGTTCGGCGAGTATTTCTGGACCGGCAAGGGGTTCGGCGAGAATCTGGCCGATTCCGACGGATACCAGGTTTCCGCACTGGGAGAGTTGCGCAGTCCGCACAACGGCCATCTAACGGTTCTGGCCAGAGCCGGCGTGCCGGGCTTCCTGCTGTGGGTGGTCCTGCACGCCGCCTTCGTGACGGCGCTGGTCCGCATGGCCGTCAGGATGAAGCACGCGGGGGCCGGCACCTGGCAGCGGGCGAACGTGTGGATCCTGGCGATGTGGACGGCGGCCGCGGTCAACGCCGCCTTCGACGTCTATCTGGAAGGGCCGCAGGGCGGCATCTGGTACTGGTCGATCATCGGAGCCGGGCTGGCGGTGCTGGCCGTCGAGCGGCGCATGCTGACGGTGCCGGCCGGCGGCGGACGCGCGGGCGTTCTCCGATCCGGGGCCGCGTCATGACGGTGCGGGGGTTTCTGACCGCCCGGCCCGACGCGCTCCTGGCCCATCTGATCGCCACCGGCGTCGGCGAGTTCGTGTACCGCATCACACAACTCCTGACGGTTGCCCTGGCGGGGTGGGTCCTGGGCGTGGCCGATCTCGGCGTCATCGGCATCGCCTGGTCGCTGACGGCCATCGCCATGGGCATCGTGCAGGGGGGAACCGACCAGACCGGGGCACAGCGCCTGGCCGTGGCGCCGCCGGAACAGCGGGCCCGGATCATCACCGACGTTTCGGCACTGAAGGCGACGCTGATCCTGGCCGCGACACCCGTTCTCTTCGCCGTCCAGACGGTCCTGGGGTACGGCGATGCCGCATCGCGGCTCCAGCTGCTGGCCCAGCTGTGTTCGATGGCCCTCGTTTCGCTTGGCTATGCATGGGCGCTGAACGGGCTGACCCGGTTCTACGAGCAGGGGATGATCCGGCTGCTGCAGGGCACCGCCACCCTTGCGCTGCTGATCGTGTTCCTTCTCGTTTCCCGGTCGCCACTGGCCGTTCCGGCGGCGGAGGGCGGGGCGGCCGTGCTGGCGATCGTGGTCGCCCGCCGCCGTCTCGGCCCGTGCGCGCGCCTCACCCTGCCGTCGCTCGCGGCCATGCGCGACCTTGCCCGGCCGGCCCTGCCCCTTGGGTTCGCGGGCGCGGTGGGAACGGTTGTCTGGCAGATGCCGGTCCTGTCCGCCGCGCGCTGGACGACGATCGAGGAGGTCAGCCACCTGTCGGTCCTGTTCCGCCTCATCCTCGGCCTGCATCCGTTTCTGCATGTCGCGCTGCAGACCCTGTTTCCGTCCCTGGTGCGGATGTTCGCGTCGGATACGCACCGCGGCCGGGAGATGGTGTTCGTCATCACGCTCCAGGCGTCCGTGGCGATGACCGCGGCGGTCGCCATGCTGGCCGCCGCGAGCGACGTTCTGGTGCCCACGATCATGGGACCCGGCTTTGCGGACGCCGCGCCGCTCTTCCGCCTGCTCGTCCCGATCATGGTGCCGTTCACCATCGCCGCGGCGCTGACCTGCGCGCTGGTCGCCCGCGGGCAGGCCCGCACCATCGTCTACGTCGCCATGGCGACGGCAGCGCTGGCGGCGGTGGCCTGCAACGGCGCGTTCTGGCTCTGGCCGGCCGCACCGGGCGCCCTGGCCTTTCACCTGGTGCTGTGGGCACAGGCCGTCCTGACGGGGATCGCCGCGTGGCGGTCCGGGACGGTCGGCTGGCCGACCACCGCTTGGGACGTCTGGCTGAACCCGCTGACGTTGGGACGCATGATCCACGTGGAGCGGGCCGCCACCGGAGCCCGCGCCTCGTCGCAGTCGGTCGAATGAGTGATTCGCACGGGATGGGCCAGCCATGAAAATCCTACTGTCCTGCTACGCCTGCCGTCCGAACGCCGGATCCGAACCGGGGATCGGCTGGCATTGGGCGGAAGAGGTCGCCCGCCTCGGCCACGAGGTCTGGGTTCTGACGCATGGGACGCAGAAGGCGCTCATCGAGGCGACTCTCGCCGACGGCGACCCCTTTCCGAACCGGCATTTCGTCTTCTACACCGTTCCACCCTGGCGGCACGACGACCACACCTCCCGCTTCGGATCGGAGAAGCTGGAGGCGTTCACGTATTATCCGTTGTGGCAGTTGGGGGCCTTGCGCCTTGCCCGCCGGCTCCATCGGGAGATCGGCTTCGATGTGGTCCACAGCGTGACCTACAGCAGCGTGCGCCTGCCCAGCTTCCTGGGGCGCCTGGGGCCGCCCTTCGTGGTGGGCCCGATCGGCGGCGGCGAACGCGCGCCCATGCGCCTGCGGACGGGATTTGGGTTGCGCGGCTGGCTCACCGATCTCGTGCGCGACGCGATGAATTCATGGGTCCGTTTCGATCCCCTGATGATCGAGACCTACCGCCATGCGTCGCTCATCCTCGTCCGGACGCCACAGTCGCAGCAGGTGATTCCCAAGCGCTTCCACCCGAAGGTGCGTTGCTCGTTCGGCCTTGGTTCCGACGTCGTGCAAACGGAGCCGCCGCCGCTCGACCGGCGCCGGCCGGGCGAGCCGCTGCGCATCCTCTACACCGGCCTCTTCCTGTATTGGAAAGGGGTCCATCTTGCGGTGAAGGCTTTCGCCGCGTTCTGCAAGGCGGGAGGGCAGGGGTCCCTCACCCTGATCGGCCGGGGCCCGTTCCACGACCGCTGCCGCCGCCTTGCCCAGGAATTGGGCGTGGCGGATCGGATCGAGTGGATCGGTTGGACCTCGCATTCGGAACTGACGGCCCACTATCGCTCCCACCATGCCTTTCTGTTCCCCAGCCTGCACGACGCCGGCGGCCTGGCGGTGCTGGAAGCGCTGGCGAACGGGCTTCCCGTGGTCTGCCTCGATCTCGGCGGCCCCGCCGTGCGGGTCGACGAACGGTGCGGCATCGTCGTTCCGACCGGGGGGAGAGGAGAGGCCGAGGTGGTGGCGGGCCTTGCCGCCGCGTTGCGCCGGCTCCACGACGACGAACCCCTGCGCCGTACCTTGGCGGAGGAGGCGGCCAGCCGCAGCAGGACGTTCACCTGGGGCGCGGCGGCGGAGAGCCTCTATGGTCCGGATGGCTTGACGAACGCGCTTGCCGGGGATTTTGCGGGCTGACGGTCGTGTGCGGTGGGCGCGCGACAGGCGAGGAGGCGGCATGCGCGTTCTTCTGATTCATGAACGATACCGCTTCCGCGGCGGCGAAGACGTGGCCGTCGAAGCGGAGGAGGCCTTGCTGAAGGCCCACGGCGTCGACGTCGCGAGCCTGATCGAGGACAACAAGCGCATCCGGGGCGGCGGCACGCTGGGCTTGGCCTTGCGCTCCATCTGGTCGCGCGAAGGCTATGACCTGGTGTCCCGCGCCATCGCCGCGCACCGGCCCGACATCGTGCACGTCCACAACACCTTTCCCCTCCTGTCCCCGGCCGTCTA
>DASPIO010000119.1:0-5026 GCA_035629155.1 Azospirillum sp. | reverse complement strand
GGTGCGCCTGGGCGGCGGGGCGAACCACCGCTTCGGCCTGGACGACGCGGTGCTGATCAAGGACAACCACATCGCCATCGCCGGCGGCATCCGCCCGGCCGTGGAGCGCGCCCGCGCCGCCATCGGCCACATGGTGAAGGTCGAGGTGGAGGTCGACACGCTTGACCAACTCCAGGAGTTGCTGGAGCTGCGCGTCGACGCCGTCCTGCTCGACAACATGGATCCGCCGACGCTGGCGCGCGCGGTGGCGCTGGTGGACGGGCGGATGGTGACGGAGGCGTCCGGCAACGTGACGCTCGCCACGGTGCGGCCGATCGCCGAGGCCGGCGTGGACATGATCTCGGTCGGCTGGATCACCCACAGCGCGCCCAACCTGGACATCGGGCTGGACGTCTGACGGCGCGCAGAACGTTGGGTTTTCGCTGCGCTCAATCCAACCTACGGCTCGGCGGTAGGTTGGATTGAGGCCAAAGCCGAAAACCCAACGGCGCTCCCTGCCCGTCCCGCCGTCAATTTCACAAAACCGTCATTGAACCGCAACGTTCGCGTCTTCCAGCACCGCTACGGTCCCCCTCGCCTGCTCAGTCGCATTTTTGTCGCGCACATCGCGAGGGAGAGACCCACCGTGCTGACCCTGACCAAAGCCATTCTGACCAAAGCCATCCTGCGGGGCGCCGCCGCCGGCGCCGTTGGCCTGATCGCCGTTTCCGCCTCCGCCGCCGACATTTCCGGCGCTGGCGCCACGTTCCCCTACCCGATCTATTCGAAGTGGGCGGACGCCTACAAGAAGGAGACCGGTGTCGGCCTGAATTACCAGTCGATCGGTTCGGGCGGCGGCATCAAGCAGATCAAGGCCAAGACCGTCACCTTCGGCGCCTCCGACATGCCGCTGAAGCCGGAGGATCTGGAAAGCGCCGGCCTGATGCAGTTCCCGATGATCATGGGCGGCGTCGTCCCGGTCACCAATCTCAAGGGCATCAAGCCGGGCGAGATCAAGCTCAACGGCACCGTCCTCGCCAACATCTACATGGGCGAGGTGACGAAGTGGAACGATGAGCAGATCAAGGCGCTGAACCCCGGCGTCAACCTGCCGAACACCGCCATCGCCCCGGTCTACCGCTCCGACGGGTCGGGCACGAACTTCCTGTTCACCGATTACCTGTCGAAGACCAGCCCGAAGTTCAAGACGCTGATCGGCGCCAACACCTCCGTCCAGTGGCCGGCCGGCATCGGCGCCAAGGGCAACGAAGGCGTGGCCAACATGGTCAAGCAGACGGAAGGCTCGATCGGCTACGTCGAGTACGCCTACGCCAAGCAGAACAGCATCCCGTACCTGGCGTTGCAGAACAAGGACGGCAAGTTCGTCGAGCCGAAGATCACCGCCTTCCAGGCCGCCGCCGCCAACGCCGACTGGGCCGGTTCGAAGAGCTACTACGTTCTGCTGACCGACCAGCCGGGCGCCGAGAGCTGGCCGATCACTGGCGCCAGCTTCATCCTGATGTACAAGCAGCCGCAGGATGCCGCCGCCGCCGCCGCCGCGCTGAAGTTCTTCGCCTGGGCCTACGAGAAGGGCGACAAGCTGGCCGCCGATCTGGACTACGTCCCGATGCCCCCGGCCGTCGTCACGCTGGTCGAGAAGACCTGGACCGAGACCATCAAGGCCGGCGACAAGCCGGTGTGGACGGCGTCGGCGCAGTAACCGCCGCTTTCGCCCGGTGGGCCGACCCGTGGCCGACCAGATGGAGAAGGGAAGCTCGATGGCTCCGTCGAGCTTCCCACCCCCACTCAGCGGAGCCGACATGACCGAAATCGCCGTCAGCAGCGTGACCGACCGCATCGCCGTCCAGGGCTACGCCCGCCGGCAGCGTCTCCAGGACGCGGCCTTCCATTACGCCACGATGTTCTTCGCCGTGGCCGTCCTCGTCATCCTCGGCGGGGTCATCCTCGCCCTGGTGGAGGGAGCCATGCCGGCGCTCTCCGCCTTCGGCCTGTCCTTCGTGACGACCGAGGTGTGGAACCCGGTGACCGACCGCTTCGGCGCGCTGGCGCCGATCTACGGCACTCTCGTCACCTCCGCCATCGCCATGATGGTCGGCGTGCCCGTGAGCTTCGGCATCGCCCTCTTCATCACCGAGATCTGCCCGGTCTGGCTGAAGCGCCCGCTGGGCGTGGCCATCGAGCTGCTGGCCGGCATCCCGTCGATCATCTACGGCATCTGGGGCCTGTTCGTCTTCGCCCCCTTCATGCAGTCGACGGTGCAGCCCTTTCTGATCGCCACGCTGGGCAACGTTCCCGGCATCTCCGGCCTGTTCCAGGGGCCGCCGTACGGCATCGGCGTGCTGACCGCCGGTTTCATCCTGGGCATCATGGTGCTGCCCTTCATCACGTCCATCACCCGCGACGTGTTCGAGACGGTGCCGCCGATGCTGAAGGAATCCGCCTACGGCGTCGGCGCCACCACGTGGGAGGTGGTGTGGAAGGTGGTGCTGCCCTACACCCGCGTTGGCGTGGTGGGCGGCGTCATGCTGGGCCTGGGCCGCGCGCTGGGCGAGACGATGGCGGTCACCTTCGTGATCGGCAACTCGCACCGCATCGCGCATTCCCTGCTCGCCCCCGGCACCACCATCTCGGCCGCCATCGCCAACGAGTTCACCGAGGCGGTGGGCGACATCTACACCTCCTCGCTCGTGGCACTCGGCCTCATCCTGTTCGTCATCACCTTCACCGTGCTGGCGATCGCCAAGATCCTCCTGCTGCGCCTGCAACAGAAGGCGGGGACCTGACGCCATGACCGACGCAACCCTGGGCACCCCCAACAGCTTCAACCACGGCATCTACGCCCGCCGCCGCCTGATCAACCGCGTCGCTCTGACCCTGGCGCTGGGCGCCGCGGGTTTCGGCCTGTTCTGGCTGGTCGCCATCCTGTGGACGCTGTTCGCCAACGGCCTCTCCGCCATCGGCCCGCGGATGTTCACCGAGATGACGCCGCCCCCCGGCAGCGACGGCGGCCTGCTGAACGCCATCTATGGCAGCCTGATCATGACCGGCGTCGCCACCGCCGTCGGCACGCCGGTGGGCGTGCTGGCCGGCACGTGGCTGGCGGAATACGGCAAGCACACCAAGCTGGCCGAGGCCATCCGCTTCATCAACGACATCCTGCTCAGCGCCCCGTCCATCATCGTCGGCCTCTTCATGTACGAGGTGCTGGTGATCCGCATGGGCCATTTCTCCGCCTGGGCCGGAGCGATGGCGCTGGCGGTGATCGTCGTGCCGGTGGTCGTGCGCACCACCGAGGACATGTTGAACCTGGTGCCCGGCAGCCTGCGCGAGGCCGCCGCCGCGCTGGGCGCGCCGCGCTGGAAGGTGATCACCATGGTCGCCTACCGCGCCGCGCGCAACGGCATGATCACCGGCATGCTGCTCGCCGTCGCCCGCATCAGCGGCGAGACGGCGCCGCTGCTGTTCACGGCGCTGAACAACCAGTTCTGGAGCAGCGACATGAACGCGCCGATGGCGAACCTGCCGGTCGTCATCTTCCAGTTCGCCATGTCGCCGTACGAGGACTGGCAGCGGCTCGCCTGGGGCGGGGCGCTGCTCATCACGCTGTCCATCCTGACGCTCAACGTCGTCGCCCGACTCCTCGCTTCCCTCAGCACGAGCCGCCAATGACCATGACCGAACCCAGCCCCCGAGCCGCTGGCCGCGCCGATGTGCGCATCGACTTCCAGCGCAGCGCGGCCGCCGCGAACGCCACCGGGCTGACCGAGAAGGTCAGCGTGCGCAACCTCGACTTCTATTACGGGGACTACCGGGCGCTGAAGGACATCTCGCTGCCGCTGTACGACCGCCGGGTGACGGCCTTCATCGGCCCGTCGGGGTGCGGCAAGTCCACGCTGCTGCGCATCCTCAACCGCATCTACGACCTCTACCCCAAGCAGCGCGCGACCGGCGAGGTGCTGCTGGACGGCGAGAACATCCTGTCGCCCAAACAGGACCTGAACCTTCTGCGCGCGCGCATCGGCATGGTGTTCCAGAAGCCGACGCCCTTCCCCATGTCGATCTACGACAACATCGCCTTCGGCGTGCGCCTCTACGAGAAGCTGTCCAAGGCCGAGATGGACGAGCGGGTGGAGTTCGCGCTGCGCCGCGCGGCCTTGTGGGACGAGGTGAAGGACAAGCTGAAGCAGTCCGGCCTCAGCCTCTCCGGCGGCCAGCAGCAGCGCCTGTGCATCGCCCGCGCGATCGCCGTGAAGCCGTCCGTCCTGCTGCTGGACGAGCCCACCTCGGCGCTCGACCCCATCTCGACCTCGAAATGCGAGGAGCTGGTGGACGAGCTGAAGTCGGACTACTGCATCGCCATCGTCACCCACAACATGCAGCAGGCCGCGCGCGTCTCCGACTACACGGCCTTCATGTACCTGGGCGAACTGGTCGAATACGGCCCGACCGAAGACATCTTCACCGCCCCGGCCAACAAGAAGACCGAGGAATACATCACCGGCCGCTTCGGCTGAGCGAGGCCCTGCCCCATGCCCGTCAACACCGAGCACACGGTGCGCTCCTATTCGTTGGAACTGGAGCGCCTGTCCAACCTGCTGACCCAGATGGGCGGCGTCGCCGAGGCGCAGGTGAAGGCGGCGGTCGCCGCCGTCGCCCGGCGCGACGCCACCCTTGCCGCCCAGGTCATGCAGGCCGACCAGCGCCTGGACGACTACGAGCGCGCCATCGACGGCGAGGCGATCCGCCTGCTGGCGCTGCGCCAGCCCATGGCGCAGGACCTGCGCGAGATCGTCTCGGCGCTCAAGGTCTCCGCCGACCTGGAGCGCATCGGCGACTACGCCGCCAACATCGCCAAGCGCTCGCTGGCGCTGGCGCAGGTGCCGGTGGTGCGCCCCGCCGCCGCCATCCCGCGCATGGGCCGGCTGGTCGAGGAGATGCTGAAGGACGTCATCGACGCCTACATCGAGCGCGACGTCGACAAGGCCATCGCCGTGCGCGAGCGCGACGAGGACCTGGACGGGCTGTA
>DASPIO010000118.1:0-10842 GCA_035629155.1 Azospirillum sp. | reverse complement strand
GTTCCGGGCGCTCGACCTGAAGCGCGTCAAGGGGCTGCTGAAGGCGCCGGTGATGGTCGACCTGCGCAACGTCTACGGCCCCGCCGACATGGCCAGGGCCGGCTTCGACTACACCAGCATCGGGCGCCCGCACGCGGCCCCCGGCACCACCGCGAAGGGTGCGGCGTAAGCCGCATCCCCGACGAACGACCCTATCGGAGACGGCATGACCACCCTACGCGGCTACAACAAGCGCATCATGGTGACCGGCGGCGCCGGTTTCCTTGGATCGCACCTGTGCGAGCGCCTGCTCGCCGACGGGCACGACGTGCTGTGCGTCGACAACTACTTCACCGGTTCGCGCCACAACATCGCGCATCTGCTGAACAACACGCAGTTCGAGGCGATGCGGCACGACGTGACGTTCCCCCTCTACGTCGAGACGGACGAGATCTACAATCTCGCCTGCCCGGCGTCGCCCGTGCATTACCAGTTCGACCCGGTGCAGACGACGAAGACGTCCGTGCACGGCGCCATCAACGTGCTGGGGCTGGCCAAGCGGCTGGGTGCCCGCATCCTGCAGGCCTCCACCAGCGAGGTCTACGGCGACCCGACCGTGCACCCGCAGCCGGAAGAGTACTGGGGCAACGTCAACACCATCGGCCCGCGCGCCTGCTACGACGAGGGCAAGCGCTGCGCCGAGACGCTGTTCTTCGACTACCACCGCCAGCACGGGCTACCGATCAAGGTGGTGCGCATCTTCAACACCTACGGCCCGCGCATGCACCCCAACGACGGGCGCGTGGTGTCGAACTTCATCATGCAGGCCCTGAAGGGCGAGTCGCTCACCATCTACGGCGAGGGGCAGCAGACGCGCGCCTTCTGCTACGTCGACGACCTGATCGACGGCTTCGTCCGCTTCATGGGCACGCCGGAGGAGCACACCGGTCCGCTGAACCTCGGCAACCCCGGCGAGTTCACCATGCTGGAGCTGGCGGAGAAGGTCATTCGCCTGACCGGCACCACGTCCAGGATCGTCCACAAGCCGCTGCCCCAGGACGACCCCAAGCAGCGCCGTCCGGACATCACCAAGGCCAAGTCCCTGCTGGGCTGGGAGCCGAAGGTTCCGCTGGACGAGGGGCTGGAGCGCACCATCGCCTATTTCCGCTCCCGATTCCTGTAAGCGGAGGCGGTCACCACATCGGCGGGCCCGGCTCCCCGTAAAGCCAGCTCGCCGCCGTGGCGCCCAGCATACCGGATACGATGACGTACATGTGGCTGGCCACCTGCGAGGCGACCTCGGCCCCGGGGCCGGCCGCGACGGTGTGCGGCGGGATGCCGAGCGGGCCGCGCAACAGGGTCCCGGCGATCACGCCGCCGAACGCCCCGACGGTTAGCGCCATGACGTAGCCGTAGTCGTGCCGCTCGCCCGCAATCCAGTCATAGATGGCGGTTCCTGCGACGGCCGCCGTGCCGCCCGCCACTGCGGCGACGGCGTGGCTGCCCAGCGTCGCCAGCGACGTTTCGGCGGGAACCGTCACCAGACCGATGGCCGCGTAGGTCCAGCCGCCCGTCAGTGCGCCCACGCCAAGTGCCAGCGCGTTGATGCCGACAAGGCCCGCCGCCGTTCCCAGCCCGATCGCGTAGGGCGTCTGACTGGCCGAGGGCTTGACGGTGAGCACGTTGACGGGGTGGACGGCGATGGGTTCGGCGACCGCAGGCGCGGCGGCGGATTGGCAGGCCAGCAGCGCCGCGACGGTGACGCCGAAGGCCCGTCGCATCACGGCGAGACGACGCGGATGACCGGCTTCGGCCGGCCGTACATCCAGTCGGCCGCCCAGGCGCCGAGCACGCCGGAGGTGACGACGTAGACGCGGCTGGCCGCCTGCGCCGCCGCCGACGCCGCCACGCCGGCGGCCTCCGCCCCGGCACCGGCGTAGTACGGCAGCGTGCCGAGTGAGCCGCTCAACAGATTGCCGGCCGCGACGCCGCCAAGGGCGCCCAGCGCCAGCGCGCCGACGTAGCCGTAATCGTGCCGTTCGCCGGTGACGGCATCATACGCGGCGGTGCCGGCCACGGCGCCCGCACCGCCCGACAGGGCGGCGATCAGGCGGCTGCCGAGCGCGGTTTCCACGGCCACCGGCGCCAGCGCGGCGCCGGCCAGCGGCACGGCTCCCAGCCCCGCGGTCAGGGCGTTGAAGGCGGCGATGCCGACGATCGCGCCGGCACCGGTGGCCAGCGCCGTCTTCGAGACGGGCCAGTCATCCTCGCCGCCCTGTCCGGATCCTTCGGCGATGCTGTAGCCGAGCAGCCCGCCGATCGCGGCGCTGCCGGCGGCGTAGACACGGCTCATCGCCACCGACATCTCGGCAGGCACCAGGGCGCCGCTCGCGTAGGCCCAGCCGCCGGGCAGCGCGCCCAGGCCGAGGGCGGCGATGTTGAAGCCGACGATGCCGACGGCGGCACCGATGCCAGCCGCAAAGGGCGCATAGTCGAAACCGGGGGCCGGCTTGGCGTCCGCCTGCGGCGTCGTGGCCGCGTTCAGGGGCACGGACAGCGGCGGCATCGCCGCGGCCCCGCCGGGTGCCAGCGACGTCTGCGCATGGGCCGCCAGCGGCTGGCAGGCCAACAGCGCAGCAACGGTGACACCCAGAACACGCCGCATCGATCAGTACCACTGTCCAAAAGAGGTGGCCCGATCGTGCATAGGCACGGCGCTCCCGTCAACCGGGACGGTTGTGATCTTGTGGACGCTATTCCAGTTCGGCGGTGCGCAGCCAGTCCCACGCCCGGCGCAGGCCGTCACGCCATTCCGTGCGCGGCTCCCATCCGAGGTCGCGGCGCGCGCGCGTTATGTCCAGCACGCTGACCGGAACGTCGACCGGCCGCCCCTCGTGGAACACGGTCTCCAGCGGCCGGCCGACCACGGCGCCGAGGTCGTCGATGATCTCCGTCAGGCTGCGCCCGACGCCACTGCCGATGTTGAACAGCCGTTCGTCGCCTTCATGGACGGCAGCCTTTTCCAGCGCGTCCACCACGTCGTCGACGTAGACGTAGTCGCGCACCACGTCCCCCCTGCCCCACACTTCCAGCGGCTGACCGGCCAGCGCACGGCGCAGGAAGGCGGCGATGACCCCCTGGCGCTTGTGCGCGGTCTGGTACGGCCCGAAGGGGTTGGCGACGCGCAGGATGCGGTGGTCGAGCCCGTGCAGGTGGCGGTACAGGCCCAGGTACTTCTCCACGGCCAGCTTGCCGATGCCGTAGGAGGTGATGGGATCGGTGGCCGCCGTCTCCGGCGTCGGCACCAGGGACGGGATGCCGTAGACCGTGCCGCCGGAGGAGACGAACACCACCCGCCCCACCGTGCCGGCCCGGCACATCTCCAAGAGCGCCAGCGTGCCGGCCACGTTGACCTGCAGATCGTGCACGGTGTCCAGATTGGCGCTGGCCGGGGTGGTGGCGCTGATCAGGTGGAAGACGGTGTCGCACCCCTCGACCGCGTAGGCCAGCTCGGTGGTGTCAGTGAAGCTGCCCTCGTACCAGTTCACCCCCTTCAGCGCTTGCGCGAACGGCCGGCTGCGGCCGAAGGCGCGCAGCTCGCCCACGCGGTCACGCAGGTGCCGGCACAGGTTGGTGCCGATGAAGCCGCCGCCGCCGAGGACGACGCATTTGAGGTTCCGCATGGTCCTGATCCCGCACACGGCCGGTCCGGCCGGAGCAATCCCCTCTACCAGTCCCGCTTGCGCCGGTCTATAAGAACGCGCCTCAGCCCCCTTCCCCGCAGCCGAATCCCCGCCCCATGCTCGACACCCTGAAGCCGATCGTGCGCCGGCTCCTCGCCGGGATTCCCGGCGGCGCGTCGCTGGAGCGTCCGCTGCGCCGCCTGTACCGCTCGCTGGCGCACCCCGCCCCGGCCCCCCTGCCCGCCATGTCGGCGCAGCCGGCGGCCGTGTCCCGCCCGCCCGCCATCGGCATCGTGTCGCCGGCCGACGATCCCGGTCTGGCCGCGCGCCTCGCCGCGGCGGCGCCCGGCCTGCTGGTGGCGCTGCCGGGACCGGCGACCGCCGCAGCGGTCGGCTGCGCCTACGTCTACGCCCCGCTCTCCGCCCGCGCGGCGCTGAGCGCCACCCATCTGCAGAACCTGCTGCTCGGGTTGGCACAGTTGCCGGCGGACTTCGCGCTGGTCACCCGCACGCTGGAGGAGGCGCCCGCCTTCGGGCTGGCCGGAGCGCTTCGCGATCAGGCGGTGTTCGCCGCCGACGCGGCGCCGGCGTTCCTCGACGGCGCCGCCCCGCCCCGCCCGCTGACCGGCCGGCTGCTGCGCCTGCTGCCGGCGCCCGACGGCGTGCCGGTGGCCGTGACCACGCTGGACGGCGTGCTGGGCCACGCCGCGCCGCAGGCGGCGGGCGCCTGGATCGGTCTGGGCGGGCTGCCCGCCGTGCCGGCGCCGAGCGCCGGGGCCGGGCAGCCGCTGCCCCTGCCGCGGCCGGGCGGCGACAGGCCACTCGTCCTCGTGCTGCCGATCTTCCTGGCGGTGGGCGGGGTCGAGCGCAACACCATCGAGATCATGAAGGCGCTGAAGGACCGCTGGAACTTCCTGGTGGTCACCAGCGAGCGCCTCGCCGCCCGCCAGGGCAGCCTGCATCATCAGGCGGCGGAGGTGGCCCCCGTCTTCGATCTGGCCGAGCTGTCGGAAAACCCGCACCACCTATCGCTGCTGGCGTCACTGGCGCGCGGAGTGAAGCCGGACGTGGTGTGGATCTGCAACGGCTCGCCCTGGCTGGTGCAGCACGCGGCGGTGCTGCGCGAGCTGTTCGGCGGCGTGCCGATCATCGACCAACAGGTCTACGACACCGAGGTCGGCTGGATCGAGCACTACCCGGACCCCGGCATCCAGTCCTTCGACCGCTTCATCGCCATCAACCGGCGCATCCGCGACACCTTCACCGGCCGCCTGGGCATGGACCCGGCGCGCATCGACCTGATCTACTCCGCCATCGACGCCCGCCGCTTCGACAAGCCGGAGCCGGACGCGGCCGAGCGCGCGCGCCTGTCGGCCCTGACCGGCATCCCCATGGACCGCCGCGCCTTCGCCTTCATCGGCCGCCTGACCGACCAGAAGGAACCGCTGAACTTCCTCGACCTCGCCCGCCGCGCCAAGGCCGCCGGCTCGGCCGACCGCTACGTGCTGATCGGCGACGGCGAACTGGCCGGGGCGTGCGAGGACTTCATCGCCGGGCACGGGCTGGACAACGTGCAGCGCATCCCCTTCTGCAACGACCTGACGCAGGTCTACCCGCTGCTGTCCGGCATGATCGTGTCGTCGAAGTTCGAAGGGCTGCCGATCGCCATGCTGGAGGCGCTGGCCATGGGCGTGCCGGTTCTGGCGACCGACACCGGCGACATCCGCGTGGTGCTGGAGGACTACGGCAGCGGCCTCGTGGTGCCGCCGTGCGACATGGCGGCGCTGGCCGACGGCTGGGCGCGCTGGCTGGCCGATCTGCCGGCCTACACGGATCGCGCCCGTGCGGCGGCGGCGGCGGTGCGCACGCGCTTCGCCACCACCACCATCGCCGGCCAGTACGAGGCGTGCTGGCGCCGCGCCATGGCGGACTGCGGGACTTCGCGGTAAGCTCCGCCCCACGCCCCACACAGGACCATCGCCCGTGCCGCACAAGGACGCCGAACCGCTCGCCGCCGCCTCCTTCGCCCTCAGCGCGTCGCTGCTGCGCCGGCTCGTGGCGACCGGTGCCCTGTCGCACGCCGACGCCCGCGCCGCCGTCGAGTCCGCGCTGTTCCAACTCCGCCGGCTGTATGGCGTGAGCCCGGAAGGCGGCACCCCCGTGGGCGTCGATTCCATAGACGTCGACGCGCTGCTCGACGCCGCCCCCGAAAGCGACGCCGAGCGCGTGCTCGTGGACCTGCTGCGCACCCTCGGTCCACCGCCGGGGGGCTCGGATGGCTGAGGAAGGCAGGCCGGGATCGTGTCCGCCGAAGCACTGCTGTCGATTGGAAAGGCACTGGTCCAGACCGGGCGCTTCGCCGAGGCGGAGCCGGTCTTCCGCCGGCTGTGCGCCGCCCATCCCAACCACCCGGCCTTCCTGACCAACCTTGCCCTGGCTCTGGCGGAGCAGGGTGGATGGAGCCGGGCGGAGACCCTGTTCCGCCGGCTCGCCACGCGGTGGCCGGACCGCGCGGCCGGGCACCTGCACCTTGGCCGTGCCCTGATGGCCGGAGGCCGGATCGGGGAGGCCGCCGCGAGCGCGCGCAGGGCCGCAGCCCTTGAGCCGGCAAGCCCGCGCGCGCTCGCCAGCCTCGCGGACATTCTGGCGCAGGGGACGGACGGGCCGCGCCCGTATCCACAGCTCCTTCAGCTTTGCCGCCGCAGCCTGCGGGTCGACCCGATGGCCGCCCGCGAGTGGCGCCGGCTCGCTGCCGTCCGCCAGCACACACTCGACCACGACGTGGCCGTGGAGTGCGTGCGCCGCTCCATCGCCCTGGCCCCGGACGACCCGGTCGGATACGGCGACGCCGCGAGCCTGTCCCGTCCTTTCGGCACACCGGCGGAAACGGCCGTCCTGTACCGGCGGAGCTTGACGCTCGACCCGACGTCAGCCGAACGGCACCGCTCCCTGCTGGCGGCCGTCCTCTACGACCCGGAGATGTCTGCGCGCGCGCGTTTCGCCGAACACCGCCTGTTCGCGATCCGCCATGCGGGAGTGGCGCCCGCCCCGCCGGCCGCCCCGCACGGGGACGGCGGGAACCGGCGGCTGCGCATCGGCTATCTGTCCAGCGACTTTCGGGACCATTCGGTGGCGCGGAACATGGAACCGATCCTGCGGCACCGCGACCGCGACGCCTTTCACGTCGTGTGTTACGCCAGCGTGCGTGTTCCCGACCGGACGACGGAAACCTTCCGCGAACTCGCGGACGAATGGCGGGACGTCGTCGGCCTGGACGATGCCGCCGTGGCCGCGGCCGTCCGGGCCGACCGTATCGACATCCTCGTCGTCCTCGCCGGGCATTTCGACGAAAACCGCCCGCTGGTCGCCACCTACCGGCCGGCGCCCATCCAGGTCTCGTTCCACGATCCGGCCACCAGCGGCCTGACGGAGTTCGACTACCTGATCGCCGACCGCTTTCTGGTGCCGGGCGGCACCTCCGAACGGTTCACCGAGCGCGTGGTCAGGCTGCCCCGCTTCTTTGTCCACCCGCCGCTCGACGATGCCCCGGCGGTGACGCCCCTGCCCCTGTCGCACGGGCGGGGGCCGGTCTTCGCCAGCTTCAACAACACGGCCAAGCTCACGGTCCCCGTCCTTGAGCTGTGGGCACGGCTGCTGGCCTCCATCCCCGCGTCGACGCTGGTCCTGCGCTACGGCTCCAGCTTCGCGTCGGCGGCCCTGCGCAAGCGGGTGACCGACGTCTTCGCGGCGCACGGGGTCGACGCCGGCCGGATCGGCATGCCCGCGCGCGTGCTGTCCATGCACGAGCATCTGGCGATGTACGGGCACGTCGACGTCGCTCTCGATCCCTTTCCGTTCTGCGGTGCCACCACCAGCTTCGAAGCCCTGTGGATGGGCGTTCCCGTCGTCGCCTGGCCGCAAGACACGATGGTCAGCCGCTGGTCGGCGGCGATGCTGCAGGCCATCGGCCTCGATGACCTCGTCGCCGATACAGCGGACGCATACATCGCCATCGCGCGCCGGTTGACCGCCGACGTCCCGCGTCTGGCCTCCCTGCGGGCGGAGCTTCGCGCGCGGGTGGCCGCGTCGCCTCTGTGCGACGGCCGCAGACGGACGCGTCAACTGGAGCGGGCATACCGCGCCATGTGGCGCCGCCATGCCACGGCATCCGCGGCCGGCCGTTAGCCGATCGTCAACCATTGCCCACCTAATGCTCTCCACATGCGAGAACCGCGGAAAGCGGGGGCCGCCACTGTGTCCAATTGAGGCTGCGCGATGGCACACACGGTTACGGTCACCTATGACGACACCGCGCTGCCCTACGGCACGCCGCCGATGACCGCCAACATCACCGCCGCCGTCGACAGCCTCGTCAAGCACTACAACACCTCGGCCAGCATCGACGTGCTGGTCAAGGTCGAGGATCTGGGGGAGACGACGCTGGCCACCGGCGCCGCCGACGCATCGGTGTACATGCGCACCTACGTCCAGGGTGCGGAGATGCTGCTCAAGAACGCCGCGAGCACGCCGTTCGCTTCCCTGCTCAAGCAGGCGCAGGGTGCTTCCTATCCGGTCTACCAGTCCGGAGCGGCGTACGAGATCGTCACCGGCAGCGACCCCAACGGCGACGCCCCGGACATCACCCTGTCCATCAGCCAGACGGCGCTGACGACCGGCAACCTGTTCTGGTTCGACCCGACGCCGCAGGACCCCACTCCGGCCTACACGCCGCTGGTGCCGGCCGACCAGTACGACTTCTACGATGTCGTCCGCCACGAAATGGGGCACGCGCTGGGCATCACCAGCGTGCGCGACCTCGTCTACGGCGTGCCCGCCGGCGGCATCATGACGACCTTCGACCGCTGGATGAGCTTCATCGGCGCACAGCCGACGCCCCTGCCCTACTTCGCCGGGCCGAGCACGCTGGCGGTGTACGGCACCCCCATGCCGCTGGTGGACGGCGATTACACGCATTACCCGTCGGGCACCGGCCTGCGCGACGGCCTGTTCAGCAACGCCGTCGAACTGGGCACGCGCGGCAGCTTCACGGCGCTCGACTTCGCGCTGCTGCGCGACGTCGGCCTGATCGACGCCGCGTCGCTGGTGACGGGTACGGAGGGCAACGATTCGCTGGCCGGCACGCCGCTGGACGACGTCATCTCCGGGGCCGGCGGCAACGACACCCTCCTTGGCGGTGGAGGCAAGGACGTGCTGGCGGGCGGCAGCGGCAACGACAGCCTGTCCGGCGACGCGGTCGGCCAGTCGGCGGACGACGTGCTGGTCGGCGACGGCGGGCACGACCGCCTGGACGGCGGCGGCGGCAACGACTGGATCGACGGCGGCGAAGGGAACGACACCATCCTGGGCACGACCGGCGCCGACACGCTGAACGGCGGATCCGGGGCGGATTCCATCTACGGCGACTTCCTCGCCGACCGCACCAACACCATGAACACCGGACTGACGACGGCCGCCACGCACGTGGACGTCATTGACGCCGGGGCGGGCGACGACTGGATCAATGGGGGCGCCGGCGCCGACCTGATCAGCGGCGGCACCGGCGCCGACACCTTCGCCTTCGCCGATCCCAGCGAGAGCACACCCAGCGTCCGCGACGTCATCGCCGACTATCGCGGCGACCTCAAGGAGGTGTTCGCCGCTGACGGCACCCGCACCATCGAGTTCCTCTCGGTCGGCGGCGCCAAGGCGGTGCTGATTCCCGGCCAGGATATCGTCGATTTCCGCGGCGCCACCGCGCACACGCAGCGTGACCGCATCGACCTGACGGAAATGGACGCCGACAGCCTGGCGGTCGGCAAGCAGGCGTTCACCTTCGTCGACCAAGCGGCGTTCACCGCCGCAGGCCAGGTGCGCTGGTCGGTCGAGGGCGCCTCCATCATCGTGGAAGGCAACGTCAACACCGACCTCACCGCCGATTTCGCCGTCGAGCTGCGGGGCATCGCCAGCACCTACACCATGACGGCGGCCGACTTCATCTTCGGCCTCGACTCCGCGCGCGCGGCCGGGCCGGTGATCGGCGCTCCGGTCATCGGCGTCAAGGCCGGCGGCGCGGCCGCGCCGGAAGGCATCGCGCTCGACCTCGCCAGCCGCATGGCGTCCGACGGGCGGGGGGCGGCGGTGGCGGTCCCCTATGCGCCCAACGCCGTCGGCACCTTCCATGGCGACCGCATGACGGGCGACACCGCCGGCAACATGCTGTGGGGCGACGACGGCGAGGATACCGTCTACGGCGACGCGGGCAACGATACGCTGTCGGGCGGTTATGGCCAGGACCAGTTGTCCGGCGGAATCGGCGGTGACCTGTTGTACGGCAACGCCGATTCCGACCGGCTGTCGGGCAACCGCGGCAACGACACGGCCTTCGGCGGCTCGGGCAACGACATCCTGTACGGCAACGCCGACAGCGACGCGCTGTACGGCAACACCGGGCGTGACACGCTGTACGGCGGTTCGGGTGACGACGTGCTGTTCGGTGGGCTGGAAGCGGACCTGCTGTTCGGCGGCGTCGGCAACGACACGCTGCACGGCAACCGGGGCAACGACACGTTGTGGGGCGGCGAGGGCGCCGACCGTTTCGTCATCGGCTCGGGCGGCGGGGCCGACGTGATCGCCGATTTCAGCGCCAGCGGCGGCGACCGCATCGCCATCACGGCCGGCATGACTTGGCAGCTCGGCCAGGATGCGTCAGGCAGCGTGGTGCTCACGCTGGCCAGCGGGCACACGGTCGCCGTGCTGGGCGTTTCCAGCGCGCAATTCAACGCCGGCTGGATCGTGCCGGCCTGACCGGAAACCCGGACACGACCCGGGGTGCCGAAGCACCCCGGGAGGTCACGAAGACGATCAGACCGCCTGCAGGTAGGCCGGGTCGAGCTGGCCGTGGCGGAAGGGGATCCAGTCCTTGTGGTCCGGCCGGTAGTACAGGCCGTACGGGTTCTTGAAGAAGATCTTCTGCATCGGCTGGCCGCCCTCGCGCGCGGTCCGCTCGTGATCCACCAGCGCCGACGGGGCGAAGATCTTTTCCCAGAGCTCGGTGTTGTCCACCTCGCGCCCGGCGTTCTTGACGTAGTCGCGAGCGGCGTCGCTCAGCTGCCACGCCTCCTCGACCATCGCGTAGTAGTCCACGGTACCTTCTGCCATGATCTCGTTCCTCGAAAGATGG
>DASPIO010000117.1:0-3980 GCA_035629155.1 Azospirillum sp. | reverse complement strand
TGACGATGGAGCCGTCGTCGGACAGCGCCTTGGCGATCTGCACGATCTCCGCCTGGGCGTCGTTCACGTCGCGCATGCGCACCGGCCCCATGTTCTCGATCTCGTCCTGCAGGATCATGCGGGCGCGTTCGGACATGACGGCCAGGAAGTGGTCGCGCTGCTGCGGCTCCGCCCCCTTCAGCGCGATCGCCAGTTGCCCGGTGTCGCAGCGCCGGATCACCGCTTGCAGCGACACGCGGTCGAGCCGCAGCAGGTCCTCGAAGGTGAACATCAGCTGCTTGATGCGCAGCGTCGAGTCCGGCATCAGCGGTTCCAGTTCCGAGAAGATCTCGGTCAGCGTCTCGCGGTCGATGCGGTTGAAGATGTCGGCCATCCGCTCGTGCGTGTCGGAGCCGTGCGTGCGTGCGTAGTTCGCCATGAACTCGTTGTGCAGGATCGATTCGATGTCCAGCAGCACCTCGCGCTGCACGGACTCGATCTGGATCATGCGCTCGATCACCTCGTGGCGCAGGCCGGGCGGCAGCATGGGCAGCACCTTGGCCGCGTGGTCGGTGCGCATCTTCGACAGGATGACGGCCGCCGTCTGCGGGTATTCGCCCGCCAGATAGGTCGCCAGCACCCCCTCGTTCACGTTGGACATCTTCTCCCACATGGTGCGGCCGGCGGGGCCGCGGATCTCGCCCATGATCTCCGACACGCGGTCGCCGGGCAGGAAGCGGGACAGCATGCGCTCCGTGCTGTCGAACGACCCGACGACGGAGCCGACGTTGGCGAAGCGCTCGGTGAAGGTGCGCAGCAGCGCCTCCACCAGGTTGGAGGTGACGTTGCCGAGGCTCGCCATGGCGCGGCTGACCATGCGGATCTCGTCCTCGTCCAGCTTTTCCATGAGGCGGGAGCCGCGCTCCTCGCCCAGGGCCAGGAAGATGATGGCGGTCTTCTCGGTGCCGCTCAGGCTCTTGTAGTTGTCGCGGATCTTGACGGGCATGCCCATGCTTCACCTCACAGGGAACGGTCGGCGGACAGGCGCTCGCCGGACGGGGCCGGCGCGGCGAGGTCGCGGTCGTAACGGAAGGCCATGGCGAGCACGGCGCCGGCCACCAGCGCCAGCCGGTGCGGCACCAGCGGCGCCGGCTCGATCAGCCCCAGCAGCTCGACGATGGAGCGGTCGTCGCCGGCCGCGATGCCGCGGCGACGGGCGAAGTCGAGCAGGCTGTCGGCGACGCCGGGGGCGCCGGGGGCGGTGGTGGGCGGGACCATGGCCTCACGCCCCGCCGTAGGAACGGATCAGGCTGCCGGCGATCAGGAACCAGCCGTCGGTCAGCACGAAGAAGATGATCTTGAACGGCAGCGCGATCATGACCGGCGGCAGCATCATCATGCCCATCGCCATCAGGACCGCCGCCACCACCATGTCGATCACCAGGAACGGCAGGAAGATCAGGAAGCCGATCTCGAAGGCGCGGCGCAGCTCCGACAACAGGAAGGCCGGCACCAGCAGGCGCAGCTCCGCCGCATCCGCCGACTTCGGCCGCTCCGCCTCCGGCTTGCCGGAGAAGCCGGCGAAGGCGGACAGGTCCTTGTCGCGCACCTGCGCGGCCATGAAGCCACGGAACGGCTCCACCATGCGCTCCAGCCCCTGCTCCTGCGTCACCTGCTCGTTCAGCAGCGGGCGCAGGCCGTCCTGCCACGCGGCGTCGAACACCGGCCCCATGATGTGGAAGGTCAGGAACATGGCGAGGCTGAGCAGCACCACGTTGGGCGGCGACTGCTGCAAGCCCAGCGCCGAGCGCAGCAGCGACAGCACGACGATGATCCGCGTGAACGACGTCACCATGATCAGAAGGCCGGGCGCCACGCTCAGCACCGTCAGCAGCACGATGCCCTGGATGATGCGCCCGGACAGCGACGACCCTTCGCCCAACGCGCTCCCAAGCGCCCCCAGATCCAGGTTAAGCCCCTGCGCCGCCGCCAGGGCCGGCGCCAGCGTCAGGGGGGCGGCGGCGAGGAGTGCCGCGTATGTCCGGGAGCGGGCCATGCGGCGGCGCCTCAGTCCAGGCCCAGGTCGGTGCGCACGATCTCGGTCAGCGTCACGCCCAGGCGCTGGTCCTCGACGATCACCACCTCGCCGCGCGCGACGAGGCGGTGATTGACCAGCACCTCCACCGGCTCGTCCACCTTGCGCTCCAGCTCCACCACGGCGCCGCGGCCGAGCTTGAGGAGCTGCGCCACCAGCATGCTGGTGCGCCCCAGCACGACCTGCACGTCGACCGGCACGTTGTAGATGGCGCTCATCGGGCCGCCGGCCTCCTTCTCGGCCGGCTTGGCGTCGTCTTCCAGAACGTCGAGGTTCAGTGGGGCCATGATGCGGTCTCTTCCCTATCGGTGGTGATCAGCGTGGCGAGCGCGCGGTCGCACAGGTCGGCGACGGCGCGTTCCAGGGTGGCGGGATCGTTGCGCAAGGCGCCCGCCTCCCACGCGGCGTCCAGCGCGCCGGGCGGCATGGCGGGGTCGGTGTCGATCTCCAGGGCGCCGGCGAAGCCGTCCAGCTTGGCGCGCACCGCGTCCGCCAGATCCGGGTGGACGCGCAGGCGCAGGGCCGGCGCTTTGCCGGCGGCGCGCAGCGCCTCGACGGCGAGGCGCTCGACCTCGGCGCGGCCGGCGTGGTCGATCAGGCGCGGGGCGATGCGGCGGACCAGCGCCACCATCAGCGCCGCCCCGTGCGCCTCGACCTCGCGCAGCACGTCCGAATAGCGGTCGTCCAGCGTGCCCAGCCGTTCGTCCAGGCAACGCAGCGCGTGCGCCAGCGCCGCCTCGATCCGCTCGGCGGCTTCCGCCTCGCCGTCGCGCCGCCCGTGCTCGACGCCCTCGGCGTAGGCCCGCATCTCGGTGGTGGCCAGCGCCGCCTGAAGCGTGCGCTCGGAATGCGTCGGCAGGTCGAGCGGATCGATCTCCGGCTCAGGATTCTCGACCTTCGCGGCTTCGGCGGCGGCCTGCGCCGTGCTGTCGAACCGCAGGTCGAAGCGGTAGCGCGGATAGCCCATCAGGCCGCCTCCTCGTAGAGCCAGGAGCGCAGGATGTCGATCGCCTCATCCGGGTACTGGTCGACGATCTCGCCCAGCCGCCGGATGGAGGAGGCGCGCACGCGCCCCTCCACCGTGCGCAGCTCGATGAGCTGGTCCATGGTCTCCTCGATGCCCGGCAGCGCCGCCGGCGCCTCGCCGGCCGCCACCTGCGGCGCGTCCTCGCCGCCGGCAACCGCGGGACCGGTGAGCTGCGGCATGGCCCCCGGCGCGCCCGCCACGCCCGGCCCGGCGAGCTGCGGCACCGCCGTTTCCGCCGCCACGGGGGCGGGTTCCGGCGCCGGGAAGACGCGGCGGATCAGCGGGCGCAGGCCCAGCATGATCAGCAGGCCGGACAGCACCAGCAGGATCACCCATTGGATCAGCGTCATGACGTTGCGGGTCAGCGTCTCGGTGATCTCGTCCCACGGGTCGCGCGGCGTCACGTCCGGCGCCAGGTCGACGAACTCCAGGTTCTCCACCGTCACCCGGTCGCCGCGCCCCTGGTCGTAGCCCATGGCGGAGCGCACCAGCTCGGTCAGCCGCACCAGCTCCTCGGCCGCGCGCGGCTCGTAGACGCGCACGCCATCGGCACCGGTCTTCCAGGTGCCGTTGACCAGCACGGCGACGCTGATGCGGCGGATGTCGCCCGGCTCCACCACCGTCTCGCGCGAGACGTTGGAAATCTCGTAGTTGACCGTCTCCTCCTGCCGCTTGGTGTCGGTGGAGGAGCGGTTGTTCTGCGCCTGGGCCCGCACCTCGCGCTGCGGCAGGTTCTGCTCGGCCGTCACCGGCGGCTCGCCGCTGGTGTCCTGGCTGCGCTCCTGCTCCTGCACGGTCTGGGTGGAGCGCACGACCTGGCTGTTGGGGTCGAAGCTGTTGCTGCGCACCACCTCGCGCTTGGTCTCCACGTCGGCGGCG
>DASPIO010000116.1:0-3173 GCA_035629155.1 Azospirillum sp. | reverse complement strand
TCGATCCAGTTCACGACCGGATTCTGGAATTTAGCGGTGTGTCCCTGAGCCATCATGGTCTCCCGATACCTCAGCCGCTCAGCCGAGCTTGATCTGGGTGTCGCTGGTGAAAGCGTACTGCGGCACGACGAGGTTGGCCGGGGCCGGCCCCTTGCGGATGCGGCCCGCCGTGTCGTAGTGCGAGCCGTGGCACGG
Source organism: Azospirillum sp. (assembly GCA_035629155.1). Classification (GTDB taxonomy): domain Bacteria; phylum Pseudomonadota; class Alphaproteobacteria; order Azospirillales; family Azospirillaceae; genus Azospirillum. The sequence continues at coordinate 2,978 of DASPIO010000116.1, read as the reverse complement.
GCAGAACCACCCGTCGTAGTCGCCGCGCGGATCGGTCGGCTTCTGCCCCAGCGGGATGCAGCCGAGGTGCGTGCACACGCCGACCATCACCAGCCACTGCGGCTTCTTCACCCGCTTATCGTCGGGCTCCGGGTCGCGCAGTTCGGCGACGTTGACCTTCCTGGCCTCCTCGATCTCCTTCGCCGTGCGGTGGCGGATGAAGACCGGCTTGCCGCGCCACGTCACCGTGATGGCCTGGCCTTCCTGCACCGGGGCGAGGTCGACGTCGATGGAGGCGAGCGCCAGAGTGTCGGCCGCCGGGTTCATGCTGTCGATGAACGGCCAGGCCGCCGAAGCGACACCGACGGCGCCCACGGCAGCGGTCGTGAGATAGAGGAAGTCACGGCGAGAAGGCCCCTCGCCGCCAGGGGCCGCGTGGGCACCCGTGCCGGACGGATGCGTGGTCGTAGCCATAAGCGTGTCTCTCCTCAAATTGGATGCTCGGCGCGAGGTGGCGCCGCTTGTAACGTGGGGCGTGGTTTAGCACGACTTGGCCGGCCTGTCCCTAACGGGACAAGCCGGACACGACGCGACGTCCGGTACGAGTTACCCTGCCGTTGGGGTGCGGTATACCGTCGCGGCTTGTCCTTGAAAAGTCTCAATCACCGGACATTATGTCGCGCGCCGCGTCGCAACATGAGAAACCCCTTATGGGATAAGGAAATGCGCCTCGTCCTTTTCGAGCCGGACATCCCGCAGAACGCGGGAACGCTGATGCGGATGGCCGCCGCGCTCGGCGTGGCGCTGGACATCATCGAGCCGTGCGGCTTCATCCTCGACGACCGGCGGCTGAAGCGCGCCGGCATGGATTACCTGGACCTGCTGGACTGGACGCGCCACAGTTCGTGGGCGGCGTTCCGGCGCGACCGCGCGCCGGGCCGAGTCGTCCTGCTCACGACCCGCGCGGCCCAGCCCTACACCGCCTTCGCCTTCCGACCGGACGACCTGATCATGGTCGGCCGCGAGAGTGCCGGCGTGCCGGACGACGTACACGACGCGGCCGACGCGCGCCTGCTGATCCCGCTCAAAGCCCCCGCCCGCTCGCTCAACGTTGCGCTGGCGGCGGCAATGGTGTTGGGTGAGGCGCTGCGACAATGCGACGCGTTCCGGGAGGAAATATGAGCACCGACGACCGCAAGGCCCGCGCTGAGGAGTGGTTCCAGGCCTTGCGCGACCGCATCTGCGCGGCCTTCGAGCGGCTGGAGGACGAGTTGGCCGGCACGCACGCCGACCTGCCCCCCGGCCGGTTCGAGCGCAAGGCGTGGCAGCGCCCCGACCACACGGGGGGCGAAGGCGGCGGTGGCGTCATGTCGATCATGAAGGGGCGCGTGTTCGAGAAGGTGGGCGTCAACGTCTCCACCGTGCACGGCACCTTCAGCCCGGAGTTCCGCGCCAACATCCCGGGTGCGGCGGAGGACGGGCGTTTCTGGGCGTCGGGCATCAGCCTCGTGGCGCACATGCGCTCGCCGCTGGTGCCGGCCACGCACATGAACACGCGTCACATCGTCACCACCGTCGGCTGGTTCGGCGGCGGCGCCGACCTGACCCCGACCTTCCCGGACGAACAGGATACCGCCACCTTTCATGGCGCGCTGCGCGACGCCTGCGACCGCCACGGCGCTGACGACTATGCAAAATACAAGGAGTGGTGCGACCGCTACTTCTACCTGCCCCACCGCAACGAGACGCGCGGCGTGGGCGGCATTTTCTACGACAATCTGGACAGCGGCGACTGGGAGGCCGACTTCGCCTTCACCCGTGCCGTCGGCGAGGCGTTCCTGGTCGCCTACCCGGAGATCGTCCGCCGCCATATGAACGAGCCCTGGACCGCGGAGCAGCGCGAGGCCCTGCTCGTCAAGCGCGGGCGGTACGTGGAATTCAATCTGCTCTACGACCGGGGAACGACGTTCGGGCTGAAGACCGGCGGAAACACGGAGGCCATCCTGATGAGCCTGCCGCCGGAGGTGAAGTGGCCCTGATAGAGGCTGTCGACGTTGGGTTGAGCGCCAGCGAAACCCCAACGTCAGCCATGCAGAGCAGCAAGCCGCCGCTTCAACGCCCCCAAACACTCCTCCCGCCCCGGCCGGAAGTCCTGGCCCATCCACCACGCTTCCACGTCGCGGAGCAGCGCGCCGATGTGCGGCCCCGGCTTCACGCCCAAATCCAGCACATCCCGCCCGGCGAGCGGGAAGCGCAGCGACTCCAGCTCGTCCGCGGTGGCGAGCGCCGCCTTCACGGCCTCCAGCGCCACCGGCCCCGGCGCGCTGACCGCCGCCATCCGCACCAGATCGCGGTACACCTCCGCATCGCCCACCCGGTAAAGCACCCGCCGCCGGGCCGGCGCGCCGTCGGCCAGCGACACCGCCGCCTTCGGCTCGGCGATGGCGCACAGCCGGTCGCGCTCGGCGTTGGAAAAGCGCAAATCCTCCGCCACCGTCAGCGCCCCGGCGCGCTCCACGTCGAGCGTCGCCGCCAGCCGCAGCAGCGGGTCCGGCCCCTCCCCCAGCGCGTGCTGGAGCGCCACCATGCGGTCGAGCCGCGCGGCGTCGGTGGCGGCGGGCAGCAGGAACTCCATCACGCCGTCCGCCTGCATCAGGCGCCAGACATGGCCGGGGTCCTCGGCCGTGAGCAGGCGGAAGATCTCCGAATGCACGCGCTCGCCCGACAGGGTGGGCAGCAACGGGGCCAGCTCGCGGCAGGCGGCCATCGCCGCGTCATCCGGTGCGCCACGGCCGTAGTGGGCGTGGAAACGGAAGAAGCGCAGCAGACGCAGCACGTCCTCGCGGATGCGCTGGCGCGCGTCGCCGACGAAGCGCACGCGGCCCGCCGCCATGTCCGCCAGCCCGCCGAACGGGTCGTAGACGAGGCCGTCCGGCGTGCAGGACAGCGCGTTCATGGTGAAGTCGCGGCGCGCCGCGTCCTCCTTCCAGTCGTCGGTG
>DASPIO010000115.1:0-2379 GCA_035629155.1 Azospirillum sp. | reverse complement strand
CTGCCGCTCAACCTGCTGTCGGAGGTGACGCGGGCCTTCTCGCTGTCCGTGCGCCTGTTCGGCAACGTCATGAGCGGGGAGTTCGTCATCGCCATCGTGCTGTCGCTGGCCGGGCTGTTCGTGCCGGTGCCGCTGATGGCGCTGGAAATGCTGCTGGGCCTCGTGCAGGCGTACATCTTCACCATCCTCGCCGCGGTGTTCATCGGCGGCGCGGTCGGCACCATCGAGAGAGGGTAAGCCATGGACATCCATGCCATCAGCATCCTGGGCGCGGTGATCGCCGTTTCCGTCGGCGCCATCGGCCCGGCGCTGGCCGAAGGGAGGGCGGTCGCCGCCGCCATGGAAGCCATCGCCCGCCAGCCGGAGGCCGCCAACACGCTGTCCCGCACGCTGTTCGTCGGCCTCGCCATGATCGAGACGATGGCGATCTACTGCCTCGTCATCGCGCTCCTGCTGCTGTTCGCCAACCCGTTCGTGTGAGGGGGCGACCCATGCATCTCGACGGGTGGACGCTGCTCCTCCAGGCCATCAACTTCCTGGTCCTGGTGTGGCTGCTCCGGCACTTCCTGTACCGCCCGGTGCTGGCGGTGATCGCCGAGCGGCAGGCGGCGACCGAACGCCTGCGCGGCCAAGCCGATGCCGTGCGCCGCGAGGCCGCCGAGTCCAAGCGCGCCGTCGACGAGGAGAAGGCCGGCCTCGCCGCCGAGCGTGACCGCGTGCTGTCCGCCGCCCGTGCGCAGGCGGCGGCGGAGCGCGCCGCCCTGCTGGATAAGGCGCGCGGCGAGGCCGAGGGGCTGCTGGTCGAGGGCCGCGCCCGCCTGGCCGAGGAGCGGCGGCAGGCCGAGGCCGATCTCCGCACCCGCGCCGCGGCGCTGGGAACCGCGGTGGCGGCGCGACTGCTGCGCGCGACGGCGAGCGACGGCATGGCCGAGGGCTTCCTGGAGGCGGCCTGCCGCGGCGTGGAGGCGCTGCCCGAACCGCGACGCCGGGCGCTGGCCGGCGAAGGCGACCCGGTGCCGGTCCGCCTCGTCAGCTCCGCTCCCCTCATGGTGCCGGAGGGGGAACGCTGGCAGGCGCGGCTGGCGGCGGCGCTGGGCCGGCCGGTCACCGTGGAGTTCGCCGAGGACCCCGGCCTGATCGCCGGGGTGGAGCTGCACTTTCCGCACACCGTCCTGCGCCACTCCTGGAAACAGGCGCTGGCCGCGGCGATGGAGGAGCTGACGCACGATGACGACACCCAACACGACACCCACGACCACGCTGCGCGACGCGCTTGACGCCTGGCTGCCGGAGGCGCGGCAGCGCCTGGACGCGCTGGGCGTGCGGCCGAGCTTCGAATCGGTCGGGCGGATCGAGTCGGTGGGCGACGGCATCGCCCGGGTTTCCGGCCTGCCCGAGGCGCGGGCGGACGAACTGCTGCTGTTCCCCGGCGGCGTGCCGGGGCTGGCGGTCGACCTCGACGGCACCATCGGCTGCATCCTGCTGGGCGAGGACCGGCACCTGTCGGCCGGGGCGACGGTGCATGGCACCGGGGCGGTGGTGCGCGTGCCGGTGGGCGACGCGCTGGCGGGGCGCGTGCTCGACCCGCTCGGCCGCCCGCTGGACGGCGGGCCGCCGGTGGTGGCCGACCGGCAGGAACCGGTGGAGCGCCCGGCCCCGGCCATCGCCGACCGCGCGGCGGTAACGGAGCCGCTGCTGACCGGCACCGCCGTCATCGACGCCATGTTCCCGCTGGGCCGCGGCCAGCGCGAGTTGCTGATCGGCGACCGTGCCACCGGCAAGACGGCCATCGCCGTGGACGCCATCCTCAACCAGACGGACGGCGACGTCGTCAGCGTCTACGTCGCGGTCGGGCAGAAGGCGTCCGGCGTGCGCGCGGTGATCGAGGCGGTGCGCGGCGCCGGGGCGTTGGCGCGCACGCTGTTCGTCATCGCCCCGGCCGACGCACCGCCGGGCCTGCAATGGCTGGCCCCCTACGCCGGCTTCACCATGGCCGAGCATTTCCGCGACAGCGGCCGGCACGCGCTGGTCATCGTCGACGACCTGACCAAGCACGCCGCCGTGCATCGCCAGCTTTCCCTGCTGCTGCGCCGTCCGCCGGGACGGGAGGCCTATCCGGGCGACGTCTTCTACCTGCACGCCCGCCTGCTGGAGCGCGCGGCCAAGCTGGCGCCGCACAAGGGCGGCGGCTCGCTGACGGCGCTGCCCATCGCCGAGACGCAGGCCGGCAACCTGTCCGCCTACATCCCGACCAACCTGATCTCCATCACCGACGGGCAGGTCTGCCTGGACGCCAAGCTGTTCCACGAGGGGCAGAAGCCGGCGGTGGACATCGGCCGCAGCGTGTCGCGCGTCGGCGGCAAGGCGCAGCCGCCGGCC
>DASPIO010000114.1:0-2158 GCA_035629155.1 Azospirillum sp. | reverse complement strand
GCGCCGCTGGCACGATCCGTGCTAACCATGCGGCGTCGGCGGTGCGCGGACGGTGCCTGCCGGCGTTGGCACCTCGTAAACGAGAGACCCATGAAGAAGATCGAAGCCATCATCAAGCCGTTCAAGCTCGACGAAGTGAAGGAGGCGCTTCACGAGGTCGGCATCAAGGGAATTACCGTCACCGAAGCCAAGGGCTTCGGCCGTCAGAAGGGCCATACCGAGCTGTACCGCGGCGCGGAATACGTCGTCGACTTCCTGCCGAAGGTGAAGATCGAGGTGGTGATGGAGGACTCCCTGGTGGAACGCGCGATCGAGGCGATCCAGCAGGCGGCCCACACCGGCCGGATCGGCGACGGCAAGATCTTCGTCACTCCCGTGGAGGAAGTGATCCGGATCCGCACCGGCGAAAAGGGTGCCGACGCGATCTAGCCGCAGCCACAGCACGTTGCCGCCCACATCATGCGCCTTGCCGCCGCACTCCTCGACGCCACGGAACGCCGGCCCCACGCCGGTGACATCCGTGCGTCCGCGCCGCCGGTTCTACGCCGATTGTCGCGGGTGCGTTGTGCGAACGGAAAAGGCGTGACATAACACCGCCGCACGCGCCGTCACCCGCCCTCCCGTAAGGCCGGCACCGACGCAGCGGGACCCAACCTCAAAAGCGTGGAAAATCAAGACATGTCCGACATCAGCAAGGTCTTCGACCTGATCAAGGAGCACGACGTCAAGTACGTGGACCTCCGCTTCACCGATCCGCGCGGCAAGCTGCATCACACGGCGCAGCACATCACGACGATCGACGAGGACGTCTTCGAGGACGGCATCATGTTCGACGGTTCGTCGATCGCCGGCTGGAAGGCGATCAACGAGTCGGACATGATCCTGAAGCTGGACCCGTCGACCGCGGTCATGGACCCGTTCGCCGCCCAGCCGACGCTGAACATCCTGTGCGACGTGTACGAGCCGTCGACCGGCCAGCCGTACGGCCGCTGCCCGCGCTCGATCGCCAAGGCCGCTGAGCGCTACACCGCGTCGGCCGGCATCGGCGACACCGTCTACTTTGGCCCGGAAGCCGAGTTCTTCGTCTTCGACGACGTGAAGTTCACGGTCGAGATGAACAAGGTCTCCTACCAGATCGACTCCGAGGAAGGTCACTACAACTCGGACCGCGCCTATGAGGACGGCAACCTGGGCCACCGTCCGGGCATCAAGGGTGGCTACTTCCCGGTCGCCCCGATCGACAGCGGCAACGACCTGCGCGCCGAGATGCTGAGCGTGCTGGCCGAGATGGGCGTGCCGGTCGAGAAGCATCACCACGAGGTGGCCGCCGCCCAGCACGAGCTGGGCATCAAGTTCGACACGCTGGTCCGCACCGGCGACAACATGCAGTACTACAAGTACGTGGTGCACAACGTCGCCCACGCCTACGGCAAGTCGGCGACCTTCATGCCGAAGCCGGTGTTCGGCGACAACGGCTCGGGCATGCACTGCCACCAGTCGATCTGGAAGGAAGGCCAGCCGCTGTTCGCGGGCTCGGGCTACGCCGACCTGTCGGAGCTGGCGCTGTACTACATCGGCGGCATCATCAAGCACGCCAAGGCGCTGAACGCCTTCACCAACCCGTCGACCAACAGCTACAAGCGCCTGGTCCCGGGCTATGAGGCGCCGGTGCTGCTGGCCTACTCGGCCCGCAACCGTTCGGCGTCCTGCCGCATCCCGTACGTCGCCTCGCCGAAGGGCAAGCGCGTCGAGGTCCGCTTCCCGGATCCGTCGGCCAACCCGTACCTGGCGTTCGCCGCCATGCTGATGGCCGGTCTGGACGGCATCCAGAACAAGATCCATCCGGGCGACGCGATGGACAAGAACCTGTACGACCTCCCGCCGGAGGAGCTGGCCAAGGTTCCGACCGTCTGCGGCTCGCTCCGCGAGGCGCTGGACAGCCTGCGTGCCGACGCCGGCTTCCTGATGAAGGGCGACGTGTTCACCAAGGACATGATCGAGGCCTACATCGAGCTGCGCACGGAAGAGATGATGGCCTTCGAGACCATGCCGCACCCGATCGAGTACAAGATGTACTACTCGGTCTGATCGGCCGGTTTCCGGTTGTCGGACGCGAAGGGCCGCCCCTCGGGGCGGCCCTTTTCGTTTACTCCTCCTC
>DASPIO010000113.1:0-5456 GCA_035629155.1 Azospirillum sp. | reverse complement strand
CGTCGGTGACGCGCTTGTTGGTGTCGTTCTCGGCCATGGGGTCGGGTCCTTGGGGTCTGACGCCCTGCCGGTTCTGGGTGGGGCCGGCTTCGGGTGGGCGGCGATGTTAGGACCTCAAGCGTAACGGGACAACACTTGATGCGGCCCTTCACGCAACAAAGGGTCTGGGTGCGGTAGCGATGCGACAGCTTTGATGCGCGTGGCGAACAGTTACGATGCTACCGAACGCGCCCCGCCGCGCGGCCGGTCGAGCACCGCGTCGGTCAGCGCCGCCGCCGCCCACATCGCGGTCAGCGCCACCCAGGCGGTCAGCGCGAAGATGGCGCCGTTGGTGACGCCGGCCCCCACCGCGCAGCCGCCGGCCAGCATGCCGCCGAAGCCCATCAGCACCGCGCCCGAAACCGAGCGGCGCATGCTGGTGGCGCCCTGAAAACCCTCCAGCTTCAGCTCGCCCGCCAACGCCGCAGCGAGGAAGGATCCCAGGAACACGCCCGGCACCACGCCGACGTCGAAGTCCAGGATGTTGCCGGGCGGGCTGAGGAACAGCATCAGCGTTTCCGCCGAGGCGCCGGTGAAGGCCAGGCTTTTCACCGGCACGTGGGCGAAGGATTGCGACGCGACGGCGAAGGTGCACCACCAGCCCGCGGCCACCGTGGCCCCCACCCCCATGGCGCCGGCCCAGCCCCAGCCCGGCACCCGGTTGCGCACGCCCAGTCCCACCGCCACCGCCAGGAACAGCAGCCCCAGCGCCAGCCCGCCGCCCGATCCCAGGCCGGTGAACGTCAGCAGGTTCAGCACCTTGGCGTCCGACACCGTCCACAGCCCGGCCAGCGCGTCGCGCGCCGGGGCCAGCAGCCCGCGCAGCGAGGCCTGCGCCGTCACCGCGAAGACGAGGCCGTTGAGGAGTGCCCGCAGGTTGCCGTTGGCCGAGAGCACCAGCAGCCGGCTGGCGCAGCCGCGCGACAGGATCATGCCGACGCCGAACAGCGTGCCGCCCAGCAGCGCCCCCGACAGGCTGCCCCGCGTGGCGAGCAGCCGCGCCTCCGACACGTCCAGCAGCCCGGCGGCGATCAGCCCCTGCGTGCCGGCCACGGCCGAGGAGAAGGCCAGCAGCCACACCGCGACCTTGGGCCCCAGCGAGCCGTGCGCGAACTCGATGACGGCCGAGCGCAGGCAGAAGCGGCTGCGCTGCGCGAAGATGCCGAACAGCAGGCCGATCACCAGCCCGCCGGCGGCGGTGGTCGCGTTCTCTCCGAAGCGGTCGAGAATCGGCGTCAGATCCATGGGCGATGCGCGGCCGGATGGTTGGGCAGGCGCAGGATAGGCCGATATTCGGCTTTGCTAAATGAGCTGAATCAAATGCAGCCCATCGCGGGGCCGCCGTGCCGGGCGGGCATGGTTGCGTTGCTTCGCGGGTGCGGCAGCCTCCGTTACAGTGCCTGCGGAAATCTGTTCCACCAACCCGGAGCGTCCCCGTGTCCCCCGCCGCCGCAAAGACGACGTCCGATGAACGCCGCATCGTGCTGGTGATCGCCGCCGTGCAGTTCATCAACGTCCTCGACTTCATGATGGTGATGCCGCTGGGGCCGGACTTCGCGGCGGCGCTGGGCTTCGCGCCGTCGCACATCGGCTACGTCGGCGGCAGCTACACGCTGGCCGCGGCGGTCGCCGGGCTGGCGGGCTCGGCGTTCCTCGACCGCTTCGACCGGCGCACGGCGCTGGCGGTGACGCTGGCCGGGCTGGTGGTGGCGACGGCGCTGGGCGGCCTCGCGGTCGATCTGCCGACGCTGCTGGCAACGCGCGTGCTGGCCGGGCTGTTCGGCGGGCCGGCGGTGGCGCTGGGCATCGCGCTGGTGGCCGACTGCGTGGCGCCGGAACGGCGTGGACGGGCCATGGGCGTCGTCATGGGGACGTTCTCGCTGGCCGCCGTGCTCGGCCTGCCGGTCGGGCTGGAACTGGCGCGCCTGGGCGGCTGGCGGCTGCCGTTCTTCGCGGTGGCCGGCCTGGCGGCCGTGGTCGTCGCGGCGGCGATGGCGGTGCTGCCGCCGCAGCGCGGGCACCTGACGGAAGGGCCCGGCCCGGCGGTGCTGGCGCGGCTCGGCAGCCTGCTGTCGCGGCGCGCGGTGTGGCTCGCCTACGCCACCGCGGGGCTGTTGCAGATGCAGGCGTTCGTGGTGATCCCCAACATCTCCGCCTACGTGCAGCACAACCTGGGCTACCCGCGCGACGGGCTGGGGCTGCTGTACATGGTTGGCGGGGCGTTGACGTTCTTCGGCATGCGGGCGGCGGGGCGCACGGTGGACCGCTACGGTTCGGCGCCGGTGACGCTGGTCAACACGCTGTTGATGACGGGGGTGCTGTGGGCGGGCTTCCTCGACTATCGGGCGTGGATGCCGATCCTGGTGATCTTCCCGCTGTTCATGCTGAGCAACGGGGCACGCATGGTGGCGAACAGCGCCGTCTATTCCAGAGTGCCGCACCCGCAGGAACGCGCCGGCTTCATGGCGCTGGTGTCGGCGGTGACGCACGTCGCGGCGGCCGCCGGCTCCTTCCTGTCGGCGCAGATCCTGGAGACGCTGCCCGACGGCCGCCTGGACAACGTGGCGGCCATGGCCTGGGTGGCGATCGCGCTGGGCCTCGCCGTGCCGCCGCTGATGTATGGACTGGAGCGGGTGCTGCGGCCGGCACCGCTGCCCCAGCCGGCGCCGAAGCCGCATGCGGCCGATTAGCCCTCGTCGACAAACTTCCGGTACTGGTCGGATATCCCGGCGACCGCCGCCTCGACGAAGCGCCTGCCGTGTTCCGGCCGGGCCAGAGAGGGGTCGGAACCGATTCGGCCGTCCGGGTAGCGGCGGCGGAAGTCGCGCGCGTCGTGGAAGCCGCCGCTGGGGGCCACCTGCGGGGTCATCGGCGCGCTCTTGATCGCCTCGGGATAGGCGAACTGCGTGACCGAGACCTCCGACGGCGTGGCGTGCGAGCCCTCGACGCCAGGGAACAGCTCGCGCGACAGGGCGCCCACGGCCGGCGCTTCCCACCAGTTGACCAGCGCGCAGCGCACGTCCGGCGCGTTCGAGCCCTTCAGCGCCCGCAGCTCGGCGTACACCTCGTAGAAGGCGGCGCGGATGGTGGGCACGTTGCCGCCGTGGCCGTTGATGAAGAAGAAGCGCTCGAACCCATGCTCGGCCAGCGAGGTGACGTAGTCGCGGATCACCGCCAGCAGCGTGGAGGGCCTGAGCGTCATGGAGCCGGGGAACTCCATGTGGTGCACGGCCATGCCGACGGAGATGGTGGGGCCGACCATGGCGCCGGCCGCCTCGCCCACCTCGCGGCCGATGACCTCGGCGCAGATGGCGTCGGTGCCGATCAGGCCGTTCGGCCCGTGCTGCTCGGTGGAGCCGATGGGCATGACGATGCCCTTCGACGTCTTCAGGTAGGCCTCGACCTCGGCCCAGGTGCACAGGTGGAGAAGCACGGGTCTCTGTCCCCTCGTTCGGTTCGTTGGGGAGAGAGAATAGGGCATCCGCGCGCCGCGCCCAATCGGAAGCCGGCCCCAGGGCGTGCGGGCGCGCCGTACTGGCAAAACGGCGCGGTCGCCCATACAATCGCGTGCATCTGGCGAAGGGGTATTGCGGCGTGGTTGCGCGGATCAACACGGTGGCCTTCCAGGGCATCGACGTCATGGACATCGACGTCCAGGTGCAGATGTCCAGCGGCATCGTCGCCTTCACCATCGTCGGCCTGCCGGACAAGGCGGTGGGCGAGAGCCGGGAGCGGGTGCGCTCGGCGCTGCACGCGCTGGGGCTGTCGCTGCCGGCCAAGCGGATCGTCGTCAATCTCGCACCGGCCGACGTGCTGAAAGAGGGATCGCACTTCGACCTGCCGATCGCGCTGGGGCTGCTCACCGTCATGGGCGTGCTGCCGGACCTGGAGATGCGGCGCTACTGCGCGCTGGGCGAACTGGCGCTGGACGGGGCGCTGACGCCGGTGGCCGGCGTGCTGCCGGCGGCCATCAACGCGCTGGCCAACGACCGCGGGCTGATCGTGCCGGAAGCCTGCGGCGGCGAGGCGGCCTGGGCCGGGACGGAACTGGACGTGCTGGCGCCGGGCAACCTGCTCGCCCTCGTCAACCACTTCAAGGGCACACAGGTGCTCTCGCCGCCCAAGCCGCGCCTGCAGGAGGATCCCGGCACGCCGCCGGACCTGCGGGACGTGAAGGGCAACGAGACGGCCAAGCGGGCGCTGGAGGTCGCCGCGGCGGGCTCGCACAACCTGCTGATGATCGGGCCGCCGGGATCGGGCAAATCGATGCTGGCGGCGCGGCTGCCGGGCCTGCTACCGCCGCTCGACCCGGCCGAGGCGCTGGAGGTCTCGATGATCCACAGCGTCGCCGGCCTGCTGGAGGACGGGCGGCTGCTGCGCAACCGGCCGTTCCGCTCGCCGCATCAGAGTGCCAGCCTGCCGGCGCTGGTCGGCGGAGGATCACGCGCCAAGCCGGGCGAGATCTCGCTCGCGCACATGGGAGTCCTTTTCCTCGACGAACTCCCCGAGTTCGCCCGGCCGACGCTGGAGGCGCTGCGCCAGCCGCTGGAGACCGGGCGGGCGGTGGTGTCGCGCGTCAACGCGCACGTCACCTACCCCGCGCGCGTCCAACTGGTCGCCGCCATGAACCCGTGCCGGTGCGGGCACCTGGACGACCCCTCGCTGGCCTGCGCCCGCGCGCCGAAGTGCGCGGCCGACTATCAGTCGAAGATCTCCGGTCCGCTGTTCGACCGCATCGACCTGCACATCGACGTGCCGGCCGTCAGCCCCGCCGACCTCAGCCTGCCGCCGGCCGCCGAGGGCAGCGCGGACGTCGCCGCCCGCGTGGCGGTGGCGCGCGCCGTCCAGGCGGAACGCTACGCCCCCCTGGCGAAGCCGGGCGCCAAATCCGACGAGGGGCGCCCGCCGGTGCGTTGCAACGCCGACGCCGACGGCGAACTGCTGGAGCACGTCGCCGCCCCCGATGCGCCCGGCCGCGCCCTGCTGACCGAAGCGGCGGAGCGCCTCAAGCTGTCGGCGCGCGGCTATCACCGCGTGATGCGCGTGGCGCGCACGCTGGCCGACCTCGCCGGGTCGGACGGCGTGCGCCGCGTGCATGTGGCCGAGGCGCTCAGCTACCGGCGCATTGCGCCGGGGCGCTGACCGGTTCGGCGGCGGCCTTTTCGGGCGTGGTGGCGTCCTCGTCCGCTTCGGTGACGGCCTTGTTGACCGGGCAACTCGCCAGCGACGGGCCGGTGACGACGTCGAAATCGAAATCCAGCATGGAACAACCTCCTTGGTTTGTCGGAGGCCGTCTCAGCCCTGGCGGGGTATGGGGGTTCCGATCGATGCCCGGAAAACACAAAAGCCGCCTTGGCTGGGGCGGCTTCGGGTCTGCATCGGGGTGCGCGATTCCTTAAGCCGCCGGGATGTACCAG
>DASPIO010000112.1:0-10952 GCA_035629155.1 Azospirillum sp. | reverse complement strand
CCCGCGCGGCATCGCCAGCACCATCAGGATGATCAGCACGCCGAAGGGCAGCAGCCAGTGGCTGGTCACGTGCTCCAGCCCGTGGCGCAGCACCTCCACCGCGAAGGCGCCGAAGACCGGGCCGATCAGCGTGCCCATGCCACCCAGGATGACGGTGACCAGCACCGTGCCCGACGCGTGCCAGCCCAGCATCGCCGGGTTCACGAAACCGTACTGCGAGGCGCCCAGCACGCCGGCCAGCCCGGCCAGCATGCCGGCGACGACGAAGGCCACCAGCTTGTAGGCGTAAACGTCGTAGCCCAGGCTGCGCGTGCGCCCCTCGTTGACGCCGATGCCGCGGATCACCTTGCCGAAGGGGGCCGCCAGCAGCACGCGCAGGAAGGCGTAGGACGCGACCAGCGCCAGGAGGGCCGCGTAGTAGAACTGCACCTTGCTCTCGAAATCGACGAGCGTGGCGCCGCCCACCTCCAACGCCGGGCGGACGAACAGGTAGACGCCGTCGGACCCGCCGGCCACCTTGGAATCGTTGAAGAAGTAGAAGAGCATTTGGCCGACCGCCAGCGTCACCATGATGAAGTAGATGCCCCCCGTGCGCAGCACCAGGGCACCGACGGCCAGCGCCACCACGCCGGTGCCGGCCACCGCCAGCGGCACCGACGTGAGCAGCGACGGCGCCTCGTATTCCGGCGTCAGCAGCACCAGCAGGTAGGCGCCGAGGCCATAGAAGGCGGCGTGCCCCAGGCTGACCAGCCCGACGATGCCGACCAGCAGGTCCAGGCTCATGGCCAGGAGGCCGGCGATCATGATGGTGGTGAGCTGCTGGAGGATGAACTCGTGCCGGTTGCCCGGCATCAGCCCCTCGGCCAGCGGGAAGCCGGCCAGCGCCACCAGCAACAGCAGCAGGCCGACCACGCGCAGCGAAGGGCGAGGTGGTGAACGCATGGAAACTCCCTTCTCGCGGTCACGCACGCGCGAACAGCCCTTGCGGGCGCCACAGCAGCACCCCGGCCATGACCGCATAGACCAGCAGGCTGGCGAAGTCCGGCAGCAGCACCCGGCCGAAGGTGTCGGCCAGCCCGATGAGCAGCGCCCCCAGCAGCGCGCCCTTGACCGAGCCGATGCCGCCGATCACCACCACGACGAAGCTGATGACGATCACCTGATCCCCCATCCCCGGATAGACGGAGGACAAGGGCGCCACGATGGCCCCGGCGAAGCCGGACATGGCCGCCCCGGCGGCGAAGACGACGGCGAACAGCATCTTGATGTCGATGCCCAGCGCGGCGACCATCTCGCGGTTGCTCGCACCCGCGCGGATCCACATGCCGAAGCACGTCTTCTGGATCACGAGGAACAGCGCCCCCGCCAGCGCCGCGCACAGCACCGCCAGAAGGATGCGGTAGGCCGGGAACGACAGCGTGTCGGTCAGCGGGATGGAGGCGTCGACCGCCGCCGGGATCGCCACGCCGTGCACGTCGTTGCCCCAGGCGATGCGCTGCAGCTCGTTCAGCACCAGGATCAGCCCGTAGGTCAGCAGCACCTGGTCCAGGTGATTGCGCTCGTAGAGATGCACGAGCAGCAGCCGCTCGATCAGGTAGCCCAACACCGCCACCGCGACGATGGCGACCGGCACGGCGACCAGCAGGCTGCCCGACCACGCCGCCGCCCAGTAGGCGACGTAGGCGCCCATCATGTAGAAGGCGCCGTGGGCGAGGTTGATGATGCCCATGATGCCGAAGATCAGCGTCAACCCGCTGGCGATCAGGAAAAGCAGAAGCCCGTACTGGATGCCATTGAACATCTGGACGAGCAGAAAGCTGGCGTCCACCGCTCCGCCTCCGCTGTGGTTCGGGGAGTGCCGGACGTTGGGTTTTCGCTGCGCTCAACCCAACCTACGGGTGCGTTGTAGGTTGGGTTGAACCGCAGGCGAAAACCCAACGCCGGTCAGGCCGGCATCTTGCAGCCGCGCGCCGGATCGGCCAGCTTGGACGCCGCCACGCCGATGACCACGTTCTGCCCGCCGCGCACCTGCCGCAGGTAGATGTCCTGCACCGGGTTGTGCGAGGGGGAGAAGGTCATCGCACCGCGCGGCGAGGCGATGGTCGCCTTCTCCATCGCGGCATACAGCGCCGCCTTGGCGCCGGTGTCGCCCTTCACGGCGTCGAAGCCGGCGATCAGCATCAGCCCGGCGTCGTAGCCCTGCACGCCGTAGATGTCCGCCTCCTTCCCGAACGCCTTTTTGTAGGCTTCGCGGAAGTTCTTGTTGGCGGGAATGTCCAGCGTGTCGGCGTAGTGCAGCGTGGTCAGCAGCCCCTCGGCCGCCGCGCCCTGCGCCTCCAGCGTGCCTTCGGTGAGGAAGCCGGAGCCGAGCAGCGGCACCTGGTCCTTCAGCCCGGCCGCCGCGTAGTCCTTGACGAACTTCACCGCCCCGCCGCCGGCGAAGAAGGTGAAGACGGCGTCTGGCTTCAGCGCCGCGATCTCGGCCAGGTTGGCCTGGAATTCGACGTTGGGGAACGGCACCGTGATCTCCTTGATCACCTTGCCGCCCAGCGCCTCGAACCCCTCCTTGAAGCCGGCGATGGCTTCCTCGCCCGCCCCGTACTTCCAGGTGATCGAGACGACCTTCCGGTAGCCCTTGTCGTAGGCGACCTTGCCCATGGGGAAGGCCGGCTGCCAGTTGGTGAAGGAGGTGCGGAAGATGTTGGGCGCGCACATCGCCCCCGTCGCCGGACCGGCGCCCGCGTTGGGGATGACCAGCAGCGTGCCGGTCTCGCGCGCCACCTTGACCATGCCCATGGCGACGCCGGAGTGCACCGTGCCGAACAGCACATCGACGTTGTCGCTCTTGATCAGCTTCGTGGCGTTGGCGGGCGCGCGCGACGGCTCGGCCTCGTCGTCCAGGCTGACGATCTCCACCTCGCGCCCGCCCAGCTTGTTGCCATGCATCTCCAGCGCCAGCTTCAGGCCGTTGACGCCCGCCTCGCCCAGCGCGGCGTAGGTGCCGGTGAACGGCATCATCGCGCCGATACGGATCCTGGCGGTGTTGCCGAAGGCGATTCGGCCGGGCAGTCCGGCGGCGGCGGTGACGCCGGCCATGGCACCGGCAGCGGTGCCGGCCTGCAACAGGGTACGTCGGCTGATCATCATTGGGGCGCTCCTCCTTGTTCCGCCTGCGTTGGTTCGGCTGGATTTTTTGCTTGGCTGATATGCACTATAGTGCAGGCACCCAGGCGCAACAAGCAGCAAAATGGGCTCAGTCGCACTATAATGCAGGGGCGCTGGCTCTGGCCTGCGGGTACCGGCCTGGGGTGCGCAACGCAGGTGCGCTCTTTTCTGACTGCACCGCAGCATGCATTATATGGCACACATTAGCGGGACAGGCGAACAGTCCGCACCGCCTCGCATTGGAGACCCCGACGGTGACGATGAGCAGCAGCCCGATCCGCTATCTTGTGCCCGAGCCCCCGGCCTTCGGCGAACCGGTCGAGGTGGCGCCCGGCGTGCTTTGGCTGCGGCTGCCGCTCCCCTACGCGCTCGACCACATCAACCTCTACCTGTTCGAGGAGGCGGACGGCTGGACGCTGTTCGACACCGGCATCGGCGACGACACCAGCCGGGCGCTGTGGGAGGAGGTGCTCGCCAACCGGCTGGGCGGGCGGCCGATCGTGCGCGTGGTGGTCAGCCACTACCACCCCGACCACGTCGGCCTCGCCGGCTGGCTGCACGAGCGGTTCGGCATGCCGCTGCACATGGCGCAGGCCGAGTACCTGTTCAGCAAGCTCCAGCAGCAGCCGCGCGACGCCGCCGCGCACACCGCCTACGCCGCCTTCTACCGGCAGTGCGGCCTGGACGACGTCGCGGTCGAGCAGGTGATGGGCCGCGGCCTCGGCTACCTCAGCCGCACCACCGGCCTGCCGCCCAGCTTCGAGCGGCTGATGGCCGGCGACACCCTGCGCATGGGCGGGCGCGACTGGCGGGTGCTGACCGGCGGCGGCCACTCGCCGGAGCAGGCGATGCTCTATTGTGAGCGCGATCGTCTGTTCCTGTCCGCCGATCAGGTGCTGGCACACATCACGCCGAACGTCAGCGTCTTCACCATGCAGCCGAACGCCGACCCGCTGTCGCTGTTCCTGCGCTCGCTGGCCGAACTGCGCGCCGAGGTGCCCGCCGACGTGCTGGTCCTGCCGTCGCACCGGCTGCCTTTCCGCGGCCTGCACGCGCGCCTGACGCAACTGGAGGAGCACCACGCCCACCGCTGCGACCTCATCCTCGACGCCTGCGCGGCGGAGGCGAGGACCTGCAAGGATCTGCTCCCCCTTCTCTTCCACCGCGCGCTCGACCCGCACCAGCTCAGCTTCGCCGTCGGCGAGGCGCTGGCCCACATCAACCATCTGGTGTGCAAGGGCACGCTGCGGCCGGAGCGCGGCGCCGACGGCGTGCTGCACTATCGCTCCGCAAGGGCCTGATACGGCCGGCGCCGCCGTGGCCGAGGCCCGGGCGGCCGCCATGACCCACACGGCGGACGCCGTGGTGGGCGTGGCGGTGAAGATTGCGGTCGCCCCGACGCTGACGCCGGACAAGGCCTGCTCCCTGGTGCGCAAACGGTGACGAAGGCGCGTCTCCCGTAAGGTTGGCGTCAGGCACGGGCTCTACGGTCGCCCCATCCCAAGCGATGGAGGCGGCCATGAGCCGGCACGAGAACGACGACCACGATCACACCAACAGCGATCTCACGAACGGCGACCACGAGGACGAGGGTTCCCACAACACCCGCCGCGGGGATCGCCACGATCACCATGACGGCCACGACGACGACCACTTCACGGGTGCCGATGCCGACGACACGCTGATCGGCGGTTCCGGCGGCGATCATTACGAGGGCGGCGGCAGCGACGACGACATCAGCGGCGGTGCCGGCGGCGACGACCTGTACGGCAACCAGGGCACCGACCTCGTACACGGCGACGACGGGGACGATTCCCTCTTCGGCGGTCAGGATACCGACCGGCTGTACGGCGACCTGGGCGACGATCTCGTCTTCGGCAACCTGGGCAGCGACCAGCTCCACGGTGGGCAAGGGAGCGACACTCTGTTCGGCGGCCAGGGCGACGACGTCCTGGACGGCGGCGACGGCGACGACCGGTTGGCCGGCAACCTGAGCGACGACACGCTGACCGGCGGGCTCGGCGCCGACCGCTTCCAGTGCTTCGGTCACGACACCATCACCGATTTCGACGCCGCGCAGGGCGACCGCCTCGTGCTGGCCCCCGGCGCCACCTACGCCGTCGGCACCAGCGCGGCCGGCGACGCCGTGCTGACCTTCGACGACGGCACCACGGTGACGCTCACCGGCGTCCATGCCGCCGACGTGAGCACCGGCTGGTTCGTCACCCTCTGATCTCCCCGCTGAAAAATGGAAAGCACCATGACCATCAAGACCGCCCTCGTCCCGCTGGCGCTGGCCGCCGCCCTCCTCACCGCCGCCCCGGCCCTGGCCGGCCCGACCTGCACCGACGCGCCGAAGGACACCTGGCTCGGCGAAGGCGCCATGAAGCAGAAGATCGCCGATATGGGCTACAAGGACATCCGCGTCTTCAAGGTGACGCAGGGCAACTGCTACGAGATCTACGGTTTCGACAAGGACGGCAAGCGGGCGGAGGTCTACTTCCACCCGGTCACCGGCGCCATCGTCGAGGCCAAGTGATGCGGACCGCGGCCATCGACAGCGCCGCGCCGGCCGGCTCCCCAGCGGAGCCGGCCACGGTCCGGGTGTGGGATCCCTTCGTGCGGGTCTTCCACTGGACCGTGGTCGCCGGCTGTACGGCGGACCTGTTCGTGCTGGGCGGCGGACGCACGCCGCACAACGTCGTGGGCTACACGGTGGCGGCGCTGGTCGCCGCGCGCGTCGTGTGGGGCCTTGTCGGCTCGCGGCACGCCCGCTTCGCCGACTTCGTGCCCGGCCCGGCGGCGTTGCGGCGCTACCTGACGGCCCTGGCGCGCGGGCGGGAGCCGCGCTTCCTCGGCCACAACCCGGCCGGGGCGGTCATGATCCTGGCGCTGCTCGCTACCCTGGCCGGCCTCGGCGTCACCGGCTGGATGACGACGCTCGACGCCTTCTGGGGCGCGGAATGGCTGGAGGACCTGCACGAAACGCTGGCCGACGGGCTGATCGCCCTGGTCGCGGTGCACGCCGCCGCGGCCGTGATCGAGGGTGTGCGCCACCGCGAGAACCTCGTGTGGGCGATGGTGACGGGAAGGAAACGGCGATGACGGCGACCCGCCCGATTCCCCTGGTGCGGACGTTCGTGCTGACCACGGCGACGATTGCAGTGGCCGGAGGACTGGCGCTCTGGATGGTCTTCGACCGCGCCGCCGAGCGGTTCGCCCTGGCCGAGGGGGAGCGCCTCAACCTGCTCACCGCCCAGACCGTCGCCGGCACGCTGGGCGCCGCCTTCGCCGAATACGCGCCGACCCTGGGTGGCCTGGATCGCGACGCGCTGCTGGCGACCCCACAGATCGGAACCGTCCGCAGCCGCCTGCGTGAACTGGCCATCGGGCTGCCCATCCTCAAGGCGAAGCTGTTCACGACCGAGGGGATGACCCTCTATTCCACCGACGAACGCAACGTCGGGGAGCGCAAGGACACCGCGTTCCCGCCCTTCGCGGCGGCGAGGGGCGGCACGGCGGCGACCGAACTGGCCTTCGGCAAGGCCCTGGTCGACATGACCGGCCGCGAGGTCCGGGCCGACGCCATCGGCACCTATGCGCCGCTGACGAGCGGGGGACGCGTCGTCGGCGTCCTGGAGGTCTACAGCGACATCTCCGGCATTCTCCACCACAGCCGCCGACTGTTTGAGACGCTGCTGGCGGTGATCGCCGGCTTCGGCCTCCTGGCCTTCGCCGTGCTGGCGCTGGTGGTCTGGCGGGCCGACCGGACGATCCGGCAGTCGCAGGCGCTGGCGGCGCAAGCCGTGGCCGAGCGCGAGCGCGATGGCGCGGCCCGGCGGGTCGCCGAGGACGCCGCCCACGCCGAAGCGGAAGCCGAGCGTCGCCAGCAGATCGCATCCTTCGCGAACAGTCTGGAGGACAGCGTGCAGGGCATCGTGGCGTCCGTGTCGAGCACGGCCGCGCGCTTGCAGCAGGCCGCCGGTGATGTGTCACGCATGGCCGACGACACCACCCGGCGCGGCGGCGCCGCCATCGAGGCGGTCGATCAGACCGGCGCCGAGATTACCGCCGTGACCGGCGTCGCCGACGGTCTGGTCCGCTGCATGGACGAGATCGGCGAGCGCATCCAGCATTCCTTGCGGATCGCCGCCGAGGCGGTGGAGCAGTCGGAGCGCACCGGCCGCACCATCGACGGCTTGGCCGACGCGGCAGGCCGCATCGGCGAGGTGGTCGCCCTGATCTCGGGCATTGCCGGGCAGACCAACCTGCTGGCGCTGAACGCCACCATCGAGGCGGCACGGGCCGGCGAAGCGGGCCGGGGCTTCGCCGTGGTGGCCCAGGAGGTCAAGGCGCTCGCCAACCAGACGGCCAAGGCGACGGACGACATTTCCGCCCAGATCGGCGCCATCCAGGCGGCGACCGCGGGAACCGTCGGCGAGATCGAACGGATCGGCGCCACGATCCACGAGATCGACGGCATCGTGCGTGGCATCGCCGCCGCCGCCCGCGAGCAGCGGGAGACCTCGGGCGTCATCCGCAAGCATCTGGGGGCCGCCGACGGTCGTGTCGCGCGGGTCGGCGAGGATTTCGCGCTGGTGAACCGTTCCGCCGCCAATGCCGGCGAGTCCGCTTCCCAGGTGCTGGCCATGGCGACGGCGCTGGACGGCGAGGCGGCGAACCTCCGCGATGCCCTGTCGCGGTTCCTGACGAACGTTCGGTCGGCCTGACGCGACCGGCCCGTTGACCGGCCCGTGGTTGCAATGGGAAAGAAGATCATGCGCATGCTGATCGTGGAAGACGAAACGGAGCTGTCCGCCCTGGTGCAGGCCAACCTGCGGCGGGAGGGGTACGCGGTGGACGCCGCGGCGACCGCCGACGAGGCGCGGGCGGCGCTCGCCACCACGCGCTACGACGTGGTGCTGCTCGACCTCGGTCTGCCGGACGAGGATGGGCTGGGCGTGCTGCGCGACCTGCGCGCCCGGCGCGACGGCACGCCGGTCATCGTGCTGACCGCCCGCGACGCCGTGGCGGCCCGCGTGCGCGGGCTGAACGCCGGGGCCGACGACTACATGGCCAAGCCCTTCGCGCTGGAGGAGCTGGTCGCCCGCATCGGCGCCATCCTGCGGCGGCCGGGCGGCGTGCTGGGCACCCGGCTGGAGCTTGCCAACCTCGCCTTCGACACGGTGTCGCGCGACGTGACGGTGGACGGCGGCACGGTCGTGGTGCCGCGCCGCGAGTTGGCGGTGCTGGAGGCGCTGCTGCGCCGCGCCGGCCGGGTGGTCGCCCGCGAGGCGCTGGAGGGCGCCGTCTACGCCTTCGACGAGGAGGTCGAGTCGAACGCGCTGGAGGCGCACGTCTCGCGCCTGCGCAAGCGTCTGGCCGAGGCCGGAGCGCGGCTGACCATCCACACGGTGCGCGGCGTCGGCTACCTCGCCAAGGCCGAGGACGCCGGGACGGGCACGCCATGACGTCGGCCGCCGTGCTTCCCTCTCTCGTCCGCGTCGCCGACGAGCGCGCGGCGGTGCGCCGGGACTTCAGCCTGATCGGGGCCATCGTGGCGGTCACCGTCCTCGCCCTGGCCGGCGGCTTTTTCGCCTCCAGGGAGTTGGCCGAGCGCGTGACCAAGGCGCACGCGCTTGATATCGCCCAGGAATTCACCCGCGCCTTGGCCGAAGCGCTGGGGGTGTTCGACCCCGGCGGCCGTTACGTTGGCATCGTGGACGGGGAAAAGGAAGCCGTCTTCCGTTTCGCCCAGAGGGTGGTGCACATCGATCGCATGGTCGCCATCAGCCCTGACCGCACAGTGGCCTTCGACAGCGAGGGGACGAAGACCGGCAAGCCCCATCGGGACAAGCCGGCCATCGGCGCCGCTTTCGAGCGTGGCGAGACGACCGTCGGCTTCGCCGAAGCCGAAGACACCGAACGGCAATACGTCGCGGAAACCTATGTGCCGGTGCGCGCCGGTCAGCGCGTCGTCGGTGTCTTCGAACTGTATCTCGACGTCACCGAATACATGGCGTCGGTTGGGATGGTCTTTTTGCTGGCTTACGCCACCTTCGCCGCGGCCGTCGTGCTGGCGACGGTGGTGGCCGTCCTTCTCGTCTACCGATCGCTGCAAAACCGGCTTGCGGCACTTCGACAGATGCGCAGCTTGCGGGACGACGCCGAAGCCGCGCGCCGGCAGGTGGAGCGCAGCCTCGATCAGCAGAAGCGCTTCACGACGAACGCCGCGCACGAGCTGCGCACGCCGCTGGCCGTGCTGCGCGCCCGTCTGGACAGCCTGCCGCCTTCGCGGGACGCGGTGGCGCTGGCGCGCGACGCCGACCGCATGAGCCGCCTGGTGGACCAGCTCCTGACCGTCGCCCGGCTGGAGGCGCGGCTGGTCGAGCTGGAGGATGGCGTCGACCTCGTGGCGGTCGCGCGCGACACCGTCGCCGCGCTGTTCCCGCTGGCGTTGGCCGACGGCAAGTCCATCGAACTGGCCATCGAACTGGACGGCCCGCCGCACGCCGTGCCGGTGCGCGGCAACGCCTTCGTGCTGGAGGACGCGCTGCGCAACCTGATCGACAACGCGCTCCGCCATACGCCCGTCGGGGGCGCCGTCGAGGTGGCGGTCACCGCCGATCCGCCGGGCCTGGAGGTGCGCGACCGTGGCCCCGGTGTGCCGGCGGCGTTGCGCCCGCACCTGTTCGAACCCTTCGTCCAGGGCCAGGAGCGGCGCGGCAGCGCCGGGTTGGGGCTGGCCATCGTCGCCGAGACGGCCGGGGTGCATGGCGGCGCCGTGGATGTGGTAGACCGTCCGGGCGGCGGCTCCGTCTTCCGCTTGTCCCTGTCGCACCCGACCGCCCCGGCCGAAAGGACAACCGCCGATGCAGCATAGTTTCTACCGTCTGTTGGCGCGCCGCCTGTCCGCCGCCGCGCTGGTCATCGCGCTCGTGCTGGGCGGGGCGGTCTACCTCTATGAGGTGGAACAGATCGACGAGACGGTGGTCGCTCTGGCGTGGCGGGAGGCCGGCGCCTTCGCGGCACTCGATGGCGGCGAGGTGCCCCTTGGCGACCGGCTGAAGGCGTTCCTGGCGGCGCGCGAGCATGGATTCGACGGCCACTTCGTCTTCGCCGAGATCTACGACGGCGGCCGCAAGGCGCTGGCCGAGGCGTCACGCGGCGACGTGGCGGCGGTGGAGGCCGCGTTCGACCGCTCCACCCACCCGTTCCCGACGGACGGGCGCGCGCACTACGACAAGGTGACGCTCGACGGCCGGCTGTACCTGCGCGTGTTGACCGACCTGCGGTCCGGCGGCTTCTTCGAAGGCATCTTCGCGGTGGCGCCCGAACGCCTGGACCACATCCGCGAGAACGTGTTCGGTTCCGTGGCGATTGTCGTCGCCGTCGTCGCCGGGACGACGCTGTTCCTGCTGCCCATCGTCGTCGGTCTCAACCGCCACCTGGTCAGCCTGTCCGAACGCCTGCTGCGCGCCAACGTCGAGATCCTGGAGGTGCTGGGCGGCGCCATCGCCAAGCGCGACAGCGATACCAGCCAGCACAATTTCCGCGTCACGCTCTACGCCGTGCGGCTGGCCGAGGAACTGGGGCTGGACCGCGTCGCCATCCGCGCGCTGATCAAGGGAGCGTTCCTGCACGATGTCGGCAAGATCGCCATCGGCGACGCCATCCTGCTCAAGCCCGGCAAGCTGACGGAGGAGGAGTTCGCGGTGATGAAGACGCACGTCGACCACGGCGTCGACATCGTCCGCCACTCGCGCTGGCTGGACGACGCCGCCCCC
>DASPIO010000111.1:0-45425 GCA_035629155.1 Azospirillum sp. | reverse complement strand
GGGCACCGTGCGCTCCACACCCCGCCCGTCGGTCCACACCGCGGGCCGCGTGTAGTGGGGATACTCCAGCAATCCCCGCTCGAAACTCTCTTCCCCGGCCGTCTCCACGTTGCCCATCACGCCCGGCAGCAAGCGCACCACGGCGTCGATCAGGGCAAGCGCAGCCGGCTCGCCGCCGGACAGCACGAAATCGCCGAGGCTGACCTCCTCGACCTCGTGCGCTTCCAGCACCCGTTCGTCGACTCCCTCGTACCGGCCGCAGAGCAGCGTGACCCGGGGGGCCGCGGCCAGCTCCTTGACCAGTTCCTGGTCCAACACCCTTCCGCGCGGCGACAGGTAGATCACCCGGCCGCGTCCCTCGTTCCCCGGCGGACCGCAGGTCGCGGTGAAGGCGGCATCGAGCACGTCGGGCCGCATCACCATACCCGCACCCCCGCCGAAGGGGGTGTCGTCGACGGAGCGGTGTTTATCGCGCGCAAAAGCGCGAATGTCCACTGTTTCGAGTCCCCAGACCCCATTTTCCAGGGCCTTCCCGGCAAGGCTGTGGCCAAGCGGGCCGGGGAACATCTCGGGAAACAGGGTCAACACCGCCACGGTCCAGACGCGCGGACCCTCGGCGCCGTGGTTCACGGCTCCTCCCCCCGCTCGTCCGGCTGTCCGTCCGGCTTCACCTCCACCACGTCCGGCGGTTCCACCACCACGCGCCCGCCCTTGACATCCACCACCGGCACGACGGCCTTGGTGAAGGGCAACAGCTCCGTCCGCCCGTCGGGCATCCGGATCTCCAGCATGTCGCCGGCCCCGAAGTCATAGAGGGCCAGCACCGTGCCGAAGGGCGTTCCGTCCGCCCGCTCGGCCCGAAGGCCGATCAGGTCGGCGTGGTAGAACTCGTCCTCGTCCTCGGTCTCCGGCAACGCCGCGCGGTCGACGAACAGCCGCACGCCGGCCAGGGCCTGCGCCTGCTCGCGAGTCGCGATGCCGTCCACGCGGGCGAGCCAGAGATCCTTGACGGTTCCCTGGAGCGTCACGCGGAAGGTGCGGGCTCCCGATTCGTCGGACAGCGGCCCGTAAGCGGCCACGGCCTTGGGATCGTCCGTGAAGCTCTTCAGCTTCACGAGCCCCCGCACGCCGTGCGACCCGGCGAACTGACCGACACAGACCTTGGTGGACATGGTGTCTCGCGGATGAAGCGTGGGTTGGGATGAGCGCAGCGAAAACCCAACGCCCCCGCAATGCGGACACGTTGGGCTTTCGCCCGCGGCTCAACCCAATCTACGGCCTTCCTTACTCGCCGGCGGCCGCGGCGGCGGCAGCGGCGGCCTTGGCGCGCTCCTGGGCCTTCGCCTTCGGGGCGGACTTCTTCGGCGTCTCGCGGATTTCCGGCTTGGCGACCAGGCCGGCGTTGGCGAGGAACAGCACCACGCGGTCGGTCGGCTGCGCGCCCACCGACAGCCAGTGCTTGGCGCGCTCGGCGTTCAGCACGATGCGCTGGGCGTCCTCACGCGGCAGCATGGGGTTGTAGGTGCCGATCTTCTCGATGAAGCGGCCATCGCGCGGGCTGCGCGCGTCGGCGATGACGATCGAGTAGAACGGGCGCTTCTTGGCGCCGCCGCGGGCGAGACGGATCTTCAGAGCCATGGGTCGACGTACTTTCCTGCTGAGTGGTTGAGAACGTTGCTGATGATCACGGGGCCGTGGCGATGTGGCACACGGCCTCGATCCGGTTGCCGTCGGGATCGATGACGAACCCGGCGTAGTAATCGGGGTGGTAGCGTGGCCGCAGGCCCGGCGCGCCGTTGTCGGCGCCGCCGGCGGACAGCGCCGCGGCGTGGAAGGCGTCCACCGCCGCGCGCGTCGGCGCGCGGAAGGCCACGTGCACGCCGGCGGGCGCGCACACGGAACCGTCTTCCGGCGCGCCGATCCAGAAGTGCGGGTGGTCCTCGCCATAGCCGGCGGTGCGGCCGAAGTCCATCATCCGCTTGTAGCCGACGGTGGCGAGCACGGCGTCGTAGAAGGCCCGCGCGCGGTCGATGTCGGCGACGGGGAGAGAGATGTGGTCGATCATCCGAACGGCCCCTTCATCCCGCGCGGCATCAGGGCGCCGAGTCCCTGGCGCATCAGCCCCTTCTTGCCGAGCTTCTGCACCTGCTTCATCATCGTACGCATGTCCTCGAACTGCTTCAGCACCTTGTTCACTTCCTGAACCGTGGTGCCGGAGCCGGCGGCGATGCGCTTGCGGCGCGACGCCTTGATGATTTCGGGGTTCTTGCGCTCTTTCTTGGTCATCGACGAGATGATCGCTTCCTGACGCTTGAGCATCGAGTCGTCGATCTTCTTGTCCTTGAGCTGGTCCTTGATCTTGCCGACACCTGGCAGCATGCCCAGCAGGCCGCCCATGCCGCCCATCTTGCGGATCTGCTTGAACTGCGAGGCCATGTCGTCGAGGTCGAAGCCCTTGCCCTGCTCCATCTTGCGGGCAAGCTTCTCGGCTTCTTCCTGGTCGATCGTCTCGACCGCCTTCTCGACCAGCGACACCACGTCGCCCATGCCGAGGATGCGGCCGGCGATGCGGTCGGGGTGGAACGGCTCCAGCGCGTCGATCTTCTCGCCCACACCCAGCAGCTTGATCGGCTTGCCGGTGATCTGGCGCATCGACAGAGCCGCACCGCCGCGCGCGTCGCCGTCCACACGGGTCAGCACGATGCCGGTGATGCCGACCTTGTCGTTGAAGTTGGTGGCGACGGTGACGGCGTCCTGGCCGGTCATGGCGTCGGCGACCAGCAGCGTCTCCACCGGCCGGGTGGCGTCGCGCACGGCCGCCACCTCGGCCATCAGCTCCTCGTCGATGGCGAGGCGGCCGGCGGTGTCGAGCATCACCACGTCGTAGCCTTCGAGGCGCCCGGTCTCCATCGCGCGCTTCGCGATGGAGACCGGCCCCTGGCCCATGAGGATGGGCAGCGTGGCGACGCCGATCTGCTCGCCCAGGACCTTCAACTGCTCCTGCGCGGCCGGGCGGCGCACGTCCAGCGACGCCATCAGGACCTTCTTGCGCTCCTTGGTCTTGAGGCGCAGCGCGATCTTGGCGGTGGACGTGGTCTTGCCCGAGCCCTGCAGGCCGACCATCAGCACCGGCACCGGCGGAGCGGCGTTGAGGTTGATCTCCTCGCCGGCCCCCAGCATCTCCACGAGGTTGTCGTGGACGATCTTGATGACCTGCTGGCCCGGCGTGATGGAGCGCAGAACCTCCTGCCCGACCGCCCGCTCCTTGACCTGGGAGACGAACTGCTTGACCACCGGCAGGGCGACGTCGGCCTCCAGCAGCGCGATGCGCACTTCGCGCAGCGCCGCGGAGACGTCCTCCTCGCTCAGCGCGCCGCGGCGGCGCAGCTTGTCGAAGATGTCGCCAAGACGTCCGGTCAAGCCTTCGAACATGGGACCCTCGGGTTCAGCGGGGCTCCGCCGGCCGCATGGCAGCGTGTCGCCAAACGCAATCGCGCCAGTGCGCGATACTCGCGGACTGGCGGGGGCGCGTGAAGACGCGGTGCCCTCGGCTCGTCAGAGCTGGGGCGCGCACCATACGGATGGCGGGGGGTGGGAGTCAACCATGGCCTTTCCCACACGGTCGTTCCGCGGATGCCGCGCCGCCGAAAGGGGCAATGGACAGCCGCCGTGTGCGCGCATATATGTCTATTTGTGACAATTCTTATCAACGATTAACTGTTTCTTCGTCGCTTTGCGACAACCTGTGATGCCTTACAGAGAGAGGATCGGGGGAATGTCCTCGTCGCAGGGCTTCGGGTCCAGTTCGCCGCGCACGAAACTGACCCAGAGTCAGCTCAACGTCATCCTGCTGCGCCACCAAGCGTTCCGGAAGAGCCAGCCGGGCGGCGTGCGCGCCAGCCTGAAGATGCGCGACCTCTCGCATCTCGACCTCTCCGGCATCGATCTGTCGGACGCCGACCTGTCCGGCGCCAAGCTGTTCAGCGCGCGCCTGACCGGCGCCAACCTGCAGAACGCCAACCTCTACGCCGCCGACCTGCGCCTCGCCAACCTGGAGAAGGCGGACCTGCGCCGGGCCGACCTGCGCGGCGCCTGCCTGCGTGGTGCTGTGCTGAGCGAGGCGGTGCTGGTCGAGGTGGACCTGCGCGACGGCACGCTGCTGCACTACACCGAGAGCGGCGACGTGCGCGAGCACAACTTCGATTCGTCGGTCATCACGGCGGAGCTGACCGCCGCCACGCTGCGCGCCGCCGACATGTCGCGCGCCAAGCTGGCGAACGCCTTCGTCATGCAGGCCGACCTGACCGACGCGGTGCTGCGCGGCGCCAAGTTCCAGCGCGCCAACCTGACCAACACCAACCTGACCGGCTGCGATCTGACCGACGCCGACCTGTCGGAGGCGAACCTGTCCGGCGCGCGGCTGTCGGGCGCGGTGCTGACCGGCGCCGCCATCGGCCGCACCAACTTCACCAACGCCAACCTGATCGGCGCCATCCTGGACGCCGGCCAGTTGCGCTCCCCCAACCTCGCCAGCGCCGTGATGGCCAGGACGCTGGACAACCCCGAGCGCGAGCTGCGCGACATCCTGCAGGCCCACCTCGCCTGGATCGACAGCGGCGGCAAGGACGGCAAGCGCGCCGACCTGTCGGCGCTGGACCTGTCCGGGCGCAAGCTGGACGGCATCAACCTGTCGGCGGCGATCCTGCAGTGCATCACGCTGCGCGGCGCCTCGCTGGCCGGGGCCACGCTGGCCATCGCCGATCTGTCGCTGTCCGACCTGCGCAAGGTGGACTTCACCAAGGCCGACCTGCGCGGCATCAACTTCGAGCGCGCCACGCTGTCGAACGCCAACCTGACCGACGCGCAGCTCGGCCCCGTGCACATCCAGACCATGAGCGGTCACGTCTGGCGCGCCAACCTGCAGCGCGCGCGCATGAGCATGGCGATCCTGCGCAACGCCGACCTGCGCAAAGTGAACTTCGCCGGGGCCAACCTGACCGGCGCCGACCTGCGCGGCGCCAACCTGAGCGAAGCCGATCTGACGGGGGCGGACCTGACCGGCGCCGACCTGGAAGGGGCCATCCTCGACGGCGCGGTCACGGCGGAAACGGTGGGTCTGGCGCCGTAGCGGTTCGCCGTCAGCGCCGCCGCTTCACCCACTCTCCCGATGAGTAGGCGGTGCGCACGTGCCGGATCAGCAGGTTGCGCGCCTCGATCAACTGGCCCATCCGCTCGCGGCAGCCGACCACGCCGGTGTCCGGATGGTAGACGGGCGCCAGTTCGCGGAAGCGGCGCACCACGCGGTCCTCGTCGAAGCACCATTCGTTGACGAAACCGAACAGCGACGCCGCGTCGCGCACCTGCGTCAGCCCGCCGTCGAGCGGCTGGAAGGACACGCGCTCCAGCGCGTTGGCCAGCGCCTTGTTGCGATAGTCCAGCGTCTCGACCGCCGTTTTCAGCCGCGCCATCTCCGCCTCGGCGACCAGCCGCCAGCCCGCCGGATCGGCCAGCGCCAGCGCCGTGGCGAGTGCCCGGCGGATCGCCGGGTCGTCCAGCCCCGGCTGCAGCCGCAACTCCAGCGCCGCATCCCCCGCGCCGGGATCGGCGACGCGCAGGGCCGGGTCGGTGAGCAGCAGCACGGATGACGCCAGCTCCGCCACGCCGACGCCACGCCGCGCCGCCAGATCGAGGATCGCGGCGTACAGCGTCGGGCCGCAGGGGACGGTGTAGGCGACACTGTGCACGCCGGATCGGCCGCCGGTGGGCGTGGCCGCAGGGAAAACGTCGGGATGCGCGCCGACACCAAGCCGCCCCACGTCGGACCGGTGGTCCAGCGCGTCCAACGGAAGGCCATCGGGTGCGGTCATCGGCGGCACCTGTGTGGGAGCGGCACCAATTTTAGTGCGTGCGTGCCGATTCTAACGCAAGTTCTGGATTCCTTGCAACCCGCCTAGGTGGCACTGACGGTGTACCCAGGACAATGAGTCGCGGCACCCCTCTGCGTCGCCTCTACCGCCGCGCCGCCTTCGCCTGCGCGCCGAGCTTGTCCAGCAGGTCGCCGATGTAGGCCTCCTCGCTCTTGCCGGACATGGCGGCGAAGCCCTTCAGCATCTGGCCGCCGAAATTGAACACACTCGTCAGGTCGATGCGCCAGCCGCCGGCCTCGCGCACGAAGTCGGCCGGCACCAGCGCCGGCTTGTTGTCCACCATCAGCAGCGCCGAGGCGCGGTCGCCCTTCACCCGCACCGGACCCAAGGTGCTCTGCTGGATCACGTTGGGGCCGAGCCAGCCCTGCCTCAGCGCGTGGTCGGCGAGGCCGCCCACCTCCAGGCGCCGCAGCTCGGCCGGGGGCACGTGGCGGCGCAGGCCCAGGGCGGCGAACTTCTCGCCGGTGCCAAGCCGCTCCAGCGAGGTGCGGTCGCCGGCCTTGGCGGCACGGCGCACGGCCTCCAGCTTGTCCAGCGTGGCGCGCGACAGGAGCGGCACGACCGCCGCCCCCCGCCCCTGCTGGAGCGCCGTGCGCGCCTGTTCGAAGACGGCGGCGACCTTGCGCTCCTCCGGGTCGGCCGGGGGCGGGTTTGCGGCGAAGGCGGGATTGCCGAGAACGAGAAGGAACAGCAGCAGGGAAAGGATGCGCATGACGGCTCCACCGCCCGCACGGCGGCTCTCGCGTTGCCGGGTCCCGGTTACTTGGTCTCGACGCCGAAGAATTCGAGCTGCCAGCGCATCTCGTCGTCGGTCATCGGGTACAGGACCCCTTCCCGAGCATTAAGCGCGGACTTTGGCGGAATCTGGGCGAGGCGCAGTTGCACCTGCCGGGCGAAGCGCATGGTCAGCCCGGCCCGCCACACCAGCGCCGTCACCGCGCGCGGGGAGTGGGTGGTGATGATGCGGTCCACGGTGCCCAGCGGCACGCCGGCCAGCTCGGCCAGTCCGGCCATGACGAAGGCACGGTCGCCCTCGGCCAGGGAGCCTTCCAGCACCTTCTCGGTGAGCTTGCCTTCCTTGTTCAGGCGGGCGGCGCGGTCGGCCGGCCGCTCGACCGGCTTCTCCTCGCCCACCTCCTCGCCCCAGTCGACGAGCCCGCGTGGCCGCGCCGCCTCCGCCCCGCCCTTGGCGAGGCGCGTGCGCACGGACTCGGCCACCTGCCGCACCGCCTCGGGGTCGAGGTCGGTGCGCTCCTGGAGGACCTTCAGCAGGTTGTCGGCGACGAAGCTGGCGAGGCGCGCGGCGGCGCGCGCCGGCAGCTTCGGCCGGCGCACCAGGGGGCCGTGCCAGGGCTCGTGCGCCGGGGCCTGGTCGATGATGCGGTCCAGCGTCTCCTCGCGGATCTGCGCCGACGCGTTGCCGAGCAGCGCCGTCACCGCCGCCTCGTCGTCGGAACGCGCAATGGCGTCGGCGACGGAGGCCGACACCTCCTTGCGGCCGGCGATGCAGGACAGCGCCCCCGCCACCGGGCCCGACAGGATGATGTCGAGCAGGTCCTCCTCGGTGAGGATCGGCGAGTGCTGCAGCACCGGGCCGCACACCTGCAGCTCGGCGTCGCGGGCCAGCGCGTTGATCACCGCGTGCGGGGCGTTGGGCAGGTCCTTCAGCGCCTCGGCCAGCGTGACACGGATCTCCGTGCCCTGGTCGCGGGCCAGCGTTTCCAGGCACTCCACCGTCATGCGCTCGATCTGCGAGAGCTGGTCGGCGCCGAGGTCGGGCACGAGGCTGGCGATCTTGCAGGCCAACGCGCCGCGCACCGCCGCCTCGGCGTCCTTGGCCAGCAGCAGGTCGGCCTGGCGCGGCGTGCCGGCGTTGGTGGCGATCGCCCGGCGCACCTCGGAGGCCGCGTCGCGGGCGAGGAAGTACAGCAGCTCCGGCCGGACGTGCGGCGATTCGGCGACGCGGCGGCGCACGTCCGGGTCGGCGCTCTGCACCATCACCTTGGCCGCCTCGAAATTGCCGGGGTCGAGAGAGGCCGGGTCGGCGGGATCGGCGGAGCCAGGACGGCGGGTCACGAAGTTGTCTCCCCTGCGGAACCAGTGACGTGCTCTGGCGCGATGGCGAAGTTGCCCTTGCCGCGCGCCTTGGCGGCGTACATGGCGGCATCGGCGCGGTCGGTCAACTCCTGAACCGTCTCGCCGCGGCCGGGCCGGTGCACGGCGATGCCGATGGACAGGCCCAGCGGCTTCTCCGGGCTGGCGGACAGGTGGCTCAGCTCGCGGATGCCCGCGAGCAGGCGGTCGGCCACCACCTTGGCGCGCTCCTCGTCGGTGCGGCCCAGCCACAGCACGAACTCGTCGCCGCCCAGGCGGCCCGGCAGGTCGCCGGGGCGCACGCCGGTGGTCAGCAGCGTGCCGATGGCCTTCAGCACGGAGTCGCCCTGCTGGTGGCCGTGCAGGTCGTTGACCGCCTTGAAGTTGTCGAGGTCGACGTAGAGCAGCGCCGACGGCCCGGCGTCCGGCCGGCCCAGTTGCTCCTCCAGCCGTTCGAAGAAGGTGCGGCGGTTGAACAGGCCGGTCAGCCCGTCGCGCTCCGACAGGCGGCGCAGCCGCTCCTGGTAGGCGAGGTGGGCGTGCGCGATGCCGATGTGGTCGGCGACACCGCCGATCAACTGGCGATCCTCGTCGTCCCACGGGTCGGCGTCGTCGCCGCGCCAGACCACCACGGCGCCGTTCAGCGCCTGCTGGTGCTCGGTCCGGCAGGCCAGCACGCGCAGGTGGCCCAGCAGCCCCGGCACCGGATCGCCCACGGCGGCGACCTGCGCCAGCAGCGCCGCCGGATCCATGGCCTCCAGCTCCGACGGGCCGCTCGCGGCGAACTCGGTGGCGAGCGTCAGGTCTCCGCCGTCCGCCGCGCGGTAGATGCGGCAGCCGTCGGCGCCCAGCGCGCGCGCCGTCTCGGCCGCCGCCACGGCCAGCGCCTCGGCCGCGTCCAGGCGGTTGCGCAGCGTGTGCACGATGTGGGCGAGCAGTTTCTCGCGGTTTCGCACGCGGGCCAGCTCGGCCGAGCGCAGCACCGTTTCGGTCACGTCGCGGCACACGCCGCGCGCCCCGACCCAGTCGCCACCCGGCGCGTACAGCGGCAGCGCCGAGGCGACGACGCAGGCCGCCCCGCCGTCGGAGCGCTTCAGCCACAGCTCCGTCTGGTCGACCGGCCGGCGGGTGTCGAAGGGCAGTGGCAGATCGTCCCATTCGTCCACCGTCAGGTCGCGCGGGTCGCGGCCGACCAGCGCTTCCGGCGCATAGCCCAGCGCCCCCTTCGGCGTGACGAAGACAAATCGGCCGTCCGGCCCGGTTTCCCAGGCGAAGTCGCTGGAGACCTCGACGAGGTCCTTGTAGCGCCGGCGCGACTCGGTCAGCGTCTGGCGCAACTGGCGTTCCAGCGTGGCGTCGCGGCCCAGCAGCAGGGTGGAGCCGCCGGACAGCGGCACGCCGGCCCATTCCACCACCATGCTCCCGCGCGGCGCCGCCACCGGCACGGAGCGCAGGCCCGGCGCCACGCTGGATGCCGCCAGCCAGGCGCGCACGTCGGTGATCCAGCGCGGATCGCCCTCCAGCAGCTCGCGCGCGGCGGCGTTCGCCTCCACCACGGCGAAGTCGGGGGCCAGACGCAGCGCTGGGCCGGGGTAAGCGCCGGTGACCGCGGCGAGCGCCCTGGCATCGGCCCCTGCGACGTCGGAGTCGGCGGCTTCGGAATCTGTGGATGCGGTGAATGGCACGGGGAGTCGCGGAGGCTGCATGTCCGTTCGAATATACCAGAAATGCTAACGTTTCCCCAAAGTTCGCGCAATCCGGCATATCGGCGCCGGATCGGCCTTGCCTGCTTCCCGGCCCTGCCCCATTGTCAGGCCATGGCCGCACCGCTCTCCGACATCGAGGTCTGGATCTTCGACCTCGACAACACGCTCTATCCTGCCTCCTGCAACCTGTTCGCACAGGTCGACCGGCGCATCGGCGCGTTCATCGCCGACCACTTCGGCATCCCGTACGACGAGGCGCGGGCGATGCAGAAGCGGTTTTTCCGCGACCACGGGACGACGCTGCGCGGCCTGATGGTCGAGCACGACGTCGACCCCGTCCCCTTCCTCGACTACGTGCACGCCATCGACGTGACGCCGGTGGCGCCCTCGCCGGAGCTGGACCGGGCGCTGGAGCGGTTGCCGGGACGCAAGGTGATCTACACCAACGGCTCGGCCCGGCACGCCGCCAACGTCACCGACCGGCTGGGCATCACCCGCCATTTCGACACCGTCTTCGACATCGTCGAGGCCGGCTACGTGCCCAAGCCCGACCCGCGCCCGTACCGGGATCTGCTGGACCGCCACGGAATCGCGCCGCGGACCGCCTGCATGGTCGAGGACATCGCCCGCAACCTTGTGCCCGCGCACGCGCTGGGCATGACCACCGTGTGGGTGAGGAGCGAAGCCGACTGGGCCCGCCCCGACGCCGGCGGGGTGGGAACCGGATCGCACATCGACCACGTGGCCGAGGATCTGGTCGCCTGGTTGGCCGCGGTGCCGAAGTAAGGGCGCCGCGACAAGGGCGCCGCGACAAGGGCGCCCCGTACCCCCTTCGCCTACCCCCCTGCCGCGACGGTAGCGAGTCCACCCAAAGTGGATGATCGTCCGGGCCGCCCCCTGTCCGGACGATGCCTGCAGAGGCCGTCCACCAGGGTCCCCACAGGCGAATCCCAAGTCATAGAAGAACATTTTCAGACGAAACATAGCAATACGGGCTATGTAGTTGGGCCTGCTCTGACCAAACCACCAATGGGTTATACCGTCGCGAACCTTGCCTCGACAAACACCGACGTTCTACGACTCAGCCCGCAAAGAACACTGATTCTATTGGCAACGCCAAACAGACAAACAGCATTGTTGCGTTCGTAATTCTTCAGCAGGCAAGCCGACGTCTTCCATCTTGCCCGCGCCCCGTCCACGTCGCCCACCACCGCAGCACGGCAGACACGCGGCCGCGCAACGCCGCCGCCTTGCCTGTGGCCGGGGCGTCCTCGACGGCACCGCCATTCCGGCAGCCATTCCATGCAAGCCGCCATTCAAGGAGCAATCGATGGCAAGCACCCTCTTCGAAGCCGTCTTCGACGATCCCCTGGAGTCGGGCCTCAGCCTCATCCGCGAGGGCGAACCGGTCTCGACCGTGGAGGTCGACGGACGGACGGCGCTGAAGTCCGAACTGTCGCGCAGCGACAGCGCCGTGCGTTCGGAGGTCATTCCGGCCGGCATGGACCGTTCGGAATTCACCGCAGCCGGGTCGCAGACCGCCAACGCCAAACTGGGCCACACCTACGAATACGAGGCCAAGATCCTCATCCCCGAGGGCTGGCAGGAGGATTCGACGCCGGAAATCCTCATGCAATGGCACGATTTCCCCGACGGCGGAGAGGCGTGGAAGAATCCGGCCGCCGCCCTGCAGATCCGGCCGTGGAGCGACGGCGAGAGCCATTTCGTCCTGGAAACCCACGCCGACGCCTCGCGCATCACGCCCAGCGGCGGCAGCAACCGCTATGATTCGAAGGAGACCTTCGACCTGGGCAAGGTTGACGACGCGGTCGGCGAGTGGACCGACTGGAAGTTCCGCATCACGTGGGGCTACACCGAGGACAGCGGCAGCATGGAGGTGTGGCGCGACGGCAAGCGCCTCGTCAACGAGGACATGGCCACCGCTTTCAACGACGAGCACGGGCCGTACTGGAAGCTGGGCGTCTACAAGTGGGCGTGGAGCGACGGCCGCGACACCGGTGCCGACAGCCGCACCTATTATTACGACGACATCCGCATCAAGGCCGACGGCGAGGAGCGGTCCGCCGACGCTCCGGCCGAGGCCTTCCCTCCGCCCGCCATGGAGGCCGACACCCTGGTCTTCGACAATGTCGCGGGCGGCGAGGACTCGGTGGCGCTCAGCGGCGTGCCGCCGCTGCTGCCCGCTGACCAGCAGGCCGTCCTGCTGGCGTAGCGGCGGACCAGGAACGATTCAGGTGTCGTAGGTCGGGTTGGGCACCAGCGAAAACCCAACGTGGTCGCGGTGAAGGGATGTTGGGTTTTCGTCTTTGGCTCAACCCAACCTACGGCTGCCCTGTTGGAAAGGAAAAGGGTTGGAAGAGCATTGGAAGAGCAAAGGCCCAAAATGAAAAAGCGAGGGGCCGGAGGCTCCCTCGCCATTCCACCGGAGCCTGTTTCGGCCCCCTTTGCCTTTGTGGCACCGAGCGTTTGCCGCTCGAATTGATTGCGTTCCTCCCTAACTCGGGCCTCTGCGGCGCGAGTGGCGCAGTCGCTGACTATAAAACGCGATCCGGAAAGGAATCGCAAGCGAAAACATCCCCTCGCATTCCAAACGCCAGAAAATCGAAGAATCCGGCGTTCTGGTATTACCGCGCGTTTCGATGCCCAACCCTCCCCCAGGGGGATGAAAGTGAAGCGGACCAACACCTTTTCGGGATTTTATTGCAGTGCACAATGATTTCATTGCTCTGCGGAGAAATGATGGGGAACGAGCCAGCGGACCCGTTCCCGCCGCGATTCGCCTCAGGCGCGCACCTTGGCGATGAAGCCGCCGACCTCCCGGCGCAAGCTTTCCGACTGGCGCGACAGTTCGCCCGACTCCTGGAGCACCTGCCCGGCCGCGCGCCCGGCCTCCACCGCCGCCGCGTTGACGCCGACGATGTTGGTGGCGACTTCCTGCGTGCCCCGCGCGGCCTGCTCCACGTTGCGGGCGATTTCGCCGGTGGCGGCCTGCTGCTGCTCCACCGCCGACGCGATCATGGTGGTGGTCCGGCTGATGTCGCCGATGGTCTTCAGGATCTCCTGGATGGCCCCCACCGCCTCCTGCGTCGCCCCCTGCACGCCGTTGATCTGGCCGGCGATCTCCTCGGTGGCCTTGGCGGTCTGGTTGGCCAGCGATTTCACCTCCGACGCCACCACGGCGAAACCCTTGCCGTGCTCGCCCGCCCGCGCCGCCTCGATGGTGGCGTTCAGCGCCAGCAGGTTGGTCTGCCCGGCGATGGTGTTGATCAATTCGACCACCTCGCCGATCTTCTGCGCCGCCTGATTGAGGCCGCCGACGATGCCGTTGGTGCGCTCCGCCTGCCCCACCGCGTGGCGGGCGATGTCGGACGACTGCGAGACCTGTCGTCCGATCTCGGCGATGGAGGACGACAGCTCCTCCGCCGCCGAGGCGACGGTCTGCACGTTGGCCGAGGCCTGCTCGGCCGCTGTCGCCGCGGCGCCGGCCTGACGGGTGGCCTGCTCGGCGGCGGCGGACATGGCGGTGGCCGTCGCGTTCATCTCCCTGGCGGCCGCGGACACGTGCTCCACCACGCCGTTGACATGGCCCTCGAAGTCGTCGGCGAGTTCCAGCATCATGGCGCGGCGCTGCTGCTCGGCGGCGATCTTCTGCGCCTCCTGCTCGGTGCGCAGGCGGTCGGCCTCGATCAGGCTCTCCTTGAAGACCTCCAGCGCCTTGGCCATGGCGCCGATCTCGTCGCCGCGGTCACGCGCCGGGATCTCCGTGGCCTTGTCGCCGGCGGCAAGCCGCTGCATGGCCGCCGTCATGCCGCGCACGGGGCCGGAGACGCCGGCGATGATCAGCCAGCAGGCCACGGCGGCGAACAGCCCGCCCGCCGCGGCGACGCCGACCAGCAGGGCGCGCGACGACTGGTAGACGGCGTCGCCGGTCGTGGCGGCCTGTTCGCCGCCGGCGACGTTGATCTCGATGAGGCGCTCGATGGCCACCTCGGCCCGCTGGAACGCCACGCGCGACGCGCCCTGGAAGAGGCCGATCGCGTCGTCGTTGCGGCGGCGCCGGGACAGCGCCGTGATCTGCTTGGTGGCCGCCGTGTACTCGGTCCAGGCGGTCCTGAAGTCCGCCAGCCCCTTCTTCTCCGCGTCGCTCACGGCGAGCGGCTCGTAATGGGCGATCGCCTCCAGCGCGGCCTTGCCGCGCCGGTCCAGCTCGCG
Source organism: Azospirillum sp. (assembly GCA_035629155.1). GTDB lineage: Bacteria > Pseudomonadota > Alphaproteobacteria > Azospirillales > Azospirillaceae > Azospirillum. Next base: position 31,465 of record DASPIO010000111.1, on the reverse strand, counting down.
CTCGATGGCTTCCATCTCGCTGATGTCGGACGCCAGGACGTGGCGCGCCTCGGCGTTGCGGACCTTGCCGATGGCGCCGTTGGCGACGCCCAGCCAACGCGTGCCCGCGAGCCAGTTGCTCTCCAGGTCCTCGTTGACGGCGTTGATCACTTCCAGCCGGTTCACGGCAAACGCGCCAAGCCCAACGACGAGCAGGAACAAGGCGGAGAAGGCGACGAGCAGCTTGGTCCGTATGGTGATGGTCTTCATTGGGAGGGCTCCCGCGGTGTCTGACGGCTCTCTCGGCCGAATGGCGGCCGGTATCCTCGACTTAAGCCATACGCATGGCGGAAGATCATTCCCTTTTCCCGAGTGTTGTCACAAGAGAAATGCGATCATGCGATGTTTTGTCCGTGCCGTTCACACGCGAAGCATGCATTTCCGAGGCCCGTCGCCGCGCCGCGCCGGCCGCCGCGCGGCGGCGGTGGCGTGTTGACAAGCCGGCGCGCCGGGCCGCATGGTGCGCGGCCTTCTCCTTGTCCAGCCGACGGTTTGCCGACCATGAGCCACGCCGACCTGCAGAGCACCATCGAAGCCGCCTGGGAATCGCGCGATTCCATCACCTTCGCCACCACCGGCGCGGTGCGCGACGCCGTGGAGGAGGCGCTGAACGCCCTCGACTCCGGCGCGCTGCGCGTCGCTGAAAAGGTGGATGGCGCCTGGACGGTGAACCAATGGCTGAAGAAGGCGGTGCTGCTGTCCTTCCGCCTCAACGACATGGGCCTGATCGAAGGGGCGCCGGGCGGTGCCAGCTGGTTCGACAAGGTGCCGTCGAAGTTCCTGGGCTGGGACGAGGCGCGCTTCCGCGCCGCCGGCTTCCGCGCCGTTCCGGGCGCGGTGGTGCGGCGCAGCGCCTACATCGCCCCCGGCGTCGTGCTGATGCCCAGCTTCGTCAACCTGGGCGCCCACGTCGACAAGGGCACCATGGTCGACACCTGGGCCACCGTCGGCTCCTGCGCGCAGATCGGCAAGAACGTGCACCTGTCGGGCGGCGTCGGAATCGGCGGCGTGCTGGAGCCGCTGCAGGCCGGCCCCGTGATCATCGAGGACGACTGCTTCATCGGCGCCCGGTCCGAGGTGGTGGAAGGCGTGATCGTCGAGCGCGGCTCGGTCCTGTCCATGGGCGTTTACATCAGCGCCACGACCAAGATCGTCGACCGCACGACGGGCGAGGTTTTCGTCGGCCGCGTGCCGGCCTATTCCGTGGTGGTGCCGGGCGCCCTGCCGGGCAAGCCGCTGCCCGACGGTTCGCCGGGCCCGAGCCTCTATTGCGCCGTCATCGTCAAGCGCGTCGACGAGCAGACCCGCTCGAAGACCTCGATCAACGAGCTGCTGCGCGACTGACGTAAGGATGTTGGGTTTTCGCTGCGCTCAACCCAACCTACGGGTTCGTCGTAGGTTGGGTTGAGGCGAAGCCGAAAACCCAACGACCGGCTGGGATGCCATGACCACCGACCCCATCGCCCTCGCGCAGGAGCTGATCCGACGCCGCAGCGTGACGCCGGAAGACGGCGGCGCGCTGGGCGTGCTGGAAGAGGCGCTGAAGCCGCTGGGCTTCACCTGCCACCGCCTGCGTTTCGAAGAGCCCGGCACGGCGCCGATCGAGAACCTGTACGCGCGCCTGGGCACGGCGGGGCCGAACTTCTGCTTTGCCGGCCACACCGACGTGGTGCCGCCCGGCGACCCGAAGGCGTGGTCGGTCGATCCCTTCGCCGCCGAGATCCACAACGGCAAACTCTATGGCCGCGGGGCGGTGGACATGAAGGGGGCCATCGCCGCCTTCGTCGCCGCCGTCGCCCGCGACATCGACGCCTCCGGCCCGCCCGCCGGCTCGATCAGCCTGCTGATCACCGGCGACGAGGAGGGCGTGGCCGTCAACGGCACGAAGAAGGTGCTGGACTGGATGCGTGAGCGCGGCGAGCGCATCGACGCCTGCGTGGTGGGGGAGCCGACCAACCCCAGGAATCTGGGCGACATGATCAAGATCGGCCGGCGCGGCAGCTTCACCGGCTATCTCACGGTCTACGGCGCCCAGGGGCACGTCGCCTATCCGCACTTGGCCGACAACCCCCTGCCGCGGCTGGTGCGCATGCTGGATGCCATCACGCGCGCGCCGCTGGACCAGGGCAACGACCACTTCCAGCCGTCCAACCTGGAAGTCACCACCATCGACGTCGGCAACCCGGCCAACAACGTCATCCCGGCGCAGGGCACGGCCACCTTCAACATCCGCTTCAACGACATGCACTCCGCCGCCTCGCTGGAGGCCTGGGTGCGCGAAACGTTCGACGCGGTGGGCGGCGCCTACGACCTGCGCTGCGTGTGCAGCGGCGATTCCTTCCTCACCCCGCCCGGCCCGCTGCCGGAGACGGTGGCGGACGCGGTGGAGCGGGTGACCGGCAACCGGCCGGAATACTCGACCACCGGCGGCACGTCCGACGCGCGCTTCATAAAGGACGCCTGCCCGGTGGTGGAGTTCGGCCTCGTCGGGCAGACGATGCACAAGGTGGACGAGCACGTGGCCCTCGACGATCTGGCCCGCCTCACCGACATCTATAGGGCGATCATCCGGGACGTCTTCGCCCGGATCCCCGCACGCCCCTAACCGGATCCGCAGGGCCTCATGACGCTGACCGCCCGGGACGTCGCCTATTCGGTGTTCGGTGCCTTCCGCCTCGCGCGCTTCGATGCGACCGGGCTGGACTACATCGACCGCACGCCGGAGGGGGCGCTGCGCTCATTCTACGCCGCGGTCATCGTCCTGCCGGCCTACGTGCTGATCCTGCTGCTGCGCAACTGGGAACGGATCGCCGGCGCGCCGCTGTTCACCGCGCTGACGGTGGAGAGCATCGCCTATGTGGTGAGCTGGACCGCCTACCCGGTCATCATGCACACGGTGGCGTCGATGCTGGACCGCGCGCCGCGCTATCCGGGCTTCGTTGCGGCCTACAACTGGTCGTCGGTCGTGCAGATGGCGGTCTACGTGCCGGTGCTGGTGCTGGCCGAGACCGGCCTGCTGCCGGAGCCCCTGGGCGAGGCGCTGGTGTTCGGCGTGATGATGGCGATGCTGGCCTACCAGTGGTTCGTGCTGCGCACCGCGCTGGACATCAACGGCTTCATGGCCGCGTCGCTGGTGCTGCTCGACCTCCTGGTGTCGGCGATGATCAGCGACGTCTCCGACGGGATGCTGTGAGCTGTGGGTTGGGCCGCGCCGCGCGTGGCCCAACCCACGCCGCGCGTCACGCCGCGCGTCACGCCGCGCGGATGCCCTGGAGGAAGCCGGCGACCTCGCCGCGCAACTGTTCGGCCGCGCGGGCCAGATCGCCTGCGCCGCCGCGCACCTGCTCGGCCGCGGCACCGGCCTCGGCCGACGCTCGGTTGACGCCGGTGACGTTGTCCGACACCGCGCGGGCCCCCACCGCCGCCTGCTGGATGTTGCCGGCGATGTCCCGCGTCGCCGCCCCCTGCTGATCGATCGCGGCGGCGATGGCGCCGGAGATGGCGTTCATCTGGCCGATCACATCGCCCACGCCCTGGATCGCCGCCACGGCGGCATCGGTGGCGTGCTGGATCTCGCCGATCTTCGCCTGGATCTCCTCGGTGGCCCTGGCGGTCTGGTTGGCGAGGCCCTTGACCTCGCTCGCCACGACGGCGAAGCCCTTGCCGTGTTCGCCCGCCCGCGCCGCCTCGATGGTGGCGTTCAGCGCCAGCAGGTTGGTCTGCCCGGCGATGGTGTTGATCAGGTTGACCACCTCGCCGACCTGGCTCGCCGCCTCCGCCAAGCCCGACATCAGGGCGTTGGTCTTCCCGGCGTCCTGCACCGCCCGCGCGGCGATGGCGCTGGAGGTGGAAACCTGACGCGCGATCTCCTGGATCGACGCGGTCAGCTCCTCGGTCGCCCCGGCCACGGTGTTGACGCTGGCCGACGCCTCCTCCGCCGCGGACGCGGCGTCGGTGGCCCGGCGCAGGGCGGTGTCGGCGGTCGACGACAGCGCCGTGGCCGACCCGTGCATCGTCCCGGCCGACGCGGCGACCCGTTCGACGACGGCGCCGACCTTGCGCTCGAACTCCTCGGCGAGGCGCAGCAGCATGGCGCGGCGCTCGGCGGCGGCGCGCGCCTGGGTCGCCTCCTGCTCCTCGCGCAGGCGGCGGTTCTCCAGCCCGTGCTCCTTGAACACGGCCACCGCCTTGGCCATGGTGCCGATCTCGTCGCCGCGGCCGGTGTCGGGAACCTCGACCGTGAAATCGTCCTCGGCCAGACGGTTCATCACGCCGGTGAGCTGCGCGATGGGCCGGCTGATCGAGCGCGCGATGGCGAAGGCCAGCGCCAGCGCCGCCCCGGCCAGCAGCACGCCGACGACCCCCGCCTCCAGCGCGTGCCGACGGAAGCTGGCGTCGATGTTGTCGGTGTAGACGCCGGTGCCGACCACCCATTTCCAATCCGGCGTTAGCGCGGCGTAGGCGACCTTCGGAACCGGCTCGGTGGACCCCGCCTTGGGCCAGACGTACCCGACGAAGCCGCCGCCCTTGCGGGCCAGGGCAATCATCTCGCGCACGAAGAAGACGCCGTTCGGATCCTTGAGGCCCAGGACGTTCTTGCCCTCCAGCTCGGGCTTGCCGCCGTTGACCTCCATCATGCCGTCGACGTCCTGCACGAAGATGTACTCGCCGCCGGAATAGCGCATGGCGCGCAACGCGGTGCGCGCCATCGCCTTGGCCTGGTCGACCGGTATTTCCCCCTTGGCGGCGCGCGCTTCGAACGCGTTGACGATGCCCACGGCGCTCTCGACGATCGCCTGCACCTTGCTCCTGGAATCCTCGACCTGCGCGCCGCGCAACTCGAACAGCAGGACACCGGCCACGGCGAGGAGCGCGACCAGCGTCGACGCCGACAGGATCAGGAACTTCAAACGGATGCCAACGTTGCGGATGCCCATCGCTCACCTCCTCGTGATCGTTGGGCGCCAACTTAGCAACCGTTTAGACACATGACAATATAGAGTGACGGATCACCTGCGCCTGATCGGCCGCGCGGGCCAGCACGCCGGCGCCGCGTCAACGCCCGCTTCCAGTCGGACGAGAGCGGCGCGCGGCCTTCGCCGGAGCGGCCGGTCGAGGCGGCTCAGCCGCGGTCGCTCACCCCAGCCGACGCGAAGGTCGCCATTCCCGCGTGGCAGGCGGCGGCGGCCTTCACGATGTTGATGGCCAGCGTGGCGCCCGATCCCTCGCCCAGGCGCATGCCCAGGTCCAGGATCGGCTGCTTGCCGATGGTCTCCAGCAGGCGGCTGTGCCCCGGCTCGACCGAACGGTGGGCGACCACGCAGTGATCGAGCGCCCGGCGGTCGGCCCTGAACAGCACGGCCGCCGCGGCGGTGCAGGCATAGCCATCCAGCAGCACCGGCACGCGCGCCATGCGCGCCGCCAGGATGGCGCCGGCGATGGCCGCCAGTTCGTAGCCGCCCAGGCAGCGCAGCGCCTCGAACGGGTCGTCCTTGGCCTTGGGGTTGGCCTTCAGCCCGGCCTCGACGGCGGCGACCTTACGCTTCAGCCCGTCCTCGTCCACGCCGGTGCCGCGCCCGACCCAGCCGGCCGCGTCGCCGCCGAACAGCGCCGCGCACAGCGCCGCCGCCGAGGTGGAGTTGCCGATGCCCATCTCGCCCAGCGCCAGCAACTGCACGCCCATCTCCACGGACATCATGCCGTAGGCCATGGCGCGGCAGCACTCGTCCTCGTCCATGGCGGGGCCTTCGGTGAAGTCCCGCGTCGGGTGCTCCAGGTCCAGCTCGTAGACGCGCAGGTCGGCGTCCGCCGCCTCGCAGAGCTGGTTCACCGCCGCGCCGCCGTTCTGGAAGTTGGCGACCATCTGCGCCGTCACCTCCGCCGGATAGGCGGACACGCCCCTGGCCGCCACGCCGTGGTTGCCGGCGAAGACGGCGACGCGCGCGCGCTGCACCGCCGGCGGGTGCTGCCCCTGCCAGGTGGCCAGCCATTCCGCCAGTTCCTCCAGCCGCCCCAGCGAGCCCGGCGGCTTGGTGAGGGTGCGCTCGCGCTGCACGGCGGCGGTGCCGGCACCCAGGTCCGGACCGGGCAGGTTGCGCACGAGCGCGCGGATTTCCTCGAACGTCAGGGCGGGCTGCGGATTGCTCATCGCATGAAACCAAGCGTGGGGGTGGGAAAGCGGCCGGACATTGGCAGGAATCGCTGCGCAGGTCAAAGGTCGCCGGGTCGCGGCGGCAATGCGCAACGTCGAACTCGCCCAAGCCCGTGCTTTGAGATAGGTAGGGTGCGATGCATGACACCCTCCCCCGGCGCCGGCGCGCCACCTGGCTGGACGAGATCACGCTGGCGACGGTCTTCATGACGCGCCTGCCGGTGCGCCTGCGCCTGGACCCGGAGGTCGACCTGCACGCGCGCTCCATGGGCTGGTTCCCGCTGGTCGGCGCCGGGGTGGGGCTGCTGGCCGGCGGGGTGTACGCGCTGGCCGTGGGACTGAACCTGCCGCCCGCGGCGGCGGCGCTGCTGGCGCTGGCGGCGGCGGCGTGGCTGACCGGCGCGCTGCACGAGGACGGGCTGGCCGACGTCGCCGACGGCTTCGGCGGCGGCCGTTCGCGCGAGCGCAAGCTGGAGATCATGCGCGACAGCCGCGTCGGCAGCTACGGCGTGCTGGCGGTGGTGTTCTCGGTCGGGCTGCGGGCCTCGGCGCTGGCGGCGCTGGCCGAGCCGATGGCGGTGGCGGGCGCGCTGGCGGCGGCGGGGGCGTGCTCGCGCGCCGTGCTGCCGGCGCTGGCCTGGACGCTGATGCCGGCCCGGCGCGACGGGCTGGCCGCCAACCACGGCTGCCCGCCGTCCAAACGCGTCGCCCTGGCGCTCGCCATCGCCGCGGTGGTGGCGCTGCTGGCGGTGGGCAAGGCGGTGCTGGCCGCGGCACTGGCCGCGGCAGTGGCGGCGGCGGTTGTGGGATTCCTGGCGCTGCGGCAGATCCGCGGCTACACCGGCGACGTGTTGGGCGCCGCCCAGCAGGCGGCCGAGACGGCCATCCTCCTCACCCTGGTGGCAGTGCAATGATGGCAGTGCAATGACCCACACGGACATCGTCGTGACCCGCTGGTGGCTGATCCGCCACGCCCCGCCCATCAACCCGGAACGCCGCATCTACGGCCAGTCCGACATCCCCGTGGACACGAGCGACGCCGCGTCCTTCGCCGGCCTCGCCGCCGCCCTGCCCACGGACGCCGTGTGGGTGACCACCCACCTGCTGCGCACGCAGGAGACCGCCGCCGCCATCCACAAGGCCCGCGGCGGCCTGCCGCCCGCGCACCATGTGGAGCGCGACCTTGCCGAACAGCACTTTGGCGAGTGGCAGGGCCTGACGCACGACGAGCTGAACGCCGGCCGCCCGGCCGAGGCGCACCGCTTCTGGCTGGCCCCCGCCATCGAACGGCCGCCCGGCGGCGAGAGCTTCACCCAGGTGGTGACACGCGTCGGCGCCGTGCTGGACCGGCTGAGCGAACGGCACGCCGGACGCGACGTGGTGGCGGTGGCGCACGGCGGGCCGATCCGCGCGGCGCTGACCGTGGCGCTGGGCATCGACGCGGAAGCGGCGCTGCGCTTCCGCGTCGACACGCTGTCGCTGACCCGGCTGGACCACCTGCTGCTGCCCGACCGCGCCACCGTGTGGCGGGTGGCCGCCGTGAACCTGCCGCCGGGGACGGTGCTGCCGCCCCTGTGAGGGCCGCCGCCGTAAGGGTGGAACTCCGCTCCCCGGGCTCCGGTTGATCGGCCGTTGGGCTGACACCGCAAAGAAAAGGGGGGCTGCCATGGCACGCCATGCCGACGACCATCACGCCGCCGAGACGCTGTGGCGCATGATCAAGGACATGCGCATCACCATGATGACCACGCTGGACGACAACGGCCACCTGCACGCGCGGCCGATGGGCACGCTGCCGCACGCCGGCTTCGACGACGCCACGCTGTGGTTCTTCACCGACGCGAACTCCGGCAAGGCGGCGGAGATCGAGCGCCACTGGCGCGTCAACCTCGCCTACGCCGACCCGGACGCGCAGAATTACATCTCGGTGTCCGGCGTGGCCGAGATCGTGCGCGACCGGGGCAAGGTGCACGACCTCTGGCGCGACATCATGACGACCTGGTTCCCCAAGGGGCCGGACGACCCGAACATTGCGCTGATCAAGGTGACGGTGGATTCGGCCGAATACTGGGACAGTCCCTCCAGCACCATGGTCTGGGCCTACGGCTACGCCAAGGCCAAGCTGACCGGCGAGCGCCCCGACCCCGGCGAGAACGCGCGGGTGGCGTTCCAGTAAGGATTCGGCGTCGGGCTTCGCCTGCGGCTCAACCGAACCTACCGAAGCGCCCTGGCTCCGGTCGGTCGGGTTGAGCGCGGCGAAGCCCGACGGCGGCACGTCACGCCGTCAACACCTCGGCCAGGGAACGGGCCAGCGCCCGTTCGGAGAAGGGCTTCTGCAGCATCCGCCAGCGCGTGTAGGGGGCGGACAGGTTCTCCGGCGCGTAGCCGGACATCAGGAGGAAGCGGATGCCGCGCGCCTCCAGCGTCTCGGCGATGGCGTAGGCCTCCTCGCGGCCCAGGTTGATGTCCAGCGTGGCACCGTCCACCGCACCGCCCTGCACAAGGTCCAGCGCCTCGCCGATGCTGGCGACCGGACCGACCACCTCGCAGCCGAGGTCGGTCAGCGTGTCCTCGATCAGCATGGCGACCAGCGCCTCGTCCTCAACGACCAGGATGCGGCGGCCGGCCAGCACGGCCCTGGGGTCGATGCCATCCATGCTTTCAGCCATGCGCGATTCGCTCCGCCGTAGCCAGGGGAAGGTCCATCCGGCAGCGCACGCCGCCGGGATCGAAGGTCAGGCGCACGGTGCCGTGCAGGTCGTAGGCGAGCCCACGCTCGATGAGGCGGGAACCGAAGCCGCGCCGGCGCGGCGGCGGCACCGGCGGCCCGCCGCTCTCCGTCCAGTCCACCGCCAGCGTGGGGCCGCCGTCGCCCGCCCCGACGCTCCACACCACCGCCACCCGCCCGCCCGGCGGCGACAGCGCGCCGTACTTGGCGGCGTTCGTCGCCAGCTCGTGCACGGCGAGGCCGAGCGCGACCGTGGTCTTGGCATCGAGTTGCACGGGCGGCCCGGACAGCCGGATGCGGGCGTCCTCGCCGATGCCGTAGGGCGCCAACTCCGCCTCCAGCAGTTCGCGCAGGTCGCTGCCGCGCCAGCGCGTGCGGGTGAGCAGGTTGTGCGTTTTCGAGAGCGCCGACAGCCGCGCGTCGAACGCGTCGCGGGACTCCTCCACCGACGCGGCGTGGCGCAGCGTCTGCCGGGCGATGGACTGCACGGTGGACAGCGTGTTCTTGACCCGGTGGTCGAGTTCGTTGAGCAGCAGCCGCTGCAGCGCCGCCGCTTGGCGCCGGGCGGTGACGTCCAGCGCGGTGCCGATGAAGCGCACCGCCCGCCCTTGGGCGAAGACGGCGCGCCCGGTGGCGGCGACCCAGCGCTCCGCCCCGTCGCCCAGGCCGACCACCCGGTACTCCATGTCGAAGACGCCCGATCCGGCGGGGTCGAGCGCCCGGCGCACCCCCTCCTCCACCGACGCGCGGTCGTCCGGATGCACCGCGTCGTAGAACACGGGCAGGCGCACCGCCGCGTCCGGCGGCAGCCCGAACAGCGCCTTGCAGCGGTCCGACCACTCCAGCCGGCCGGAGACCGGGTCGAAGTCCCAGGTGCCGAGCCCGGTCGCCTCGACGGCGAGGCGCAGCCGCTCCTCGCTGCGGCGCAGGTCGGCCTCCACCTGCCGGCGCAGCAGCACCTCCTGGCTGAGCTGGCGGACCTTGTCGGTCAGCAGCCCGAACTCCGGACTGGCCTTCTGCGGTGGCCGGCAGCGCAGCATCAGCGGCCCGGCCCGTCCGCCGTCCAGCCGCGTGGCCGCACCGTCGCAGCGCAGCGGCACGGCCGCGCCATCGGCGGCCTTCAACGCCAGCGCGCCGGGTAGCGGCTGGAACGTGCCGGCGCAGCGCCGCAGGTAGATGGCCAGCGGTTCCACGTCCCCGGAGGCAAGTTCGGCCAGCCGCCGGCCGGCCAGCGCCACCGGCGCCATCCCCAGGGCATCGGCGAAGGCGCGGTTGGCGTGCAGGATCGCGCCGTCCCGCTCCACCAGCACGGCCGGGTCGGGCAACAGATCCATCACCGCCGCAGCGGGAACGGCCGGCTGGGGTGCGATGATGAGGCTGTTCGCCAGGTCACCGGCCACGTCACTGGGTGGAGCGGACATACTCGCGCCCTTCGGCGGCCCGCGCCTCCGCACCGGGCCGGAAGTGGACGACGACGACGCATTCCGGATCGCCCGCGGCGATGGTCCGCTGCAGCTCGACCTTGCCGTAGCCGAGGTTCTCCGCGGCGATGTGGCCGAAGACGTTGGACGTCATCATGCACATGGACCGCCGCCCGGCCACCATCTCGGCGAAGGGGCAGGCGCGGTTGCCCAGCACCAGCCGGTCCGCCGTCTCCTCGATCACGTAGAAATCGCCCTTGATCCGCCGCTTGAGGTCGACCAGCACGTCGCGCACCTGCTCGCGCGTCAGCGCCTCCACGCCCAGCGCGCGGCGGTAGGCGCCGTTGATCCGCTCGCCCACGGCACCGCCGACGACGCTGATGTAGCCGGACGCCTCCTCGATGCCGACGACCGCCTCCAGCGTGCCGGCCAGTTCGCGGACGAGGGTGCGCAGGAAGACGTCGCGTTCCAGCGGAACGTCCAGTTTGTCCACCGCCAAGCCCATGCCGAAGATCCTCGAAAGACCCTACAATTCTCAAGCACATCCGTGACTTAGGGGAACGCCCCCCAGCGCGGAGCATAGCGCCCCGTAGCCTCGCCGTTGGTCAAGCAGAGGTGGTATCCACGCACACTTCCGGCTGGGTGCGGAATGTTGGACCGCGTCGGACCGTTGCGCCATGCGTTGGGTTGAGGCCGAAGCCGACACCCAACGTTTCCGCCACCGCAACGACGCTGGGTCTTCGCTGACGCCCAACCCAACCTACGGGAAGCCCGCCGGACCATCCGGCACCCGGCGGAACGCCAGCACGGCGTTCAGGCCGCCGAAGGCGAAGGAGTTGGACAGCGCCGCCCGGATCGGCACGGACCGGGCCTCGTTCGGCACGGCGTCCACCGGGCAGGCGGGGTCGGGTTCGGTGAAGTTGGCGGTGGGCGGCACCACGCCGTGGCGCAGCGCCAGCACCGTCGCCACCGCCTCCAGCGCGCCGGCGGCGCCCAGCGCGTGGCCCAGCATCGACTTGGACGACGACACCATCAGCCGCCGCGCGTGGCCGCCGAACACGGCGTGGATCGCCTGCGCCTCGGTGGCGTCGTTGGCCGCCGTCGCCGTGCCGTGCGCGTTGATGTAGGGAACATCCTCCGCGTCCAGGCCGGCGTCGTCCAGCGCCAGCCGCATGGCGCGCGCCGCCCCCTCCGCATCCGGCGCGGTAAGATCGCGCGCGTCGGCGCTCATCCCGGCGCCGGCCAGTTCCGCCAGCACGGCGGCCCCGCGGGCACGGGCGTGCTCCTCGCTCTCCAGAACCAGCACGGCGGCCCCCTCGCCCACCACCATGCCGCTGCGGTCGCGGGAGAACGGGCGGCAGGTGTCGGGGCTGACGATGCGCATCGCCTCCCAGCCCTTCAGCGTGCCCAACGTCAGCGGGGCGTCCGTGCCGCCGCTCACCACCACGTCGGCCATGCCGGCGCGCAGCAGCATGAGCGCCGTCGCCAGCGCGTGCCCGGCGGACGCGCAGGCGCTCGACGCCGTGAAGGCCGGCCCGGTCAGACCGAACTCCATGGTGACGTGCGAGGCCGGCGCGCTGACCATCAGGCGCGGGATGGTGAAGGGATGCAGGCGCGCCGCCTGTTCGGCGTACAGGCGGTGGAAGCTGTCGTCCAGCGTGCCGATGCCGCCCACGCCGACGCCCAGCACGGTGGCGGTGCGGGCGGCCAGCGAACCGGAAAACGCCAGCCCGGCCATGGCCACCGCCTCGCGCGCCGCCACCACGGCGAACTGGCTGATACGGTCGAGCAGCGCCAGCCGGCGCGGGTCGAAGTGGTCTTCCGGCGCGTAGCCGCGCACCTCGGCGGCGACCCTGACGGAAAGGCGGTCGGTGGGGACCGTGGTCAGCGGGCCGATGCCGGAGCGTCCGGCGAACAGCGCCTCGCGGAACGCCGGCACGCAGACGCCGATGGGCGACACCACGCCGAGGCCGGTGACGACGACCTTTCCCACGGATGCGACTCAGGCGACGCGGCGCTGCGCCACCTCGGCCTCGACCGCGCGCACGATGTCGCCGACCGAGTCGAACTCCTGGCGCGCGTCGTTGGCGTTGAAGGGGATCTCGATCTGGAACCGCTCCTCCAGCGCGAAGATGATCTCGATCACGTCGAGCGATGCGATGGAAAGATCGGCCAGCCGGGCGTCGTAGGCCAGCCGCTCGCGGTCCACATGCCCCTTGTCGGCGATGATGCTGAGAACGTCGTCGGCGGTTCGGTCCATCAAGTCGTCTCCGGTGGCGCACCACCGGCAACGTTACCCTCGGCTTCGATGGTCTTCACCCGGCTCTTCAGGTCTGCCACGTCGGCGTTAATCCGTTTGAGCCGCCCCAGGTTGCGGTACTGCTCGAACGCCTGGGCGCGCGGCATGGCCGGATAGCCCATGTAGACCGCCTTCGGCGGGATGTCCGTGCCAACGCCGGAGGAGGCGGCGACCACCGCGTCGTTGCCGATGGTCACGTGGTCGGCCACGCCCACCTTGCCGGCCAGCACCACGCGGTCGCCAATGACGACGCTGCCGGCGATGCCAACGTGCCCACACAGCATGCAGTTGGAGCCGATCTGCACGTTGTGGCCGACCTGCACGAGGTTGTCGATCTTGGTGCCGTGGCCGACCCGGGTGGCGGTGACGGTGCCGCGGTCGATGCAGGCGCCCGCCCCCACCTCCACGTCGTGGCCGAGGATCACCGTGCCGATGGAGTTGACGCGGCGGATCACCACGTTGGTCGCCTTGACCTGGCCCGTGGACTTGGCGCTCTCCACGCTGCCCGGCTCGGGCGTCACGAAGCTGAAGCCGTCGTTGCCGACCGCGGCGTTGGGGTGGATGATGCAGCGGTCGCCCAGCACCACCCGCTCGCCGATGCGGGCACCGGGGTGGATCAGGCAGTCCTCGCCCAACTGCGCCTCGGCGCCGATGGTGGCGTGCGGCATGACGATGCTGCCCTTGCCCACCACCGCCTTCGGCCCGATGTAGGCGAAGGGACCGATGGAGGCGCCGTCGCCCACCACCGCGTCCGGCGCCACGAAGGCCGCCGGGTGGATGCCGGGTTCGGCGTGCACCGGCTTCTCGAACACGTCCATCAGCCCGGCCATGGCGTAGCGCGGGCGCTTGACCAGGATGCAGCCGTCCAGCCCGTCGGGCATCGCCGCGCCCTCGGCCAGCGCGCCTTCGGCCAGGACGGCGGCGCGCGCCCTGGTGCCGGGCAGCAGGGCCAGCAGGTCCTTGTCCATGGCCAGCGCCAGGTCGCCCGGCCCTTCCGCGTCGGACGGGTGGACGGCGCGGGTGACCACGATGCTTCCGTCGCCCTCCACGCGGGCGTCCAGGGCGGCGGCGATCTCGGAAAGCGTCATCGGCTGGGTCATGAGGGGCGCGTCGTCTGCTGGTCGTCGGGGCCGGGACGCTAACACGAATCGGGGCGGCGCTTCCATGGCGCCTTCTGTTGCGCACATGCAGCAATTCCGCCGCCGCGCTGTTCACCCTGCGATCCCCGGAAAAAGGAACCGTGATGAAGGGAACTCCGCAAAGCCTCTGGCTCTCCTGGGCCAACCGCGCCGCCGGCGCCTGGACCGGCATGGTCGTGGCCGCCGCCAAGCGCAACCAGGCGGCGGCCCTCAAGGCGATGACCACGCCGCCCAAACCCCGGCGCAAGCCGGCCGCGAAGCGGCGCAAGGGGGACTGAGGGCGGGGTTCGGCGCTTCGCCGCCGGCCATGCGGCGATCCGCGCGGCGCTTTTCCGCGTATTGAACGGCGAGAGGCCCGGCGGAGAGGCGGAAGAATGAGCGAGGCGGTTCTGGACGGCGGGTGGGAGCCCGACTGGGTGGAGGCGGAGGGCGAGCTGTGCCGCCTCATCTACTTCAGCCGTCTTGCCGGCCGCGTCTCGAAGGCCGACCTGAAGAGCATCCTGACGCGCTCGCGCGTCAACAACGCCCGCACCGACGTGACGGGCGCCCTGTGCTTCGACAACCGTTACTTCCTGCAGATCCTGGAGGGGCGCCGGGTGCACGTGAACCGCGTGTTCGCGCGCATCGCGGGCGATTCCCGGCATTGCGACGTCAGCCTCGTGAGCTTCACGCCGGTGGCGGAGCGGCTGTTCCCCTCCTGGTCGATGATGTTCGTCGGCGCCGACCAGTTGACCCGCGAGACCTGCCGCCGCTTCTGCGGCGTCGAAGCCTTCCGCCCCGAACGCCTGACCGCCGAACGCGCCGCCGCCCTGGTGCGCTATCTGGCCGAGGGGCCGCCCGCCGCTCCGGCGGCGGGGGCAGCCGAATAGCCCCTACTCCCCCGTCTGCAACAGCGCGCCGCGCACACGGGCGCCGCGGAAGGACCACAGGAAGGCGGCCACGCACGCCGCCATCCACGCCACGTTCAAGAGCGCCGCCCACGCCATGTGCCCCCACAGCACCTCGCCGTGGAAAACCAGTGCCCGCAGCCCCTCGAACACGTGGGCCGAAGGCAGCGCCAGCGCGATCCATTGCAGCCACACCGGCAGCACGTCCACCGGGTAGTAGACGGCGCTGACCGGGGCCAGCATGAACACCAGGATCCACGCCAGCCCCTCCGCCCCCATGCCGTAGCGCAGGATCAGCGCCACGATGAACAGCCCCAGCGCCCAGCCCAGCACGATCAGGTTGGCAAAGAACAGCGCCAGCGGCAGGCCGAGGTCGAACACCGAATAGCCGAAGAACGGGATCGCCAGCAGCGCCGCCGGCACGACGCCGAGGATGGTGCGGATCAGGCTCATCACCATCAGGGACGCCACCCACTCCCCCGGCCGCAGCGGGCTGACGAACAGGTGGCCGAGGTTGCGCGACCACATCTCCTCCAGAAAGGAGACGGAGACGCCGAGCTGGCCGCGGAACAGCACGTCCCACAGCAGCACGGCCGCCACCAGCACGCCGGCCCCCTGCGCCAGCCACGTGCTGTTCTGCGCCATGAACTGGCTGATGTAGCCCCACAGGATCATCTGCATGGTGGGCCAGTACGCCAGTTCCAGGAGCCGCGGCCACGACCCGCGCAGCAGATACCAGTAGCGCAGCACCATGGCGCCGATACGGCGGGGGGAGAAGGTCACGGCGTCGGTCATGGCGAGCCTCATTGCGCCGCCTCCGCGTCCGCGCGTTCGCCGCGGCGGTGACGGGCGATGTCGAGGAACACCTCCTCCAGCGATTCGCGGCCGTAGCGGTCGAGCAGCGCGTCCGGCGAGCCGTGGTCGACGATGGCGCCCTGGCGCATCATCAGCACCTCGTCGCACAGCCGCTCCACCTCCAGCATGTTGTGCGAGGCCAGCAGGATGGTGGCGCCGGTCTCCTGCCGGTAACGCTCCAGGTAGGTGCGGATCCAGTCGGCGGTGTCGGGGTCGAGCGAGGCGGTCGGCTCGTCCAGCAGCAGCACCTCCGGCGTGTTGAGCAGCGCCTTGGCCAGCGCCACGCGCGTCTTCTGCCCGGCCGACAGCTTGCCGGCGGCGCGGTCCAGGTAGGCGGTCAGGTCCAGGTGCCGGCAGATCTCCTCCACCCGCGCGCCGACGCGCGGCAGGCCGTAGAGGTGGCCATAGACGGTCAGGTTCTCGCGCACGGTCAGCCGGTGCGGCAATTCGACATAGGGGGAGGAGAAGTTCATCCGCGGCAGCACCGCATGGCGGTTGCGCACCATGTCCACGCCCAGCACCTCCACCGTGCCGGACGTGGGCAAAAGCAACCCCAGGAGCATGGAAATGGTGGTCGTCTTCCCCGCCCCGTTGCCGCCCAGCAGCCCGGTCACCGATCCCCCGGGCACGGCGAAGGAGATCCCGTCGACGGCGGTGACGTCGCCGAACCGCTTGGTGAGGCGTTCGGCCTTGATGGCAGGATGGGTCATGGGCGTAGAATATGGCCGCCGGAGACCGGAACGCCAGAGCCGCTCCCGGTACCCCATCCTCCCGAGTAAGCCGTCCGGAAAGCCGCCTTACGCCATGACGCCAGCCCCATGACACTCGCCGGCCACACCGCCCCGGCGCACGCCCCCACCGCCCTGCTGCTGCCGCCCGGCGTGTGGTCGGCCATGGACGGGCGCGTGACGCTGCGCACGCTCATCCTCATCCGCTGGATCGCCGTCGCCGGCCAGCTCGCCACCGTTCTGGTGGTGCACGTCGGCCTGGGCTTCCCCCTGCCGCTCGGCCCGGTGGTGGCGGCGGTCGGCGCCTCGGTGCTGCTCAACCTCGTGGCGATGGCCCAGCGCGGCGGCCGGCTGCGGCTGGCCGACCGCGACGCGGCGCTTTACCTCGCCTACGACATGCTGCAGCTCACACTGCTGCTGTACCTGACGGGCGGCCTGTCGAACCCCTTCGCGGTGCTGCTGCTGGCGCCGATGACGGTGGGTGCGGCCATCCTGTCGCGCTACAGCGTGGTGCTGCTCACCGGGCTCAACCTCATCTGCCTGACCGCGCTGGCGCTCTGGCACTTCCCGCTGCCCTGGCCGGACGAGAACGGGCGCGTGCTGGCGCCGCTCTACGCCTTCGGCATGTGGCTGTCGCTGTCGGTGTCGTCCGTGTTCATCTCGGCCTACGTTTTCCGCGTCGCCGACGAGGCGCGGCGCTTCGCCGACGCGCTGGCCGCCACGCAGGTGGCGCTGGCGCGCGAGCAGCGCCTGGGCGCGCTCGGCGCCCTGGCGGCGGCGGCGGCGCACGAGCTTGGCACGCCACTGGGCACCATCGCCGTGGTCGCCAAGGAGCTGCTGCACGACCTGCCGAAGGACAGCCCGCTGGCCGAGGACGTGCAGCTTCTGCAAAGCCAGGTGATGCGCTGCCGCGACATCCTCGCCGACCTCGCCCGCAAGCCGGAAGCCGATGGCGGCGACCCGTTCGAGCGCCTCGCCCTCACCGCCCTGATTGACGAGGCCGGGGCGCCGCACCGCCTGCCGCACATCGACTTCGTGGTGGAGCCGCAGCCCGCCGGCGACAGCGAGGAGCCGGTGCTGCGCCGCAGTCCGGAAATCCTGCACGGCCTGGGCAACTTCATCCAGAACGCGCACCAGTTCGCGCAACGGCGCGTCAGCGTGACCGCGGCGTGGGACGAGCGCACCGTCAGCGTGTCGGTGATGGACGACGGTCCGGGATTCCCGCCCAACGTCCTGAACCGTATCGGCGAACCCTACATCTCCACGCGCGCTGAACGCGGCGGGCACATGGGCCTGGGAATCTTCATCGCCAAGACGCTGTTGGAGAAGACCGGCGCAAGCGTGGGTTTCAGCAATAATCGTAGCGGCGGCGCGCGAGTTATCGTACGCTGGGACCGTTTCAGCCTAGAACCAAGGGAATAGTGGTGGATAACGCAATGGTCACGGACGACAGTCCAGCGGGAGAAGCGGCCAAGCTCACGTTCACCGGCGACGTTACCCGCAGCCTTCTCATCGTGGACGACGACGCGCCCTTCCGAATCCGTCTGGCCCGCGCGATGGAGAAGCGCGGCTTCAATGTGGTGGCGGTGGACAGCGTGCAGGTCGGCATCGACGTTGCGCAGGAATCCGCCCCGGCCTTCGCCGTGGTCGACCTTCGGCTGGCGGACGGCAGCGGCCTTGACGTGGTGAAGGCGCTGCGCGACGCGCGCCCGGACGCCCGCATCGTCATGCTGACCGGCTACGGCAACATCGCAACGGCGGTGGCCGCCGTGAAGGCCGGCGCGGTCGATTACCTGCCCAAGCCCGCCGATGCGGACGCGGTGGAAATGGCGCTGCTGGCCGACGGCCGCACGCTGCCGGAGCCGCCGGACAACCCGATGTCGGCCGACCGCGTGCGCTGGGAGCACATCCAGCGCGTCTTCGAGCAGTGCGACCGCAACGTGTCGGAGACCGCCCGCCGCCTGAAGATGCACCGCCGCACGCTGCAGCGCATCCTGAACAAGCACGCCCCGCGCGGGTGAGCGCAAAGGTTTTGGGCCGCGCTTCGCCTGGCCCAACCTACGATCACCCGTAGGTTGGGCCAGGCGAAGCGCGGCCCAACGTCATGCGCGGCTCAGTTGATCTTGCAGGTCTTGATGCCGAAGATCGTGTAGGCCGGGCAGAAGCCGATGATCGCGGTCAGCAGCGGCACGAGGCCGACCCAGCCCCACGGGGTCTGCGGGCCGACGAACACCAGGGCGATCAGGATCAGGCCGACGACGGCGCGCAGGGCGCGATCGACACCACCGACGTTTTGCATGGAAAGTCTCCGGGGATAGAGGGTGCGGTTTCAGTGGCGCGATTGAAGCGCACCGCGCGCAACCTGTCTGTGACCAAGTCACAGTGCCCCGCCTACCCCGCCAGCGTCTCCAGCGCGTCCGGGTCGCGCACGGCGATGTGCCCGCGCGTCAGCGCCACCAGACCGCGCCGTTCGAACTCCTTGAGCTGACGGCTCACCACCTCGCGCGCGGTGCCCAGCTCGACCGCCAGCGCCTGGTGCGTGGTGTCCAGCCCACCGCCGCCGTCACGGTGGTCCACCAGGAAGCGCGCCAACCGCAGGTCGATGCGGCCGAACGCCACCTCCTCCACCAGCATCATCATGCCCATCAGCCGCGTGCCGAAGGAGGCGAAGACGAAGTCGCGGAACACCGCCGACCGGGCCAGCAGATCGTGGAAAGTCGCGGCCCCCAGCGCCACCGCCTCGACGTCGGTCTCGGTGACGCCCTCGGCGCTGTAGTCGCCGCGCGTCATCAGGCAGGCGGTGGTCAGGATGCAGGTCTCGCCGCGCTGCACGCGGTAGAGCACGATCTCGCGCCCGGATTCGGACACCATCTGCACCCGCACCGAGCCGTCCAGCATCATCAGGTAGTTCCGGCACAGGCTGCCGACCTGGAAGACCACGGTGCCGCGCGGCAGCGATACCCGCTGGGCGCGCCCGCACAGCAGATCCAGCGCGGCTGGTTCCAGCGCGGCGAGCGCCGGGAACGCCTCCAGCCAGCCTGTGTCGTGCTCCGCCATGCCCCACCTTTCCCGTTCGGACCGCGCCATTATCGGCGACCGGCGCGGCCGGGTCCACACCCCTGTCCTTTGCGCCGGGCCTTTTACGCCCAGTCTTCCATGCCAAGTCTTTCATGCCGGCCGGGAAGACCGGGAACAAGAAGACCGGGAACAACACGTCGGAAAAGCCGTTGCCCCGGCAGGACGCCGCAGCCTGGACGGGAGGATGACACCATGCCGTGGATCGTCGTCGCCGGGCGCCTGCCCCCGCCCGACGACGGCACGAGCCGGACCACCCTGCTCGTGCTCGAACGCCTGCTCGACCACCAGCCGGTGCAGGTGGCCGACCTGTCGCCGGGCTACGCCGGCCGCAGCCTGAGCCACCGCCTCGACCGGTTCGTGCGGGTGCTCGGCGCCGCGTCCACGCTGCTGGCCGGCGCGTTCGAGGACGACCGGCGCCTGTACCTGCCGGCCGAGGCCGGACCGGGCGACGGGTACGCCGCCACGCTGGCCGGGCTGGCGCGCCTGCTGGGCTATACGGTCTTCGTGCACCACCGTGCCCTCCCCGACCCGGCGCGGCGCTCCCTGCGGACGGCGCTGCTGGTGCGCGCGGGCGGACCGGCCTGCCGGCACCTGCTGCCCGACCCGGTCCTGCAAAGGCGCTTCCAGGCGCTCTACCCGGCGGCCCGCACCGGCGTGGCGCTGCCCGATCCGCATGCCGGGGAACTGGAAGCGATGGCCAACCTGCTGACCGGGCGCCGGACCGGGATGGCGCCGGTGCACGAACGCACGGTGCACTGACCCCTCCCTCACACCCAGCGCGCCAGCGCCACGCCGGCGCGCGAGCCGGCCACCGCCACGGCGGCCAGCAACCGGGCGAGCGGCGGTCGGACGCGTCCGGCGCGGGCGGCGTCCTCGCTGTGGTGGCGCTCGTCGTTGCGGCAGGCGTCCAGCAGCGCCAGCAGTGAGTCGTCGGCGCCCAGGCGGCGGGCGACGGCGATCTGAGCGCCGTAGTGGCCGTCCACCCAATGTTCGACCTCCGCCACCACGGCGTAGAAGGCGGGTGCCCCGGCCTTGGCCGGCAGCCAGCCCATCAGCCAGCCGCCGGCCCGCAGGAGCGGCAGCAGCCGGCTGCGGTGGGCCGGCGGCACGGTGGCGTCGAACAGGCCCAGGTGCCGCTGCTCCACCGCCCGGTGGCTGGTTGCGAAGCGGCGCACGGCGGCGTCGCGGCTGCCGGCGATGGCGCCCTCATAGAGGCGCACGGCAACCGTTTCGCCGACGTGGTCGGCGCGCAGCTCGCGCCGCAGCCGCGCCGGCAGCGCGGCGAAGTCGAGCACCGGCGGCGTCAGCCCGGATGTCGCCGAGGGTCCGGCGTCGAGGGGGGTGCGCCCGTCCACCGCCTACCGCCCCATCCCCTGCGGGCCGATGCGGGCCCAGGGCAGGTCCTCGATGCCCAGTTCCCGCGCGGGGGAGTTGGGGCGCAGGCGGAAATCGTCGGCCGCCGGATCGACGAAGTAAGGATCCGGGAGCCGCGGCCCCGACGCCGCGCGCGCCTGCACTGGCGCGCCGCGGCCCGGACTGCGGCCGGGGCGGTCGATGATGTTGAGGTCCAGCGTCGCCTCCCCGCCCGTGTGCGTCTCGATGATCTGCGTCACCGGAGCGCGGGCGTGGATGATGTTGCGGGTGATGACGTTGTCCTTCAGGAAGCCGGCGATGCCCGCCTTCGGCACCCATTCCAGGCGCAGGAACTTGTCCTGCGGGCGGGTCAGCACGGCGATGTTGTTGTGCACCCGGTTGCCGTCGCCGCCGTGGATGAACACCGCCGCCATGCCGGCATCCATCAGGAAGTTGCCCTCCACCCGCACGCCGTTGGTCAGGTCGTCCAGGTAGATGCCGAAGCCGCGATGCCGTTCCAGCCAGCGGCCCGCGGCGTCGGTCGCGAGACCGCCGGTGCGGCGAACGTCGTTGAAGCGGATGGTGGTGCGCGTGTCGATGTTGCTGAGCCCGAGCGTCTCGATGGCGCCGGCGTCGGCCGTCTCGCGCGCGGTGTCCTCGATCCGGTTGTACTCGATGACGGTGTCGATGTTGATCGTCTCCGGCCCCTGGTTCTTCACCGAGATGCCGTAGCGTGCGGCGTGGCGGATGTCGTTGTGGGCGATGCGCGTGTTCTGGCAGCCCGACACGAACACCCCGGCGCTGAACAGCGCCACCTCGCCCACGTGGCGCATGGAATTGCCCAGCACGCGGTTGCCGTGGCTGCCCGGCTTCAGGTCGACGCCGGCGCGGCCCAGGTGCTCCATGCGGTTGCCGCGGACCTCGTTGTCGGGCGAGTCCAGCACCTCCACCGCCGTGCCGACGTGACGAAAGCGATTGCCGAGGATGCGGTTGCTCCCGCCCCCCTCGATCCGCACGGCGGCACCGGTGTGGGGCACGTCCTCGAAGCTCAGCCCCTCCAGCGTCACGCCGCGCGCCTCGACCAGCCGGAACAGCGCGCCCAGCCGCGCCACGACCATCGGCTGGCTCTCCATGTCGGCCGGATCCTCGGGCATGACCAGCAGGCGCCTGTCCCGCGCACGCCAGGCGAACTGGCCGGGGTGCTTCAGGAAATCGGGATGGCCCAGCAGACGGAAGGTGGAGCCCTCGCGGAACGGCTGCGCGCCGTCGCGGTCGAGCACCAGCGTGTTGCGCGCCGCCTCGATCCGCTCGATACCGGTGATGTCGTCGGTCCGCCGGTCGCGGTCCAGCACCTGGACGCGCACGCCGGGCGCCGCCCAGCGCGAGTCCACCGTGCCCGGCGCGTAGCGGAAGCGGCGCCGGTCGCCGCCGCCCCTGGTCGCCGTGGCGACGAACCAGCCCGAACGGACCGGTTCGGCGGGATCGTAATCGCCGCTGCGTGCCGCCGTGAGGCGCACGCCGCCCAGCACGGCGTCCAGCCCCGGCTCGCGCGCCAGCGGCGCCGAGAAGACGCCGCCGCCTTCCGCCTGGAACGGCCCCACGACCTCGCCGCCGCTGAACACCGGCCGCTCACCGGGGAAGGCGGCGATGCGCAGCCCTGCGTCCTCCGGCCCGAGGTGCACGGGCTCGGCCAGTCGGTAGGTGCCGCCGCGCAACAGCACGGTCTTCGGTCCTCCGCTCCGCACCGCCTCCAGCGCGCGGCCGAGCGTGGCGAACGGCCCGTCGCGCCCGTCCGGGCTCGGCTCCGGCGACCGCCCCGTCCAGCGGTCGTCCCCGCGCGCCGAGACATAGGTGACGCCCTGCGCCACGGCGGGTGCGGCCGCGAACAGGAAGAGGAGAAGGACGAAGGCTCCCCGCAAAAGGATGGAATCGATGCGTGCCCGTGTGTGCTCTCGCCCTGCCATGCCCCGCACCCGCCCTCGCCCCCGTGTTCCACGACAGCGAAAACTGGCGGGACGCGGCCGTTGGGGCAAAGGCGCGAAGGGGGCACCCCATCTTTGCGGGGAGAATGCCCGGGCCCGATGACGATCCGCAAGAAAGTGAACGGCGCGCGGTTGACTCCGCCCCTGCACCTCTCTATACAGCGGGGCTCGTTTTGTCCCGTGATTGATGTACGGAGTAGGTAACGTGAAACGCACGTACCAGCCCTCGAAGCTCGTGCGCAAGCGCCGGCATGGTTTCCGCGCCCGCATGGCCACCGTTGGTGGCCGCAAGGTCCTCGCTCGCCGTCGCGCGCGGGGCCGCAAGGTCCTCAGCGCTTAAGGCACCCCATGACGGCGCCGGACCGGCTGGTCGGGCGCCTGAAGCGGCGGCCGGAATTCCTGGCCGTGGCCGGGACACGTCGCAAGCACGTGGCACCCGGCCTGATCCTGCAGGTGCGCCGACATGATGACAGGCAGCGGCCCGCCCCTGGCGAGCCGCCGCTTCGTATTGGGCTGACGGCAAGTCGCAAGGTCGGCAACGCGGTTGTTCGCAACCGCGCGCGCCGCCGGCTGCGCGAGGCCGCCCGCCTGATCCTGCCCACGCACGCCGCCCCCGGCCACGATTTCGTGCTGGTGGCACGGCAGGACACCGCGACGCGCCCCTGGGCCGACCTGCTGGGCGACCTGACGGCCGCGCTCAAACGCCTCGGCCTCTGGCGCGAAGGCGACGCACCACCCACGCCGGACGGAGGGTGAATGAGCCCGCTTGCCCACCTGATGCGCGCGCTGGTGATCGGTTACCAGTGGACCCTGTCGCCCTTCGTCGGCTTCCACTGCCGCTATTTCCCGACCTGCTCCAACTACGCGCTGGAGGCGCTGGCCAAGCACGGCGCCATCCGTGGCGGCTGGCTGACCGTCCGCCGCCTGCTGCGCTGCCAGCCTTGGGGCGGCTCGGGCTACGACCCGGTGCCGGGCACGGAGCCGGAGCCGGGGAAAGCCGCGCATCGCTGCGGCGACGCGTCATGCGGGGTGGCGCATCATCAGCACTTGAGGCATCACTAGGCCGGCACGCCTGACGCACGCGACTGACGCCTGCGACTGACGCAAGGTCCGACGGACACTCTCGGGGAACCATGACCGACCAACGCAACCTCCTCCTGGCGATCGTCCTGTCGATCGCCATCCTGCTGGGCTTCCAGTTCCTCTACGAAGGCCCGAAGGTCCAGCAGCGGCAGGCAGAACAGGCGAAGCAGACCGAGCAGACGGTCAACGTTCCCGCCCCCGCCGCCCCGGCGGCCGAGGTGGCCAAGGACCGCCCGCAACTGCTGGCCGAGCAGTTCGCGGCCGGCACGCGCGTGAAGATCAGCACGCCGTCGCTGCACGGGTCGGTCAACCTGGTCGGCGGCCGGATCGACGACCTGACGCTGGCCAATTACCACGTGACGCCGAACCCGAAGAGCCCGGAGATCGTGCTGCTGTCGCCGGCCGGCGCGCCGAACGGCTACTACGCCGAGTTCGGCTGGGTGCCGGAGGACCGCTCCGTGCCGACGCCGGACGCCTCCACCCGCTGGACCGCCCAGGGCACCGAACTGACGCCGGACAAGCCGCTCGTCCTTACCTGGGACAACGGCAAGGGGCTGGTGTTCGAGCGCACGGTCGCCGTCGACGCTGACTACATGTTCACGGTCACCCAGCGCGTACGCAACACCGGGTCCGCGCCCGTCCGGCTGATGCCCTACTCGCTGGTCTCGCGCCACGGCACGCCGCACACCGAAGGCTTCTACATTCTGCACGAAGGCCCGCTGGGCGTCTTCGACGGCAAGCTCTACGAGACCAAGTACGACGACCTGAAGTCGGCCAACACCGTCACCAAGCAGACCACCGGCGGCTGGATCGGCATCACCGACAAATACTGGCTGGTCTCGCTGGTCCCCGACCAGAAGGAGGCAGTCACCGCCCGCTTCCTGCACACCGCGCGCGGCGCCGAGGACCGTTACCAGGTCGACGCCATGGCGCAGCAGCCGCTGGAGGTGGCGCCCGGCGCCACCGCCGAGCAGACCGCGCGCCTGTTCGCCGGCGCCAAGCAGGTGAAGCTGCTGGACGCCTACGCCGACAAGTACGGCATCACCAACTTCGACCTGGCGATCGACTTCGGCTGGTTCTACTTCCTGACCAAGCCGTTCTTCTACGCGCTGGACATGCTGGCCCGCCTGCTGGGCAACTTCGGTCTGGCGATCCTGGTGTTCACGGTGATCGTCAAGGCGGTGTTCTTCCCGCTGGCCAACAAGTCGTACCACGCGATGGCCAAGATGAAGAAGCTCCAGCCGCAGATGCAGCAGCTTCGCGAGCGCTTCGACGACGACAAGCCCCGCCTGAACCAGGAGATGATGGCGCTGTACAAGCGCGAGAAGGTCAACCCGATGGCCGGCTGCCTGCCGATCATCATCCAGATCCCGGTGTTCTTCGCGCTGTACAAGGTGCTGTTCGTCACCATCGAGATGCGGCACGCGCCGTTCTACGGCTGGATCCACGACCTGTCGGCGCCGGATCCCACGACCATCGCCAACCTGTTCGGCCTGATCCCGTGGAACCCGCCGGCCATGCTGATGCTGGGCGCCTGGCCCATCATCATGGGCATCACCATGTACCTCCAGCAGAAGATGAACCCGGCACCGCCGGACCCGATCCAGCAAAAGGTGTTCGCCTTTCTGCCGGTGGTGTTCACCTTCATGCTGGCCAGCTTCCCGGCCGGTCTGGTGATCTACTGGGCGTGGAACAACACGTTGTCCATCATCCAGCAGTGGATCATCATGCGCCAGGACGGCGTGAAGATCACCTGACCGCCTGATCGTGCTTGCCCTCCCCCGCCACCGGCGGGGGAGGGCAAACTGTTTTACGGACCCCCCCCATGACCGAACCCATCCCCAGCCTCACCGCCAACCTCAGCGACGAGGAGATCGAGGCCGGGCGCCTGCTGTTCGCACGCGAATGCGACTTCGTCTGGGGTGCCAGCGAGCTGGCGCAGCTTCCCGAGGCCGACCTGCCGGAGATCGCCTTCGCCGGGCGCTCCAACGTCGGCAAGTCCAGCCTCGTCAACGCGCTGACCGGCCGCAAGACGCTGGCGCGCACGTCCAACACGCCGGGGCGCACGCAGCAGCTCAACTTCTTCAACCTGGGCAACCGGCTGAAGCTGGTCGACATGCCCGGCTACGGCTACGCCAAGGAGAGCAAGGACAAGGTCGAGGCGTGGAACAATATGGTCCGCCGCTTCCTCAAGGGCCGCGTGACGCTGCGCCGGGCGCTGGTGTTGATCGACAGCCGCCACGGCATCAAGCCGAACGACCTGGAGATCATGAAGATGCTGGACCAGACCGCCGTGCCCTACCAGATCGTGCTGACCAAGGCCGACAAGGTGAAGGCGGCGGAACTGGACGCCGTGCGCGAGCGCACCGCCGCCGCGCTGAAGAAGCACCCGGCCGCCTATCCCGAGGTGCACGTGACCAGCGCCGACAAGGGCATCGGCATCGCCGAGCTGCGCGCCAGCCTCGCCAAGCTGACGGAATACTGAGCCGGGTGCGGCCGTGCACCTGGAGGTTTCCCCCGTCTTCGTCTTCCTGGTGCAGGCGATCCTGCTGATCGCCGTGCCGTTCCTGCTGTGGCGGCTGACCGGCATCAAGCGCGTGGCGCCGATGGTGGTCGTGCAGATCCTGTTCGGCATCGCGCTCGGCCCCTCCGTGCTCGGCCATCTGGCGCCGGAGCTGTGGGGGCGGCTGTTCGCCCCGGCCTCGCTGGCGCCGCTGTCGGGGCTGGCGTGGCTGGCGGTGGTGTTCTTCGCCTTCCTCACCGGCCTGCACCTGGACGTGACGGAGTTCAGGGGCAAGGGCCGCGCCTTCGTCGGCGTCAGCCTGTCCAGCATGCTGGTGCCCACCGCGCTGGGCGTTCTGGCCGGGCTGTGGATCGCCGGCGCGGTGCCGGGCATGACCGGCCCCAGCGCCTCGCCGCTGCTGTTCGCCGCCGGGTTCGGCATCTGCCTGGGCGTCACGGCGCTGCCGGTGCTGGGCGCCATCCTGCGCGAGATGGGGCTGGTCAACCACCGCGTCGGCCAACTGGCGCTGGGCTGCGCGGCGGTGAACGACGCCATGCTGTGGGTGCTGATGACCGGCGTGCTGGCCTGGGGGCACGGCAGCGGCGGCGGGCTGGACGGCATGGCCGTGGTGCTGGCGCTGGGCCTGCTCTACGCCGGGGCGTCGCTTCTGGTCGCCCGGCCGCTGCTGGACCGGGTGATGCGGCACGCCGCCCCCGACGGGCACTTCGGCGACACGGCGGTGGTCGCCACCTGCGCGGCCCTGCTCGGCTCCGCGGCGGTGACGGAACTGATCGGCCTGCACTACATCCTGGGCGCCTTCATCGCCGGCCTCGTCATGCCCAGGCGCGTGGCCCTGTCCATCCTGCACCGCCTGGACCCGTTCGCCACGCTGGTGCTGCTGCCGTTCTTCTTCACGCTGACCGGCCTGAAGGTCACCATCGACCTGGGCGAGCCGGCGCAGTGGACGGTCTTCCTGGTGGCGACGCTGACGACGCTGGCCGGCAAGGTGCTGGGCACCGCGCTGCCCGCCCGCCTGTCCGGCGAGAGCTGGCCCGACGCGCTGCGCCTGGGCACGCTGATGCCGTGCAAGGGGCTGATGGAGGTGATCGTGCTGACCATCCTGCTGGAGGCCGGCGTGCTGTCGCTGGGCTGCTTCTCGGCGATGGTTCTGATGGCGGTGGCCACCACGGCGCTGACCCAGCCGCTGACCCTGCTGGCCGGCCGCTGGGCCGACGCGCGCTGCGGCGCGACGCCGGTGCGTGGATAGCCGGGCCTCAGCTTGGCGTCGCGATTCCCTCCTCCGGCGTTTCGCCGCTGCCGCCCGGCTTGCCCTTCTCCGGGGCGGGGCGTTTGAGCAGGCGGCCATCGTCGTCCGGCGGGGTCTTCAGGGCGTCGGTGAAGGGGGACTTCGGTTCAGGCATGCGGCGGTCGTTCATGACACTTTCCATCGGCGGGCGGTTTCCCCTGCGAACCGCAGCGGCATGCGTCCGGTTCCCGCAAAAAGCCCCCTAGGCACGGCCCGCCGCTTCCGTTAAAGAGTCCGACGATGACCACACCCACGAACGGCTCTCCCGTGACGACGAACGACCGTGAAGAGTGGCTGGGCAAGGCCCGCACCCTGTCCGAAGCCCTTCCCTACATGCGCCGCTACGCCGGGCGCACCTTCGTCATCAAGTACGGCGGTCACGCCATGGGCGACGACCATCTGGCCGAACTGTTCGCGCGCGACATCGTGCTGCTGAAGCAGGTGGGCATAAACCCCGTGGTGGTGCACGGCGGCGGGCCGCAGATCGGCGCCATGCTCAGCCGCCTGAAGATCCAGTCGAGCTTCGTCGACGGCCTGCGCGTCACCGACAAGGAGACGGTCGAGGTGGTCGAGATGGTGCTCGCCGGCTCGATCAACAAGCAGATCGTCACCGCCATTTCCAAGGCCGGCGGCCGGGCGGTCGGCCTGTCGGGCAAGGACGGGCAGCTCATCATCGCCCGCAAGCTGCGCCGCACGCAGAAGGACCCGGACAGCAACATCGAGAAGGTGCTGGACCTGGGCTTCGTCGGCGAGCCGTATCAGGTGAACCCGCAGATCCTGAACAGCCTGATCCAGTCGGACATCATCCCGGTGGTCGCCCCCGTGGGCGTCGATCTGGCCGGCGACACGTACAACATCAACGCCGACACCTCGGCCGGCGCCATCGCCGGCGCGCTGGGGGCCACGCGCTTCTTCCTGCTCACCGACGTGGCCGGCGTGCTGGACAAGGAGAAGACCCTCATCCCGCGCATGACGCTGGAGCAGGCCCGCGGCTGCATCGCCGACGGCACCGCGTCCGGCGGCATGATCCCGAAGATCGAGACCTGCATCGACGCCGTCGAGCAGGGCGTCGACGCCGCCGTCATCCTGGACGGCCGGGTGCCGCACGCGCTGCTGCTGGAGATCTTCACCGAGGGCGGCGCGGGAACGCTGATCGGCCGCGACTGACCGGCGGCCAGACGGCCGGAGAGGGTCCTGTCATGACGAAAGACCTGCGCAAGGACCTTCTGCGGCAGATGGCGGAAATCCGCGGGCGGCTCGACCCCAAGCTGGTGGAGCGCGCCAAGCTGGCGGCCTTCGGCAAGGTCCCGTACGACCGGGACGTCGCCAAGGAGGCCGTCAGCCGCTTCCTGGACGCCCGCGACGACGGCGGCGCCTTCCGCCGCAAGCTGGAGGACGCGCTGCGGCGCGAGGGCGAGGCGCTCGACCTCACCCCGGAAGCCAAGCCGGAGCCGCCGAAGGCCCCGGCCCACCCGCTGAAGCCCCGGCGGATCGGCCGCATCGCCTGACCCTGCCCCACCCTCCCCCGGAGCCGCCATGCTGCAGGTGTTCGTCAACGACGGCGGCACGCTCAAGGCGCGCAAGGGGGCGGACATCACGGCCGGGCCGCTGCCGGCGGAAACGGTCTGGGTCGACCTGCTGGCCCCCATGCCGGACGAGGTGACGCGCGCCGAGGCGCTGATGGGCCTGCGCCTGCCGACCCGCGAGCAGATGGCGGAGATCGAGGAGTCGAGCCGCCTGCGCCGCGTGCCCGGCGCCATGCACGTCACCGTGCTGGCGCTGGCCTTCGCCGACACCGACGCGCCGCGCCTGGCGCCGGTCAGCTTCGTTCTGGCGCGCGGCCGGCTTGCCACGCTGCACCACGTCGACTCGAAGCCCTTCCTGGATTTCCGCCGCCGCGCCGCGCACCAGGGCTTTCCCCTGCCGAAGGCGGAGGCGGTGCTGCGCGCGCTCATCGAGGCCATCGTCGAGCGCACCGCCGCCGTGCTGCGCCGCGTCGCCGTGGAACTCGATTCGCTGGCCGGCGGCTCCTTCCGCGTCGCCACCCTGCCGGTGGAAGGGGCGCCGCGCGACGACCACCGCACGCTGAAGCGCCTGGGGCAGGCCGGCCACCTGATCGCCAAGGCGCACGAGAGCCTGGGCAGCCTCGCCCGCATGCTGGACTTCCTGACGCGCGGCCAGATGGGCGAGGGCATGGTGGGCAAGGAGACGCGGCGCTGGGCGCGGGGCGCGCGGCTGGACGTCACGGGCCTCGACGAATACGCGCAGTTCCTGTCGCGCAAGGTGGGGCTGGTGCTCGCCACCACGCTGGGCCGCATCAACGCCCAGCAGACGGGCATCGTGAAGCTGGTCAGCGTGTTGGCCGTGGGGCTGTTCCCGCCGCTGCTGGTGACCAGCGTGTTCGGCATGAACTTCGCCGCCATGCCGGAACTGCGGTCCCCCGGCGGCTATCCGATGGCGATCGCGCTGGCCGTGCTGGCCGCCGTCGTGCCGCTGTGGTTCTTCAGGCGGCGCGGCTGGCTATAGCGCCAGCAGCAACGCCCAGCCCAGCACCACGAGGTTGACCGTGAAAGTCATCGCCATGCCCGGTGCGCGCAGGTAGGGATGCACGTGGTAGCCGGCCCAGAACAGCAGCCGCCCGGCCACGAACAATGCGGTGGCGAGGCGCGGGACGCCCAGCCCGTCGACCGGCAGCAGCACGCTCAGCGCCCACAGGCCGGGCAGAAAGATCAGCGTCTGCTCCACCGTGTTGGACAGCACGCGCTGGGCGACGCGGTAGCCCCGGCTTTCCGGATCGTCGATCGGGTTGAACGCCAGCGACCGCCCGCGCGCCGCCATGACGCCGCACACCATGGCGAACAGCACCAGCGCCGGCCACAGCGACAGCCGCGCCGCCAGCGCCAGACGCGCCTGCAGGGCCGCCATGGCTTCCGGCGCCGGGAACAGCGGCGCCAGCGCCACGAACAGCACGACCGTGACCGCCACGGCCCCCAGGTTGACCGCCGCGGCCACGGGGAGGAGACGGCGGCCGCGCGCCATGCGTTAGCCCAGACCCTTCTGGCCCATCTCCAGGAACTTCTCGCGGCGCTTGCGGCGCAGCGCGTCGGCATCAAGGCCGTCGAGTTCCTCCAGCGACTGCTCCATGGCGTCGCCCAGCGCCTGCACGGTGGCGTCGGGGTTGCGGTGGGCACCGCCGATCGGCTCGTTCACCACGCGGTCGATGACGCCCAGTTCCTTCAGGTCCTGGCTGGTCAGGCGCAGCGCGGTGGCCGCCTCGCCCGCCATGTCGTTGCTGCGCCAGAGGATCGACGCGCAGCCCTCGGGCGAGATGACCGAATAGATGGCGTGCTCCAGCATCAGCACGCGGTCGGCGGTGGCGATGGCGATGGCGCCGCCCGAGCCGCCCTCGCCGATCACCGCGGCGACCAGAGGCACGCCGACGCGCAGGCAGGACTCGATGCTCTTGGCGATGGCCTCGGCCTGGCCGCGCTCCTCCGCCTGCACGCCGGGGAAGGCGCCGGCGGTGTCGACCAGCGTCAGCACCGGCAGCCTGAAGCGCTCGGCCAGTTGCATCAGGCGCTGCGCCTTGCGGTAGCCCTCGGGCTTGGCCATGCCGAAGTTGTGGCGCACGCGCGACTCGGTGTCGTGCCCCTTCTCCTGGCCGATGACCACGACCGAGCGGCCGCGGAAGCGGCCGAGGCCGCCCACCACCGCCTGATCCTCGGCGAAGTGGCGGTCGCCGGCCAGCGGCGTGAAGTCCTCGACGAGGCCCTGGACGAAGTCCAGGCAGTGCGGCCGGTTGGGGTGACGGGCCACCTGCACCTTCTGCGCCGGCGTCAGCTTGGCGTAGGTCTGGCGCAGCAGCTTGTCGACCTTGCCCTGCAGCTTGGCGACCTCGTCGGCGATGTTGATG
>DASPIO010000110.1:0-4297 GCA_035629155.1 Azospirillum sp. | reverse complement strand
GCCCCACTCGATCAGGCGGGCCGATTCGTCGGCGCGGGCCTGCATGCTGGGCAGGCCGTTGACCACCAGGATCAGGCGCCGCCCCTCGCGCTCGGCCGAACCGGTCAGGCCGTAGCCGGCGGCGTCGGTGTGGCCGGTCTTTAGGCCGTCGGCGCCGATGCCGCGGTAAAGCAACGGGTTGCGGTTGCCCTGCTTGATGCCGTGGTACTGGAAATCCCGGATCGAATAATAGTGGTAGTATTCCGGGAAGTCCTTGATCAGCCGCTCTGCCAAAATCGCAAGGTCGCGCGCGGTCACGTAGTGATTGGGGTCGGGCCAGCCGGTGGCATTCGTCAGGTTGGTGGCGGTCAGGCCGATTTCCTTCGCCTTCTTGTTCATCTGCTCGGCGAAGGCGGGCTCCGACCCGGCCAGCCCTTCGGCCAGGACAATGCAGGCGTCATTGCCGGACTGCACGATGACGCCTTTGATCAGGTCGTCGATCTTGATCATGTTGTGCAGCTCGACGAACATCTTCGAGCCCTGCATGCGCCATGCGCGTTCGCTGACCGGCAGCGTGTGCTCCAAGGACAGCCGCCCGGACTTGAGCGCCTCGAAGACCATGTACATGGTCATGACCTTGCTCATCGACGACGGCGGCATGCGCTGGTCGGCGTTCTTCTCGAACAGCACGGTGCTCGACGTCATGTCGAGCAGGATCGCCTGTTTGGCGATCGTCTCGATGGTCGCGGCGCGGGCCGGCAGGACGCCCCCGACTGCCGCCAGCGCGACGGCAAGCACGGCGGCGAAGCGGATCCGAACAGCGGACATGGACAACAACTCCCCTTGAAAGACCTGGCCCAAAAGACGTGGAACCGTGCGGTGGCCGATCATTCCACCACGATTTTGGCGTCCGTAAGGCCGGACTGTAGCACCTGGGCCAGCACGATGTCGGCGCGCTCGACGCTGTCCAGAGGGCCAATGCGCACACGCTGCAGCCGCACGCCGCCGCTGCTGGTCGGCATGACGTTGGCCGGCTGGCCGATGGCTCCGAGCTTGGCGCGGGCTCGGTTCACATTGTCCTGGCTGCCAAACGCGCCGACCTGGACGTAGATTTGCCCGTTCTGGCGCACCGGCAGGTTGACGGCGACGGGGGCCGGCAGGAACCGCCCTTCCACCTCCTGCCCCGGCACGCTGGTGGGCGCGGCAATGGCCGCACCGACGGCACCCACGCCGGCGCCACCGGCGGCGGCCAGACGGGAGGAGCCGGGCAGCGGTGCCGCCGGGCCAGGGACTGGCGTGCCGGCCACCTCGATCTTGCTGCGTGGGGCGGCGTTGGGCGCCGGGCCGTCCAGTTCAGCCAACGCCGGAGCCGGCATGCCGGCGCGGGCGGCGGCGGCGATCTGCTGGCTCTCCTCGGCCAGGATCTGCACGCGCAGCTTGGCCGTGCCGGTGTTCTCATAGCCGAGGAGTTGGGCGCCGCGCCGCGACATGTCGATGATGCGGTTGTTGGCGTAGGGGCCGCGGTCGTTGACCCGCACGACGATGGAGCGGCCATTGTCCAGGTTGGTGACGCGCACAAGGCTGGGCATGGGCAACGTGCGGTGTGCCGCCGTCATCTCCATCTCGTCGTAGGTCTCGCCGTTGGCCGTGACCTTGCCGTGGAAGCTGGGCCCGTACCAGGATCCGATGCCGGCTTCGTCGTAACTGTAGTCCTCGGCCGGATAATACCAGACGCCCTTGATCTGATAGGGCTTGCCGACCTTGTAATAGCCCTTCGACGGCGGCGTCTGCGGCCCGCCGGCGCACGCCGCGAGCGACAGCGCTGCGGCCAGCACCACCGTTCCTCTCAGCATATGCGCACGCCGCATCCAGCTAGCCCCCAAGATTTGGTAGCGGCACTCTAGCCGAGTTAGCCCGTTCCGCCAATGGGGTGGGTACATGGTCTTAAGGAAGTCGCAGACGCGGGCCGACGGGGGCCGGGAACAGCGCGTCGGTGCGGCCCATCAGCCGGTAAGCCACGAGCCCGACCCATTCCTTCAGCATCGGCGTGGAGGAATCGAGACCCTCTCCCAGATCGAAGATCAGGTGCGGTTTGCCGTCGCCGCGCGTGCGGTAATCCACGGGATAGGCCGTGACCGGCCAGCCTGCCCGCCGGAAGATGCCCACCGCCCGCGGCATGTGCCACGCCGAGGTGACCAGCAGCCACGTCTCGCCCGCCTTCGGTTCGACGAGGCGCAGGCTGAACTGGACGTTCTCCCAGGTGTTGCGCGACTCGGTCTCGAACAGCACGCGCCCGGTGTCGAGGCCCGCCTGTTCCAGCGCCGCCCGCATGGCGGTGCCTTCGCGGTGCTGCCCTTCCCACAGCGAACCGGCCCCACCGGTGAACACCAGCCTAGCGCCGGGATAGCGCCGGCCCAGATCCGCGAAGGCGAGGACCCGCTCCGCCGCGCCGTTCACCGACGGCTCGCCGCGCGCGGCGGCCAGCACCGGGCTCGCCGCGCCGCCCAACATGATGATGCCATCCACATGGTCCGGCAGCGTCGGTCGGGGAAAGCGGTTCTCCAGAGGACGTGCCAGCCAATCCGCCATGGGCAGGACGGTGAAGGCGAGGAAGCCGATGGCAGCCAGCACTGTGAGACGTCTGCCGGCGCGCCGCGCCCCCTCGCCCGAGCGGAAGAGCAGCGCGCAGCCGCCGAGCAGCAGCAAGGTGAGCAGGTTGCCCGGCAGGGCGAGTGCGAAGAGCACCTTCGAGGCGATGAAGTCCACGCCCTGCCGTCCCCTGCTGCCCCGCCGGGATTACGCCCCCAGCATCTCCACGGCCTTCTGGAGCTTGTCGCGGGCCTGCGCGGCCGTCTCGCGGCGGTCGCGCTGTTCCTCGATGACCTCCTCGGGGGCTTTGGCGACGAACTGCTCGTTGCCGAGCTTGGCGTCGATCTTCTTGATCTCCGCCGAAAGCTTCTCGATCTCCTTGGTCAGGCGAGCCCGTTCCTTGTCCAGGTCGACGATGCCCTCCAGCGGCAGGATCACCGTGGCCTCGTCGACCACCGACTGCACCGCACTCTTCGGCACGGCCCCCTGAAGCGGCTCGGCCGAGGCCAGACGGCCCATGCGCAGGATGAGGTCACGGTGCGTGCCCAGGCGCTTCAGCGTCTCAGGCGCCGCGTCCTTGAGGTGCAGCGCGATCTGCGCCGACGGCGGCACGTTCATTTCCGAGCGCATGGAGCGCACCGAGGAGATCACGCGCACCACCCACTCCATCTCGTCGCGCGCGGCGGAGTCGATCAGGTCGGGGCCATGCTCGGGCCAGCCGGCGCTGATCAGGCGGTTCTGCCGGCCCTCGGCCAACTGTTCCCACAACTCTTCCGTGATGAAAGGCATCAGCGGGTGCAGGATGTGCAGGATCTCGTCCAGCACCCAGGCGGTGGTGGCGCGCGTCTCCGCCTTCGCCGCCTCATCGGAGCCGTTGAGGATCGGCTTGGTGAACTCCAGGTACCAGTCGCAGAAGGTGCCCCAGGTGAACTGGTAGATGGCGCCCGCCGCCTCGTTGAACTTGTAGGCCTCGATGGCGTCGGCGACCTTTCGGCCGGCCTCGGCCAGCGAACCGACGATCCACCGGTTGACCGTCTGCGTCAGGTCCCTGGGCTGGAAGCCGTCCACCGGCACGGCGCCGTTCATCTGGCAATAGCGCGCGGCGTTCCACAGTTTGGTGGCGAAGTTGCGGTAGCCCTCGACGCGGTTCACCGCCAGCTTGATGTCGCGGCCCTGCGCCGCCATGGCGGACAGGGTGAAGCGCAGAGCGTCGGTGCCATACTCGCCGATCAGTTCCAGGGGGTCGATGACGTTCCCCTTGGATTTCGACATCTTCTGGCCCTTTTCGTCACGGACCAGGGCGTGAATGTAGACGGTGCGGAACGGCACGTCGCCCATGAAGTGGATGCCCATCATCATCATCCGGGCAACCCAGAAGAAGATGATGTCGAAGCCCGTCACCAGCACGTCGGTGGGATAGTAGCGCTCCAGCTCCGGCGTCTTGTCCGGCCAGCCGAGCGTCGAGAACGGCCACAGCGCCGACGAGAACCATGTGTCCAGCACGTCGGAGTCGCGATTCAGCGCGACGTCCTTGCCGTAGTGCGTAGCGGCGGCGGCGCGCGCCTCCTCTTCGCTCTCCGCGACGAACACCTGCCCGTCCGGCCCGTACCACGCGGGGATCTGGTGGCCCCACCAGATCTGCCGGCTGACGCACCACGGCTGGATGTTGCGCATCCACTCGTAATAGGTGTTCTCCCACTGCTTGGGCACGAACACCGTCTTGCCGGTC
>DASPIO010000109.1:0-2409 GCA_035629155.1 Azospirillum sp. | reverse complement strand
TGGACGCCGCCATGGCGCGCGTGGCGAAGGCGGCGCGGAGGCGGTCAACGTCACCGACTGACAGGGCAGGCTCAAACGCGAAGGGAATGGCGGCCTCTGTGGCCGTCGGCGTGCGGTGGGTGGGCATGGCGCCATCCTAGCTGTCGATTTTCCGGGATCGCTGGATTCAGGTTCAAGCAATTTCAGATCGTCCGCGTTTCCAGGATCAATGGAAAGTAGACCAGAATCACCGGATTGACGTCCAGGATCACCGGACGATGTCGATACAGATCGTCGTGACCTTGCCCGCGTTCCGCCCCGGCCGCAGCGGGCCGCCAACCAGCCTGCAGCGGTGAAAATGTGATCCTCAAGAGGAGCCGGGAGGGTCTGACGGAGGGAACCTGTCCACCGATCCCGGTTCGAGTCCAGTGATCCTGGCACTTCTTGTGCGGTGATCCTGGGCCGAAATCTGGCCGTTTCTCGCGACTTCAGGCTCCAGTCCGGCGATCCCGGCAACCCGACACTAGCGGCGCGGCGCCTGCCAGTCCAGCGGCTGAATAACGCCATGATAACTGTCATTATCGAAGCGTTATCGAAAACCAAGTTTCCCTGCTTCCCGATGTTGATGCAGTTAACAAAGATCGCTGCAATCGGCTATCCTGACGCGGCTTTCCCGGAGTCGCGATGACCGTCCTCTCCTGTCTCCCCGCCCTGCTCGCCGCCGAACGCGCGCTCGGCCGCCTCGACCAGGCGCTCGCCGATCCGGCGCGGCGCCGGCGCCTCGCCGCCGATGCCGCCCGCCGCTCGGCCGCCGCGGTGATCCGCCTCGACGGCCACCGCCTCGACGCCCACGACTTCCAGCGCGCCCTGGCCGCGCCGGAGCACGCCCAGGGCGAGGCCGCTCGCGCCGCTCTGCTGGTGCCGCTGTTCGCCCAGCTGCCGGCCGGTCTGACTGCCGCCCTGTCGCCGGAACACGCCCCCGTCCGGCCCGCCGCCCTTCCGGCCAGGGAGGAGGAGTCGGGGGACGTCGTGGCCGCGGTGCGCGCCTCGATTGCCGCCTTGGAGGCGATCGACCTCGGGAGCGGCGAAGAACTGGACGACGGGGAAGGCGATGCGGCCGGTACCACCCCGCCGCTGACGCCCTGGACCCGGCCCTGGCTGGACGAGCTGCACCGGCGCTGGAGTGTTGCCCAGGGCGGCCGTCCGGTCGGCCTCGGCGCGGCCCGCGCCGCCGATGCCGGTCCGGCGCTGGAGGCGGTGGCGGAAGCCATGGAGGCCGCTCCCGGCCTGCTCGGGGCTGCGGCGGCGATCCGCGCCCTGGCGCTGCGCCCCGACCCGGGAGCGCCGGAGCGCCAGGGTGCGGACGACGATGCCGAGAGCGCCGCCCTGCGCGCCGCGGTCGCGGTGGAGCGGCCGCCGACCTCCTGGTGGAGCGTGGTGGTCTGGCTCGCCGCCCCCGACCTGGTCCGTGGGGCCTGCCGGCTGCATCATGCGTGGCCACCGCTGACGGCGGCGCTCGCCCGCGACGTCACCGGCTACCGCCTCGCCCTGGCCGGGACGGAAGGCGCCTGGACGCGCTGGGTCCTCGACAGCATGCCTGAGCTGGTGGCGCATGAGCTGGAGCGGCTGCGCCATCTCGATCTGGTCCAGGAACACTGGGAGGCGCGGCTGGCCGCCACGCCGCGGCGCAGCAGCTCGCGCCTGCCCGATGTGCTCGACTGGCTGCACGACCGTCCGGCCTTCACCATCAGCCGGGTGGCGGGCGAGCTGAAGGGGCGCTGCGGGCTATCGCTGCGCGGGGTGCATCTGCTGGTGGAGCAGCTCGCCAAGGCCGGCGTGGTGCGCGACATCGCCGACCGCGGCGGCGAGCGGGTCTGGGCCTGCGACCTCAGCTTCCTGCCACCCGGCCGCTGAGCGGCTGGGCCTCATCCAGCAGGCCGTGGCGCATGTGGACCGGCGGACCGTGACGCGGGGCCATGAGAAAATCGCAGGCAAACCGGTAAGGCGCTTCTCCATGACGCCGCCAGCCGGCGGCTTCGAACAGGACCACCCGGTTCGGCGAGACCCCGGTATCCATGGCTTGGGCGCCCGCCAGAAGGCACCGTCGATGGACCGCCTGTCGGAGCACCCGAAGAAAGGTGGGGAGCTGATCCTCCAACGCGGCCTCCACCACCAGAACGGTGAGGATGGCGTCGACGAACAGGGCCAGCTGCACGACCCGGGTGTCGATGGTGCCGATGGTGAGGTGAGCCCGGGGGAATTCAGCCAACCGCTTATGACCCCCATCCAGCTTTTGATTTCGGAGCCAGCTGCAGACCGCCGGTCGAGCAACTGGGCTGCGGCTTTCACGTCCGCAACCGTCGCGCTCCGCACCTCGGTCACGGGTGCGGAGCGGACGTCGCTGGTCAGGCCGATGGCCAAGGCCCGGGC
>DASPIO010000108.1:0-19206 GCA_035629155.1 Azospirillum sp. | reverse complement strand
CTTGGCGACGTTGCCGATGCCGGCCGCGGTGTTGTTGATCGAGGCGGTGTTGGCGCCGCCGAACAGGCCGCCGCCGAACTGCTTGGTCATCGCCTGCTGGACGGCGACGTTGCCGATGCCGGCGGCGGTGTTGTTGGCGGAGACGACGTTCTGGGCCATGGCGGGGGCCGACAGGCACAGCACGGCGGCGGCGGCGAGCAGGGTGTGGCGGATCATGGGGTGGTTCCTTCCGGTGAGTGGGGCGGGGCTCTCGGGCCCGGCGCGTTGTCGATGACCGGACCCTACCCGCACCCCGCAACCGCCGCTGTGAGCCGCGCCACAAACCGCTTCATGTTATCCGGCCAGCGCCGCCGCCAGATCGTCGTACAGGTCCTCGGCCGCCTCCAGCCCGACCGACAGGCGCAGCAGGTCGCCCGGCACGGGGGAGCCCGGACCCTCGACGCTGGCGCGGTGCTCGATCAGGCTTTCCACGCCGCCCAGCGAGGTGGCGCGGCGCCACACCCGCACGTTGGCCGCCGTGGCGATGGCGGCCCCGGTGCCGCCGCGCACGCGGATCGACAGCATGCCGCCGAAGCCGTCCCGCATCTGCCGCGCCGCCACCGCGTGGCCGGAGAAGCCCGGCAGGCCGGGGTACAGCACCTCCGCCACCGCAGGGTGGGCCGACAGCCGCTCGGCCAGCGTCCGGGCCGAGGCGCTCTGCCAGCGCACGCGGGCGAACAGGGTGCGCAGGCCGCGCTGGAGCAGCCACGCCTCGAACGGGCCGATGATGCCGCCGACCTGCGTCTGCACCGCCTTGATCCGCGCCCACGCCTCGTCCTTGCGCGCGGTGGTCAGCGTGCCGGCGATCACGTCGGAGTGGCCGTTCAGGTATTTGGAGGCGGAATGCATGACGACGTCCGCCCCCAGTTCCAGTGGCCGGGTGTGCACCGGCGTGGCGACGGTGGAATCCACCGCCAGCCGGGATCCTGCGGCGTGCGCGATTTGCGCCGCGGCGGCGACGTCGGTGACGGTCCACAGCGGGTTGGCCGGCGTCTCCACCCACACCAGCCGCGTCTCGCCCGGCCGCACGGCGGCGCGCAGCGCGTCCAGGTCCGATGTGTCCACGCCCTCCACCCGCAGGCCCCAGCGCGTGGCGAAGCCGTGCAGCCAGTTGCGGAAGGCCCAGTACATCACGGTGGGCACCACCACGTGGTCGCCAGGGTCGAGCGCCTGGAACACCGCCGTCGCCGCCGCCATGCCCGACGCGAACAGCAGCGTGTCGGCGCCGCCCTCCAGCGCGCTCAGCGTCTGCGCGGCGGTGTCGAAGGTGGGGTTGTCGGCGCGCGCGTAGACCCGGCCGCGGCTGTAGGCGTTGTCGGGATCGCGCATGTAGGTGGTCGCCGGGTGGATGGGCGGGATGATGGCGCCGGTCGCCGCGTCCTCGTGGCCGAGCGCGCCGGCCGCGACGGTTTCCGGGCGGAGGTGCGCGTGCGGGGACGGGGTGTCGGTCATGGCGGCGGCGCTCCAGTGCATCGGGTGCCGCCACCATGCCGCATCGGGCGCCACGCCGCCACTGCCGGGCGCGGCGACCGGCCATGCACCCGGTTCAGCGCAGCGTCCGCAGCCGGCGGAAGGGCAGGGACTCGTCCTCTTCCTCCTCGTCGTCGTAGTGGACGGTGCAGCTCTTGGTGCCTCCCCGCAGGACGGTGGCCGGATACCAGACGCCGTCGGTCTCGGCCACCACCGCCGCTCCCGGCTGGCAGGCGGTGAGCGGGGCGCCCGGCCCGTCGGCGTTCCAGGGCAGCATGCGGCTGGCGCCGACCACCTCGTCCTCGTCGGCGCCATAGCCGTCGAAGCGGACGCGGCAGGCACCCGGCGCGCCGCCGGCGCCGCGCACCACCGCCGGATACCACGCCTCGTCCGAGAAGACGAACAGGCGTTCGCGCACGCGGCACCCGGCCGCATCGCCGGGCGTGGCGGCGGAGGCAAGCGCCACCGGCGCGGCCGTCGGCATCTGCACCGGCGACAGCGCCGCGACCGCGTCGCCGTCGGCCGCGAAGCGCGCGCCGGAGAAGACGGAAGCGATCCATGGCCGCACCCCCGACACGCGCACGAACCAGGAGTTGTCGCCGTACTGTGCCTCGCCGTCGCCCGAGGTGTTGATGCCGACGACGACCCAGCCGCCGCCCAAGGGCATCCACGCCGAGCCGCCGCTGTCGCCGGAGCCGAGCAGCCCCGCCAGGCGCGAGACCGGGCGGCGGGGGCCGCCGAGCGGGTTCTCGATGCCGCCGTCCTCGCGCGGCAGGAACACGGTCAGGTAGTTGCCGGGATCCTCCACCTTGGCGGACATCCGGCGCAGCGGCACCGCCTCCTCCACCAGCCCCTGGGCGGCGGCCTTTTCCGACCCGCGGTTGTAGCGCTCGTTCTCGCCGACCGAGCCGATGCCGCGCGTGCCGAAGCCCATGAAGGTGATGGTCCGGCCCTTTTCGGCGGACCCGGAGTACAAAACGGGGGGCGGGCCGGCGTCGGTGACCGGCCGGGCGAGGCGGAGGATGGCGACATCGACGCCGGTGTAGTCGCCCTCCGGCTTGTAGCCGGGATGAATCCAGGCGCGGGTTCCGCGCAGGATCGTGCCGCCGTCGGTGCGGACCACCACTGTATTGGCGGCGGTGTCCTCGAGGACATGGGCCGAGGTCAGGACGTAACCGTGCGCGTCGTCGTTGCCGATCCACGTGCCGCTGCCGCTGCCCCAGGTCGCGCCATCGTCGTAGGACACGGCCACCAGCGAGCGGAACTGCGGCTCCCGCGCCAGCCGGATGTGGGCGCCGAAGCCGGCGGCCTCGCGCCCGCGGGCACCGCCTTCTTCGCGCCACGTGCTGTCCAGGACGACGACGGCGGGCGCCGCCCGCGGGGCGAGCAGCCCGAATGCCACCAGCAGGGACCACGCCAGCCGTGCCCGTTTCCGCATGCGTCGATTTCCCGATCGTGCCCCCGCGCCGGGACGCGCCCGGGCCACGCTGCATACCACCTTTCCATGTGATTGTACCGGAATACGTGCAGAGCATGGAGCGCATTTTCATGTTTCAATTCAGTAATTATTTTCCAGCTTTTCCGGTCAGGACCGTGGTGCTAAATAATACGTGATCGTACCTTTGCGGATGGGGCTTCGTACGCAAAGGAATTTTACTTGGGGGCATGTATCATGCGAAAGCTGGTTCTGGCGCTTGCCGTCGTGGGCGCGGCCGTCGTCGGCGCTCTTCCGGCCGTGGCCGGTGACTCTTACAAGTTCAATCTGCACAACAAGTCGTCGCAGTACGTGATCAACGGCTTCCGCACCTACGAAGGTGGGAAGTGGAGCAAGAACTGGATCGACTTCACCCTCAAGCCGGGTGAGAGTGCCGAAATGGATTGGGGCAGCGACGACGGGTCCTGCGTGGTGCCCT
The DNA here is from genome assembly GCA_035629155.1 of Azospirillum sp. Taxonomy (GTDB): domain Bacteria; phylum Pseudomonadota; class Alphaproteobacteria; order Azospirillales; family Azospirillaceae; genus Azospirillum. The sequence continues at coordinate 15,784 of DASPIO010000108.1, read as the reverse complement.
TCCGGGTGAGCTGGGTCGGTTACGAGGCCGAAAAGTTCTCGGTCGACTGGTGCAAGGTCCACAACATCTACATGAAGGACGAGGGCTTTACCTGGGATTGACCTTCGGTCTTGAACCCGGAGAGCGTGAGGCGGACCCCATTCCAGGGCTCCGCCTTTTGTCCGTGGAGCGCCTTGTGGAAAGTCACGGGAAAATGAAGAGCCTGCGCACCCTGCTGCTGTCCGCACTCCTGGCCGTGCTCGTCACGGCGTGCGGCCCGTCCATCGAAACGCGGTACAGCTATCGGCCGCCCTCCACCAACGCCGGCATGGCCTGCATCCAGCAATGCGAGCACAACCGGATGTACTGCCAGTCGTCGCAGCAGGTGGCTTACCAGAACTGCAAGGCGGACGCCATGCGGCGGGCGGAGATCGAATACCGCGCCTACCTGCGCACCCTGAAGCGCGGCGAGAAGCCGAACCGGTCGATTTCGTCGTTCGACAACTCCTACATGTGCGGCAACCGCGAGTATGAGTGCAAGAGCGTCTACAACGAATGCTATTCGGCCTGCGGCGGGCAGGTGACGGCGCAGCGGATCTGCGTCGCCGGCTGCGACCAGTTGAAGCCGCCGGTGCCGCCGTACTCGCCGGTCGGCCCGGCCCTGGTCAACGGCGTGCCGGTGGCCGCCCGCCCGCAGTCCACCGCCCCCCGCATGCCGTCGGCCGCGGCGGCGCCGGGTGGGGTGGAGGTGCGCTCGCTCGCCTCGCGCTATCGGGTCCGCGGCACCAACGCCGACGGCAGCGCCTACCGGGGGACGGTGGCGCTGACGCGCGACGGCAACCGTTACCGCGTCGTCTGGACCATCGACGGCGAGACTTTCCGGGGCACCGGAACGCTGTCCGGCGACCGCCTTCTGGTCGAGTCCACCTCCGACGGCGAGGTGACGCGCAGCGAGATGGTCGTCTCCGCCGACGGCCGGCTGTCCGGCCCCTGGATGGTGGACGACGACCCCGAGGATTCCGGCACGGAGGAATGGACCCCGTCGTAAGGGTCCGACCTTCCCCGGCCCGGCGCTTCCATGCCCGGCGTGGTCCTTCCCGGACTGCGCCGGGCTTTTTTTTGCGCGCGCCGCTACTGGAAAGTAACTTGCCGGATGGCTGCCAATCTGGCTGACTTGTTGCCATACCTGCCCGGCGCCGTCATCCGCTCGTCACAAAAGCTGAACGATCCCAACGGTTTGCCGGCCAGCTTGGTTTGGCACGCAAATTGATACCAAGCGATGGCGGCGGCAGACCGCAGGACAACGAACGGCGCGCCGCGCGAGGGAGGATCGGATGTGCATCGGCATCCCCATGCTGGTCGATAGGGTGGACGGCTTCACCGCCGAATGCAGCGCCGACGGCCAACGCCACGCCGTCGACATCGCGCTCGTGCAGGACGCCGCGCCCGGCGACTGGGTCCTCGTCTTTCTCGGCGCCGCCCGCCACCGCCTGGACCCGGAGGAGGCCCGGCTGATCCGCGAGGCGTTGTCGGCGCTGGCCGCCGCCATGAACGGACAGGTGGATGATTCCGCCTTCGCCGACCTGATCGGCCGCGAACCGGAACTGCCCGCGCATCTGCGGGAGGCCCGCGCCGCCGGCCGCATGGAGGCGTGATCCCATGCACGAGATGGCGCTGTGCGAAAGCCTGCTGACGGCGATGGAGGAGGCGGCGCAGGGCAACGGCTTCACCAGGGTGCGCCGCGTGCGGCTGGAGATCGGGCGCTTCGCCGGGGTGGAGGTGCAGGCGCTGCGCTTCGGCTTCGACGTGGTCATGCGCGGCTCGCTGGCCGAGGGGGCGGAACTGGTGGTGCTGGACCGGGCGGGCCGGGCGTGGTGCTTCGACTGCGATGAGACGGTGGAGATCGAGGAACGCCACTCCCCATGCCCGCGCTGCGGCGGGGCGCGGATGCAGCCGACCGGCGGCACCGAGATGACGATCAAAGACCTGGAGGTGGAGTGATGTGCGTGGTGTGCGGCTGCTCGGGCGCATCGGTGGACGGCGGTGACCGCCACCAGGATCACGATCACGACCATGGGCATGATCACGACCATGATCACGATCATGGGCATCACCACCATCACGGGCATCATCATCACGACTACGGCGCCGGGCCGGCGCGGGCGCACGCGCCGGGGCTGTCGCAGACGCGGATGGTCGCCATCGAGCAGGGCATCCTTTCCAAGAACGACGCCTACGCCGCCGGGAACCGCCGCGCGTTCCAGCGGCGCGGCGTCTTCGCGCTGAACCTGCTGTCGAGCCCCGGCGCGGGCAAGACGACGCTGCTCGTCGCCACGTTGCAGCGGCTGGCCGGCTGGATGCCGGCGGCGGTGATCGAGGGTGACCAGCAGACCTCGCTGGACGCCGACCGCATCCGCGCCACCGGGGCGCCGGCCGTGCAGATCAACACCGGCAAGGGCTGCCATCTGGACGCCCACATGATCGGCCACGCCGTGGAGTCGCTGGCGCTGCCGGAGCGCGGGCTGCTGTTCATCGAGAACGTCGGCAACCTCGTCTGCCCCGCCGCCTTCGACCTGGGGGAGGCCAAGCGCGTCGTCGTCCTCTCCGTCACGGAAGGGGAGGACAAGCCGGTGAAGTACCCGGACATGTTCGCCTCCGCCGACCTCGTCCTCGTCAACAAGGTGGACGTCGCCCCCTTCCTGGGCGTCGACCTGGACGCGCTGCGCGCGGCGGTGGCGCGCGTCAACCCGAAAGCGGAGGTGCTGAACGTCTCCGCCCGCACGGGCGAGGGCATGGAGGACTGGCTGGCATGGCTGATGGGCGTGCGCAACGGCTGGCTCGCCGCCCCGAACGGCGCCCCGAACGGCACCGAGTGACGTCATGGCCCCCGCCCCCCGCCCCGCCATCCTGGTCGTCGACGACGAACCGCTGTCCGTGCAGGTGATCGCCCGTCTGCTGGAGGAGGAGTTCGACGTTCACACCGCGCTCTCCGCCGACGAGGGGCTGCGCGTCCTGGAGAGCGAGTGGATCCAGGTGGTCTTCTCCGACCAGCGCATGCCGGAGATGAGCGGGGTGGAGTTCCTGTCCCGCGTGCGCGAGCGATGGCCGGACATCATCCGCATCGTCATCACCGGCTACACCGAACCGGACGACATCATCCGCGCTGTCAACGACGCCGGCATCCACCAGTTCATCACCAAGCCCTGGCACCCCGACCACCTGCTGCTGACCGCCCGCAACGGCTGCCGGCTGTTCCAGCTCCAGCGCGACTACGACCGCCTGTCGATGGAGTTGAAGCTGACCGGCCCCGTGGCCGAGAAGCGCCTGGACGCGCAGCGCGAGCGCGTGCGCCGGCAGTACCATTTCGACGGCCTGATCCGCGCCGAGGGCAGCCCGGTCGATGCCGTCTGCACCGTCGCCTCGCAGGTCGCCGCCTATAATGTGCCGGTGCTGGTGCTGGGCGAGACGGGGACGGGCAAGGAACTGCTGGCACGCGCCATCCACTACGGCAGCCCGCGCGGCGACCGCCCCTTCTTCGCCGAGAACTGCGGCGCCATCCCCGACCAGCTTCTGGAATCGGAACTGTTCGGCCACCGCAAGGGCGCCTTCACCGGGGCGCATGCCCACCGCGTGGGCCTCCTGGAGCAGGCGGACGGCGGCACCGTGTTCCTGGACGAGATCGGCGACATCTCCCCCGCGTTCCAGGTCAAGCTTCTGCGCTTCCTGCAGGAGGGCGAGATCCGCCCGGTCGGCTCCAACGAGGCGCGGACGGTGGACGTGCGGGTGATCGCCGCCACCCACCGCGACCTCGTGGCCGACGTGCGGGACGGCCGCTTCCGCGAGGATCTGTATTACCGCCTCTCCACCTTCAACCTGACCATGCCGCCGCTGCGCGACCGCCGCGGCGACGTGCGCGTGCTGGCGCAGCACATCCTGGAACGGCTGTCCGCCGCCCACCGCAAGCCCGCCGCCGGCTTCACGGACGAGGCGCTGGCCTGCCTGGAGGCGCACGACTGGCCCGGCAACGTGCGCGAGCTGCAGAACGAGGTCACCCGCATGCTGATCCTGGCACCGGGCGAGCGGCTGGGGGCCGAGCTGCTGTCGCCGCACGTGCTGCGGGGGGCCGCGTCCGCCAAGACCGCAGCGCCGGCGCCGGACGGCGCCGCCGCCTTGTCGATCGACGTGGAGGCGCTGGCGCTGGGCGGGCCGCTGAAGGCGCGCATCGAACGGCTGGAGGCCAGCATCCTCCTGGAAACCCTGGTGCGCTGCCGCTGGAACAAGAGCCGCGCGGCGGACGAGCTGGGCCTGTCCCGCATGGGGCTGCGCGCCAAGCTCGACCGCTATGGCATCGCCCGCGACCACCTGCAGCGCCGGCATTGACGAATCAACGAACCCACTCACCGCCATCCTTGGGAGACACCGCCATGACGCCCACCCGCCGCACCGCCCTTGCCGCCCTCTCGCTGGCCCTGCTGGCCTCGCCGGCCCTGGCCCACACCGGCCACGCCCACACCGGCCTTGCCGACGTGGCCGGGCTGGTGCACGGGTTCCTGCACCCGGTCACCGGGCTCGACCACCTGATGGCCATGGTCACGGTCGGCGTCTACGCCGCGGTGATCGGCGGCCGGGCGCTGGTCACCGTGCCGCTGGCCTTCGTCGCCATGATGGCGGCCGGCGCCGCGCTGGGCGTGGCCGGCGCGCCGGTCCCCCTGGTCGAGCCGATGATCGCGGCGTCCGTCGTCGTGCTGGGCCTGCTGTGCGTCCTGCCGTGGGGCCGTTCGGCCGGCGTGGGCGTGGCGCTGGCCGGCTGGTTCGCGCTGTTCCACGGCTTCGCGCACGGCGCGGAGATGCCGGTGGACGCGTCCGGTCTGGTTTATGGCGCGGGCTTCCTGGCGGCGACGGCGCTGCTGCACGGTGCCGGCCTGGGCCTGGGGCTGCTGGCCCGCCGCCTCGTGATGCGCCGGCCGGTTCCGGTCCGCGCCGAGTGATCTGAACTCCCAGCCGCCCCCCAATGCCGACCGAGGTGCGCGATGATCGACGTGGTGGCCGCCGACAAGAGCCCGCTGGTGACGCGGGCGCTCGTGAGGCTGTTCGAGGAGGATGAGCGTTTCAACCTGCTCGCCACGGCGACGGACGGGGAGCGGTTCCTGGAGGCCTGCCAGCGCTTCCCCTTCGCCGTCGGCGTCATCGGCTGGGACATGCCCTTCGTCAACGGCCGCGGCGTGCTGGAGCGCCTGAAGGGGCGCCCCGGCGGGCCGCGGATCGTCGTCTACACGGGCATCGACGCCAACACGGTGGTGCGCTCGGCCATGGCGCTGGGGGCGGCGGGCTTTTGCAGCAAGTCCGAACCGCCGGAACGGCTGCTCGACATCTGCGCGGCGGTGGCCGCCGGGCGCATGGCCTTCCCGTTCATCGACGTGCATTCGCTGAACGACAACCCGCTGGACACGCTGACGGCGCGCGAGCGCGTGCTGCTGGACACGCTGGCCAGCGGCCGCACCAACGCGCAACTGGCGCGGGAGCTTGGCATCTCCGTGCACACGGTGAAGTTCCACCTGAAGAACCTGTACGACAAGCTGGGCATCGGCACACGCGCGCAGGCGGTGGCGATGACCCTGTCGGGCGGCCGGGCGCCGTGAAGGCGGCCCGGCGCGGCTCCTCCTACCGGCGGCCGGAGAGGTTGACGACCACGTCCGGCGGGCGGTTCGCCGGCGGGCGGGCGTTGGACATGGCCACTTCCTTGGGCGGCTGGCCGTCGGCCGGCGTGCCGAGGTAATGGACGTACAGGGGCGTGAACGCCTGCCCGATCGTGCAGAAGGTGCCGAACACCACGCCGGCGAGGCCGATGGCGAGCACCGCCGGACTGGCCGGGGCGACGATGCCGCCGGCGATCACGTTGATCAGGTTCTCGGCGTTGGCCGCCAGGGCGACGCCGGTGCCCACCGTGCCGCCGATCAGGCAGCCCCAGGCCGACTTGACGTCGTCCGGAAGGTCGTCGTTCGGCATCGCCAGCATCGGCGTGGACAGCATCTGGGTGGCCTTGTGGTCCGGCATCGGCTTGGTCGGGGCGTCGGGCGCCGTGGCCACGGAGATGACCCGCAGATCCGACGACCGGCCGGACTGCACAGTGTCGGTCAGCCGGGCGTGCTTCGGGGCGGGCGCCACATCCTGCACGGCGGGTTGCCCACGCCAGGACCACAGCTCGATGGTGTCGCCGGCTGGGAGGCGTTCAGCCGCCGCGGCACCGTGCGCCGCGCCCGCCATCGTCGCCGTCACCAGGAGCGCCGTAACCCACTTCCCCCGCATGACTGATCCCCAGGCCTAATCCGAAAGCGCCAACCATCTCGCCTGCGCAATCCCGTGCAGTCAAGGCAAATGCTGCGCATGCGAGCCGGCACGATGAAATTGGCACAGCCGGCGCCGAGTCATTCGCCTGTTCGCCTCAGGCGAAAGCCCACATGCACGTGTATCCGCCTCGATAACCCATGTAACGTCATGCAAACATTAACGTTTGTAAGCAGACGATCCAGCGGCGGCGCCGTCCACGGCACGGGCGAAGCCGCGCGGCGTCGAACCCGGCCTGACGCCGCCGACAGCGCCCAGGTCGGCATGCTCCGAACCCGTCATTGCGTGGTGGATGGGCGTTGGGCGCAACCCCGCCTGCGACCGGAGGATTCCCGGCTGCCAGGAACCGTTGACTGGAATTTCGATTATTGGAGGTGTGCGGCCCGGGCAGTCCCCGCCCGAAGTGGCGTGGTGTGCGACGCGCATCCGTCCGGGTGGAGTCATCCCGGACTGGAAACCAAACCACGGAACAAGGATGGTTGCCATGCTCAAGCTTCCAATGATGATTGTCAGTGCCGGCATGCTCCTGACGCTCGGCGCATGCGGCAGCACGGACACGCAGCGGGCCACGACCGGCGGCCTCGGAGGTGCCGCGGCCGGCGCCGTCGTGGGCGGCCCGGTCGGCGCGGTCGTCGGCGGCGCGGCCGGTGCTGGTACCGGTATGGCGATGGACGAAGGCCTCGGCACGAAGGTCCAGGACTGGACCGGTGGCGGATCCGGTTCGACCGGCGGCCAATCCGCCACCCAGTCCAGCGACCGCGGCACGTCCGGAGGGGCGCCCCAGGCGCTGAGTCCGCAGCGGGTCCGCAACATCCAGCAGGCTCTCAACAGCAACGGCAGCGACATCGCCGTCGACGGCATCTGGGGCCCCAATACGCGCCGCGCGTTGCGCGACTTCCAGCAGAGCCAGGGCCTGGAGGCGACGGGCCAACTCGATTCCAGGACGGTGTCGGCGCTCAATCTGGGCCGCCAGCAGGATAACACCGGCCAGTCCGGCAATTCCGGGCAGCCCGCCCGCCAGTAGGCTGGCGGACACCCGGGGGCGGCGTTGAAAACCGGCGTGCGGACGGCGGCGCTCTCGCCGTCTCGCATGCCGGGTTTTTGCCGTTGGCCCGGCATCCCGCCCACGGTTCCCGTCGGGATTGCGCAGAGCGGCTGCTTCACATGATCGAGAGGCGAGGAACCAGTGACGTCGCGCCGAGTTGACGAATTGTATCGGCGTGGCCGTTCCGTAAAGTCGCATCCGTTCCGGATTGCGCTGGCGGTCACCCAAATTTTCGGGAGAGGAGAACAGTGATGCGCCTTCTGATCGTTTCAGTTGCGTCCGTGGCGGCATTGCTTGCCGGTTGCTCGAACGGTTTGATGAGTGAGGGGACCAGCGGCTCGTCGTCGGTGGACCGCGAGACCATCTCGCCGAACCGGCCGGGCATGGGGCAGGGGGCGACGCGCCAATCGCTGCCGGAGACCGGGAGCGTCCCGGGCGCGCCGACCCCGGATGCCAATGTCCAGCAGTATGGCCAGGTGCGTGAGCCGGACCCGACGATCTCCCCGAACCGCCCCGGAATGGGATGGGGCGCGACGCGGGGATCTCTGCACGATCCGAGCCGGGCCGGTTCCGGAGCCAGCGACTCCTCCGCCTTCCCGCGCGAGAATGAAACCATCTCGCCCAACCGTCCCGGAATGGGGCCGGGGGTGACGCGGCGGTCCCTGCCGGATTCGGGCGTCAGCCAGTGAACACTGGGGGTAAGGGAAGGCGGCTGAGGCCCGAACGGCGTGCGAGGCGGCAAAATTCTGGAAACGCCCCTTCGGCGTCCGAGTTGACCTGGCAGTGGCCGCTCTACCCCTCCGGCGGAGCGGCCGAACACCAGTTGACGTGGAGGAAAGCGATGCGTGTCCTTTTTGTTTCCGCCGTTGCGCTGGCGATGTCCATGCCGTCGATGGCTCTGGCGCAGAGCCAGCAGAGCCAGCAGAGCCAGCAGACGTCCACCAGAAGCTACAAGGAGGTCGAGAACGCCCTCAAGCAGGCCGGCATCCAGGATGTGAAGACGCTGAACGCGGCCTATCTGGTCAGTGCCGTGACCAAGGAAGGCGAGCAGGTCACCTTCGTGGTCGATCCGCCCAACCCGGCCTCGGCGGGCTCGGCCAGCGGTCAGCAGGGCGATGCGGCGAAGCAGACGGCCCTGCGCGGTCAGCAGCAGGTCCGCGAAGACCTGACGAAGGGCGGCTTCACGAACGTGCAGATCCTCGACGCCGCCTATCTGGCGACCGGCAAGACGAAGAGCGGCGACCAGATCACCATGATGATCGACCCGACGTCGAGCGCCATGACCGGATCGAGCGGCAACCAGTCGGGCTCCAGCCCCTCGGGCTCCAGTCAGGGCGGCAAGTCGCAGTAGCCCAATGCCCGCGGCGCACGGCCACCCGGACGGCGCCGCGGGTCACCCACTCACCGACCGGTACCCGGGCGGGCCGGCGCATCTTGCGTCGTGGATGGTTGGGGCATTATGGTTAATTGAAAATTAACCAGTCTGGCGGCACCTTGCGGCCGGATGCACCCTGATCCGACCGACGCGAGACCGCCGCCTTGATCCAGCGCCTGTCCACCCTGTCCGCCCTGTGCGCCCTGCTCCTCGCTCCAGCCATCGTCACCTTAAGCCGGGAGGCCTTCGCCGAAGAGTCGTCGGCCGAACACGCGCACGCCACCGTGTCCCAGCGCAGCGAGGCGGAGGCGGTCGAGCGCTTCGTGCGGGCGTTGCGGGAGATCAAGAACCGCTACGTCGAGCCCCTGTCGGACCAGGAGCTCGTCGACGCCGCCATCCGCGCGATGGCCGCGCGCGACCGCTATTCCACCTACCTGAAGCCGGACGAGTACCGCCGGACGACTGCGGAGAACGACGGCATCTTCGCCGGGCTGGGCATCCGCTACGAACCGCAGGGCAGCCGCGTCCGCATCACCGAAGCGATCCCCGGCTCGCCGGCCGAGCGCGCCGGGCTTCGGCTGGGCGACGTCATCCTTGCCGTCGACCAGCAGGCCGTCGACGGCCACGAACTGACCACCGTGCGCCAGTTGCTGAGCGGGCCCCTGGGCGCGTCGGTGTCGCTGACCGTCATGCGCGACGGACAGCCCACCCCGTTCGACGTGTCCGTGGTCCGCGAGGAGATCCGGATGCCGTCGGTCCGGCAGGCGGCGGTCGGAGCGGTCGGCTACCTGCAGATCCTGAAGTTCGACCGGCAGACCTACGCGGGCGTCAACACCGCCATCCGCACCCTGCGGGACCAGCTTGGCCCGGACCTGCGTGGCTTCGTGCTCGACCTGCGGAACAACCCCGGCGGGCTGGTGAACGCCAGCACCAAGGTGGCCGACGCCTTTCTGGAGCAGGGGACGATCCTCACCGTGCGGGGGCGCGACCGCGACTCCAACCGCACCTACACGGCGCGTCCCGGCGACGAGACCAGCGGCCTGCCGATGGTGGTGCTGGTGAACGGCAAGTCGGCGTCGGCGTCGGAGATCCTGACCGGCGCCCTCAAGGACCACCGGCGCGCGGTGGTGGTCGGGACGAAGACCTTCGGCAAGGGCATCATCCAGAGCGTGATGCCCTTCGGCGGCGGCGGCGCCCTGAAGCTGACGACCGCGCGCTACTTCACGCCGGCCGGATCCTCGATCCACGAGGTCGGCATCATGCCGGACGAGGTGGTCGCCATGGACGAGGCCAAGCCGGCACCCTTCCCGCCGAAGCCCATGGACGACCCGCAGTTGGCCCGCGCCTTGTCGATCCTGACCGCGTCCGTCCCGACCACCGGGAATGCGCCGCAACGGCCGGCGATGCGGTGAGAAGACGGGCCGCCGCGGGCGGCCTTCCCGAATGGGGCGGGACAGCCGATCGCCTTCCGCCGATCGCCTTCCGCGGAACCGGCCGGCGGCGAGCGAGTTGGCCGGGCATCAGTCGAGTGCCGACCATGGCCGACACTGTCCTTTCCGGGGGCATGCCCACGCGCGTCCGCACAGGGCATTCGCCTGACAGGAGACATCACACGGGAGAACCATCATGAGATCCATACCGGCAACCTCGGTGGCGCTGGCGGCGCTGCTGACGGTCGGCCCCGCGGTGGCGCAGCCGAGAAGCGCCGGGGAAGCCCAGACCCAGGAAGCGCCGGCAACGAGCCTGGGGCGCCAATACGGGACCCCGGCCGGCGATGCCCTCGCTTCGCCGGCCAACCCGGCGGCCGCCGCCCGGCGCGACGAGTCTTCGAACGGGCCAGGCATCACGGTGAATCCGGACATGCTGGGTACGCAGGCCGGCGAGGTGGCCGACGGCACCCGGCCCCCCGAGCCTCCCGGTTACCACGTGGTCGACGAAGTGGTCGACGAACCGCCGATGCGGCGCCTGAACGACGCAGGCACGGGGGCCACCAGCGCGAAGATCGGCGTCGGGGAGCGCGAGCCCGCCGACACGTCCGTCGCCGAGGACCGCGACGAAGGCATTCCGCAGACGGGCGACGAGTCCTACCAGCGTCCCGGCTTCGATCCGGCCGGCGATCCGGCGCCGCCGAAACTGGCGGACGGGCCCGTCGGGCTGCCGCCGCACCCCGATCCGTCGAAGTAAGTGGTCCGCCAGTAAGTGGTCGGCCGGTGCCGGGGATCCGGGCATGAACCTTGACGGCGCCCTTCATGAACGGGCGGCCCGGGCCGGCACCGGGCTTACGGCGGCCGGTGGGGCGCGCGGAATGAACGTTCGGCGTGATCGGCGCGCTGCGCCACACCTGCGCGAGGACCATCTGCGGGGTTGAGCGCCGGCGGCGGTCACAGGGATTCGTCGTCGATCCGGCCGTCGCCGCCGGTCAGGAGGCCCGGCTCGTCGATGCCGCCCTCGTTGAGTCCGCGCTGGTAAAGCCCTCCCTCGTCGTAGATGCCGTCGCTGCCGGCCTGGTAGGCGCCGGTCGAAGGTCCGGCGCATCCCGACAGGGCGAGGGCCGCGCCGAACGCGGCGAACACGATCCAGGAATGCATCATCCAGGAATGCGTGGCCGATGAATGCATGGCGACGTCCTTTCTCGCTGTGTGAATGGGCCCGGACGGAACGGCGTGGACCGCTCCGTCCGGCGTTCCGGTCACATTGCCGGTGTCCGCGGAATCGAGGGTGTCGCGGCCGGCGAGCAGGTCGCAGCCGAACCGGCAGCCGAACCGATTGATGGCCAGGTGTTTCATCGCATCTGCCTTTCGCTTGGACGGCGTTGAGAGCGGGGCCGCACGGTCATCGGAACTGGGGCGCGGATGTCCGCCGATGTCTCCTCGGGCCAACTCCATGGCCCGTCGGCCGTTCCACGCCGGTTGACGGTAATCAACATCCTCGAAACGGCCTCTCCTGACCGGAGTTGAACCGCTGAAGGCCGCCCGGCTGGCGCGGCCGTACCCACACAGGAAAGGATGGAGCATGATGAAGCGGACATGTCTGCTGGCCGTCATGGCCGGCACCCTGATGGCGGCTCCTGCGGCTTTCGCCCAGACGAGCGGGTCCAGCGGCGTGGACTTCGGCGCGCCGAGCGGCCAGATGGCGCAGGGGCGCATTCTCCTCGACCTCGACCGGATTCCCGACGGCGACCAGCGCCGCGGCCCCGGCCAGATCCCGCGCGAGTTGATGGCCACCACGCTGCTGAACAATTTCAGCGGCTACGGCTTCACGGCGGTGCGCAACTTCCAAAAGGCGGGCACGAACTACGTGGCCGACGTGCGCCACCGCGATGGCCGCTGGATGACGGTGCAACTCGATCCGATCTCGGGGACCATCAGCACCATGCGCTGATTCTCCCCGGTGTCGTTTCCTGCCTTCGGCGTGTGCGCCCGGCGGCCCCCAGCCGGCGCACACGCCCATTTTTTGTCCGTCCCGGTGGCTTGGCCGAACAGGGAATTGCGCCCTGCAAAGGACGTCGGCACGGGTCGCGTCCGCGGGCCTTATGGCACATGTCGCTGCTGTCGTGACTCAGTCTGGATCCGCGCCTGCGCGGGGATGACGGCGAATGTCTTGCAATTCCAGCCACCTATTGCCTTGCACATGTGCGCATGCCGTCGCGCGAAGGCGGGGGCTGGCCTGGTTGGAGAGGCAGCCGCGCTGGAGGGCTTCTTCGCCCCGATGCACCGACCAGCCGGAAGAGAGGCCCTTGCGGAAATTGCTGCACACTGTACAATAAAATACATCGTTCATACCCGGTGTGCCCCCAATGAGCCCGACCCCCCATGCCAATGCCGCCCCGGCCGGGCGGCGCGAACGCAAGCTGGCACAGACATCTCGGCATGTGGCGGAGCGTGCGTGGGGGCTGTTCGAGCAGTTCGGCTATGAGCAGGTCACGATGGAGGCGATCGCCAATGCCGCCGACGTCGCGCGCGGGACCTTGTACAAGCATTTCCCGACCAAGGAATCCCTGGTCGCCTATCGCTTCCGGCAAGACCAGATCCAGGGACGGTCCGCGGTTCAGGAGGCCGTGTCGAAGGCGCCCAACATCGTCGAGGCCTTCCTGTGCGTGCTTCGCATGGAGGCCGGCTATGCCGAGCGGAACCGGAGCTATGTGGCGCCCTATGTCTTCCACCGCCTGAGCAACGCTAAGGAAAATCCCGATCCATTTCAAAACGACGAATTTGCCGTTCTGGCGTTGCGGCTGATTCGGCAGGGACAGGAAGACGGAGTGATCAGTACGGAGCTGGATGCACAGTCACTTGCGGAAAACATCATCTTCCTGCGGCTGGGGGCAATGTTGCGATGGCTGCGTGAGCCTGAGGCGGCCCTGGCCGATCTTTACACCGGGATGCTGCACGCCTTCTTCCATGGTGCTTTGCAGCGACCGCAGCCGGAATAGGTGGGGCATGCTCTCTTCTGTCCATCGGCACTGGTCGGATTTCAAGAAATCACTCCTGCGAACGGCGTTGCGCGCGGAGTATCGAGGCGCCGGCTTGTCGCCCAAGCAGGTTCATCTCAGCTTCGGAGACATTGCCTATTTCGAGAAGCCGGGCTTGCCGGCGCACGAATCTGTCATGCTGCTTCACGGAGCCGGCGCCGACAAGAACGGCTGGTGTCGCTTCGTGAAGCACCTGCCATACAAGGGCCGCGTGATTGTTCCCGACCTGCCGGGGCACGGGGAGAGCGTCCGAAATCCGGATCTCAGCTACACGATTGGCCAGCAAGCGCGGTACGTGCGCGAATTCATGGATGCGCTGGAGGTCGACACGCTGCATCTCGTGGGGCATTCCATGGGGGCCGCCATCGCCATGCGCCTGGCGCATGCGCAGCCGGATCGGGTGCGCAGCTTGATCCTGATCGGTGCCGGGGGTGCCGAAAGCACACCCAGCGAGCTGCGTCGCGAATTCGATTGCACCGGCGTCCATCCCATGATGGGCATCCAGACCCTGGAGGATTACAAAGCCCTCATCGAATGGGGGATGAACAAGCCCCCGTATATTCCGGGCATGTTCCTGAGCGTGCTTGCCGATGAGAAGATATCGCGCCGCGATATCGAGGAAAAGATCATCCTGGATGCCGCTCAGGACCTGGATCAGGCGGATATTCTGCCGCAAATTACCCAAAAGACGCTGATCTTGTGGGGATCCGCGGATCGCGTCGTCCACCCGGATGATGCCGAGCTGCTGCGAAGCAGGATAGCGCAGAGCAGGAAAGTCATTCTGGACGGCATCGGGCACGTTCCCATTGTGGAAGCGCCGGCGCTTTCCGCGCGCCACTGCGCGGCATTTCTGGGGGAGTTGGCATCCTGATCGGTGCCGTCAGGCGCCGTGCGGAACCGCACCCGAACCTCCGACCGCCTTCAACAATACCAAGAGCACCAGCGGTGCTGCGAGAACGAGCAGGACCACGGTATCGGCCAACCGAAATGACGGGGACGCATCAACGTGAACGTGCGGAACGTCCATTCCCGAATGTTGCCAACGTCCTTGGGCGTTGCGGGGGAGCTGATCGACGGGCTCGCTTCCGATGGGGACCGCCTCTGGCCCTGGGAACGATGGCCAGCGATGCGCTTCGAGAAGCCGCTGGCGGTTGGGGCGAAGGGCGGCCACGGCCCGGTCCGCTACACAATCCAGCGGTACGACCCCGGGCGGTCCATCGTGTTCCGCTTCAGCGCGCCGACGGGCTTCGTCGGCACCCACGGGTTTTCGGTCGAGAGCGCGGACGGCGGCGGGGTTCGTCTGGTGCACACCCTTGACATGGTGGCGGTCGGACCGGCGCGACTCAGCTGGCCCCTGGTTTTCCGCCCCTTGCACGACGCGCTTTTGGAAGATGCCTTGGACAAGGCCGAGTGTTCCGTCGGGGGCCAGCCCGCTGGGGCGCGCTGGTCCCTGTATGTCCGGGCGCTACGCCGCCTGCTGCGGCGGCGTAGCGTGGCGGTCGAGCAGCCACGCTCATCCCGGTCGCCGTGACGTCGAATGGCACGGCGCCCCGGATCGCGCCGATGCCCATCGGCATGATGATGACCATCCGGCCGGAGGGGGAGGGCGCGGACGGGTGTGTCAGCCGCCGTCGCGCCGTGGCGCGGCCCGGTCGACCCGCTCAAGGAGGGTGGCTATGAGCCTGAGATTCGCGGCGAAGCCGATCAGCATCAGTCCGGCGACCACGCCCGCTCCCAACACCGTGAGCGCGACGGCCGCGGCCGGCCAGCCGCCGGCCGGCCACAGGAACGCCGCGCTGGCCAGCGCCACGCCGGCGGCGATGCAGGCCCAGCCGACCAGGCTCAGGGTGGGCAGGAGCAACCGAAGAGGCATGAAGGGATCCTCCCCGCGTATCGGTGTTCACCACCTTCCAACCGTGCCGGGGCAGGGGAGTCCGCCGGGAAATGGAGGAAGCCGCCGACGATCGTCGGATGGCCGGTCCTGGCGTTTTGGAATCCCGAACCGCGAAGCCCCGAACCGCTAAACCCCGAACCGCTAAACCAAAGTCAAATTGTCTGCCCAGGCTGGTGGGCCTAGCTTCTGGGACAATAGACAACACCGACGACCGCCGATACCGCAGGGTGCCGAAGCGCTCCTGCGAAGGGATGGGGCTTAGCCCCGCGGCGGCGTGAGAGACGCCTTTATGCAACGGCGAAATGTCCTGAAGGCCGTGGGCCTCGGGCCGGGCGGAGCCGTGTCCGCGGCGCCGGCGCCCGCGCAAAGCCGGCCCGAGTTCCGCTGGCGCATGGCGACGGGCTTTCGGAAAACAGACAGGGGAAAGCCATGTCCTTCGACTTCGAACGCGACCTGGTGCGGAGCCTGCCCGAACTGCAACGGTTCGCCCGCCGGCTGGCGCGGGGTCCGGCGCACGCCGACGACCTTGTCCAGGACTGCGTGGAGCGCGCGCTGCGCAACCGCGACAAGTTCGCGCCGGGGACGAACCTGGAGGCGTGGCTGGTCACCATCATGAAGAACCTGCACTACACGCAGCACCAGCGCGAACGGCGCGTCTGCCAGACCGAGCTGACGGAG
>DASPIO010000107.1:0-18097 GCA_035629155.1 Azospirillum sp. | reverse complement strand
GCATCTCCGGTTCGGAAACCAAATCGGTTGCTGCACGGCGGACATGCCGGTGCCGGCCATCGGCCAGCACAACCCTGACCCAGTCGGGACCACGCGACGATCCAGCGGGGTCCAGGGCAAGACGTTGACTATAAAGGGAAGTCGCTGATCGGTGATCGTAACTTCAGAAACAAGCCAATCCAGCAGTGGGGCATTGTGTGGTGTTCGGGGCCAAGCCATGACGCTGGCCGCCATCGACCGGCTTGTTCATCACGCCACCATCTTCGAGATGAACGTTGAGAGCTACCGGCGACGAGCGGCCCTGGAGAGAAAGCGCGGCCCCGGCCGCCCGCCCTCGCGCGCGACAATCAACGCCAACCTGATTGACGCTCCGCGACAGGACGCTTGAAACCCGCCCACGTCAGCGTCAATCATGCTCAGGCCGCGACCCCAGACCTTCTTATCCTGATTGTCGCGCTCTCCATCCTGATTGTCGCGCCATAGCCAGGGTATCGCCGATCAGCGCCAGCGCCCGCTTGGTCTGGCCGTGCCAGTGTCGCCAGCGGAGGCGGGATACGGCGTCGGCCAGCGGCGCCGTCCGTTCCGTGGCGGCCGGCTCCGCCGTGGCCCAGCCCTTGACCGCTTGCGCCCCGTGCTGGACCCGCATGGACAGGTGGAACCAGTCGAGGACGTGGCGGACCGGACCGATACTGGCCGCCGCACCCAGGGAGCGCGGGCCTTCCGCGCCGTCGCTGAGGAGGGTGACCGGCGTGGTCGCCGTCGCCCCCAGAGCGCGCAGGATGTGATGGATCTGCCGCACTTGGCGGTCGGCCTCGGCCGGCATGCTGCTGAAGACGACCTCCCGCCCCTGATCGTTGCCCGCCCGCGCGATCATCACCTCGAACGAACGCATCTGGTAGGTCCGCACCGATTTCACATGCCCCGCGTCGATGGCCAGCGTGATCGCCTCCATCGGCTTCGGCGCGCCCTCGTCCGGCGGGACAAGCGCCGCCCGTTCAAGCCGGGCGCCGACCTTCAGCGTGCGCCGGCGAATGGTTTCCACCTCCGGAGCCGTGTCCACCGGCAGCAGCTCGGCCAGCACCGCCTGCGCCCGTCGATACGGCAGCGCGCTGCCCAGGCCGGCCAGGACCCGTTCATACTCCGGAGTACAGCGGTCGGGCATGATCTCGGCGACCGGGGTCAGGCTGCGCCGGCAGGCCACGCCGCAGCGGCAGGCCTCAAAGCGGGGCGCGCGCACCTCCACTGTGCCGAACAGCGACACCAGACGGCGCGGACGGCGGTCCTTGAGCGGGCGCAACACCCCGCAGTGGCTGCACCGGCGACGGTGGCGACAGTGCGCGTCGGCCTGGGCGGTTACCAGGACGTGCTGCACGCCGGCCAGGATCACCTTGCCTTCGGCCAAGCTCAGCCCGAGCGTCGCCGCCTGACCAACGGCGGAGCGCTCACTCTCGGAGGTCACGTGCTGCGTCACCGTGCCGTCCTCACCCGTCACCTCCACCATGATCCGCCACTTCATCGTACACCCGGTTCGCTGCCAGCCGAGCGCGCCCTACCTCCTCCCCCCCAGGTTTGCGACGGTCTCTAAGAGACCTGCGCGCGTCTTCACATCACGAACAGCGTCTCAAGCTCCGCCGCCATCCTGTGGACCGGCGTGGCCCAATCGCCCGGCGCCGGTTGCCGGAACAGGTGAAGCGCCGGGTACCAGGGGCTGTCCTCACGATCCGTCATCCAGCACCATTCGGCGGCGTGCGCCAGCAGCACCCAGGTGAGCACGCCGAGCGCGCCCGCCAAATGGGCCATCGTGTCGTCGGCCGCGATCACGAGATCGAGCGACGGCATGGCCGCCGCGATCTCGTCGAGGCCGTCGAGGCCGTTGCCGCCCAGCCGGAGGCTGGTCCACTCGATGCCCGGCACGGCAAGCAGCGGTGCCAGCTCCAGGGCCGATGCGCCCCTGTCGGTCGACGGCGTGTCCGCCCTCCACGCCAGCCCGACGCGTCCCGGCCTTGCCGCCGGTGCGGAATCCGCCCGGCCTGGACCGGGAATCGCAAACGCCGGCTCGTGCGAGGCGCCGAAGCGGTGCGGCAACGCGGCGAACGGCACATGCACGTCGAACGCCGGTGCCGGTGCCGCGCCGACCAGCACCCGCCGGACGCCGGCGATGCGGCCGATCACGGCGGCAAGCGGGGCCCACCCATCGGGCAGGTGGACGATCACCGTGGCCCCGCGCCGCGCCAGACACGGCAGATACCGGGCGAGCAGCAGGGTTTCCCACACATGCTCGGCGCCATGCACCAGCACCGTGCGCCCGTCGACCGGCTCGCCGCGCCAGAACGTTTCCGGAAGCCGCGACGCGTGCTCGCCGTACAGCCCCGCCTCGATGGCCGCCCATCCGTCGTCCTGACATCCGAGCGCCAGAAGGGACCGTCCCAGAGCCGCCAGGGCCGGCGCGAACCCCGGCCGGCACCGTGTGGCGCGGGAGTGAAGCGGCAACGCATCCGCCCAGCGGCCCCCGCGGCGCAACATGTTGCCGTAGCTCAACTGCGCTTCGGCAAAGTCCGGTCGGCAGGCCAGCGCCCGGCGGAAGCCCTGCTCCGCGCGCCGCGCCTCAAGGTCGTCGCGGGCCAGCGCACCCGCGAGGTTGGCGTGGTGCACGGCATCCTCAGGCGCGATCAGCGTGGCGCGGCGCAGGCTGGCGCGCGCCGCGGCGTACCGGCGCTGCTGCATCAGGATCGCACCCAGAAGTTGATGGCCATCCGCCGAGGCGGGATCGGCGGCGAGCAGGCGGCGCACCGCGTTGCCGGCGCGATCGGGGGCGCCCCGTTGCCACAGGTCGAGGGCCAGGCCGTAGTCGTCGGATGCCATTGTGCCGCTCCCTTCGGGGTCGTCCTGTGGCCTCTGTATGTCCGGCCGGGGCCGTGGCGGCAAGCAACAACATGTGTCGTGCAGGATGTGTCGTGCAGGATCGGTTGTGGCCGCTTCACGCAATCTCCCTCATGAGATGTGGTATCCGACGCGTCGGCGGCGTTGCGTGTCGGCGGCGTTGTTACAAGTTGTATTAAAAATTAGCTGGCATCGCCCGGCTCCTTTGTAGGACCAATGGACTGTTGCCTGGAAGGCTTAGAGTCATTGCTGACGGGCCGCTCCTTTGTAACAGCTGGGCTGTATGGTTCCATCGGCGGTGTTTGCTTCAGGTTGTGGCACATGGGCATGAGCGTTGAACCTCGGCAGGGCGGAGCGGCCCCATTGCGTGTGGTGCCGGACACGGCCGTGCACCGCGCGCAGTGGGCGCATCTGCTGATGCGCGCCGGCAAGCTGTGGGACGCGTGGGGCATCCTGACGGCGCTGGACGGCGACGGGAGCGACCCTGCGTTCAACCGCCACCTGGCCAAACTGCGCACCCTGTGCGCCGCGCGCCTGACGGAGGAGGACGGCACGGCCGAAGTCTTCGCCACGGTCGCCGAATGCCAGGCCGCGCTCGTCGCGCTTGAACCGAAGGTTGCGGAACATCGGCTGACGTGGGCGCAGCTTCTGATCCGGGCGGAGCGGGAGGAGGAGGCCTGGGACATTCTCGCCGCGCTAGAGGATGAAACCCGCGGCGATCCCAAGCTGCACCGCAGGGTGCTGCGGAACGCCAGCCGCTGCGCCACGCAGATGGCGGCCAGCATCCAGTACGTCACCGGCGGAAACTCCGTCGAGGGCATCGACTGGCTGGCGGTGGCGACGTGGCGCGAACGGGCCCTCGCCATGTGCCCGCCCGACCTGGACGTGTACCGCTACGTCCTCTTCAACGCCGCACGGCAGTACGTGCTGGCGCTGGTCTACATGTTCCGCCTGGACGATGCCCGGCGGGTCGTCGCCGACCTGACCGCGCGGTACGGCGACGAGGAGGAACTGCGAGCCATCGCCGCGTCGATCGGCAACATCGCCCGGCAGATCGGCGACGAGCGCGGCGTGTTCGCGCGCGAGGCGCCCCGCTACATCGCCCGCGGCATTCCGGTCGTTCCGATCATCGGCAAGCAGGCGTTGCCGCAGGGCTGGGAGGACTGGGGGCGCTCGATGCCCGGCCCGGAGCGGTACGCGCCGTACCTGTCGAACCGCTGGGCCACCATCGGCGTGGTGCTTGGCCCGCTGTCGGGTCTGTCGATGATCGACATCGACACCGACGACCCCGACCTGATCGAGGCGCTGTTGGCTGTCCTGCCGCCGTCGCCGTGGCGCCGCCGCGGGCGGAAGGGGTTCGCGCTGGCCTATCGCTGGTCAGGGCTGGCGTCCTTCCGCTGCCTGGGCGCGAACGGCCAGTCGATCCTCGACCACCTGTCGATGGACTGCCAGATCGTCCTGCCCCCGTCCACCCACCCCGAAACAGGCGAGCCCTATACCGCCAACGCCGACCTGCTCGACGTGATCGACCGTCTGCACGCGCTTCCCGACGACCTGACCGAACGTGTGCTGGCCGTCACGAACCACACCGGGAAGACCCTTCCCCTGTACCGGAGGACGCCGCGCCAGGAGCGGCACGCCGGGGACACCGCCCAGCACAGAAAATCCGCCTGATCGCTTGATCTCGAACCTGTCTCATCGTGTTGCCCGAAAGCCGGAGTTGAAGAATGGTCGCTGTGTATCTCACCTCTGCCCAGCCGAACTTCGGTACGGGGACGAGCGTCTATACCGTTACGCTCGGGCGGAGGAGCGGGTACGAGAGCGCAGAACTGGTCACCCGGATCGCCGACGTGGGCTTCGACCCGGACACCGAGCAGGAGCATCAGGTCGATTTCAACGTCGTCGACAAGTCCACCGGTTCCGGCACCATCACCGGCAGCGGGTCGTCCGGCTATGAGCTGACGCTTGGGACCGACACGACAACGATCACCTTGCTGGGTTACGGCAACCGGGGCGATACCCGGCTGCCCGCCCGGTCCTACCTGTTCCAGGCGGATGACACCTACTTCGTGGTTTCGCCATCGTCCTCGCTCCATGACGCCTCGAACAACGGCGAGGTGCCGGAGACCTACTATTCGAGCTCCGTCGGCGTGCTGTCCAGCACCCCCGCCGACGACGGGACCGATGTGGCGGTCACCAACAACATCGTGCTGCAGTTCTCCACCAACGTGCTGGGCAGCGACGGGTCCATCACGCTCAAGCGCGCGTCCGACGGCAGCACGGTCGAAACCTTTACGGCCTCCAACACCGCCCGCGTGACCGTCAGCGGCAGCCAGGTCACCATCGACCCGACGAGCCCGCTCGACGGCGGGGTCGCGTACTATCTCGAAATCGCCTCCGACGCGATCACCGACAGCGCCGGCTATTTCTATGAGGGGATGAGCGGCAGCACCGAACTGAACTTCACGACGGCCACGCCGGACCTCACGGCGCCGGATCTGTCCAGCTCGACGCCGGCGGACGACGCCGCCAGCGTCGCGATCGGCGCCGACCTCGTCCTGACCTTCTCGGAGACGGTGCAAGGCAGCGACGGGTCCATCACGCTGAAGCGCCAGTCGGACGGCAGCACGATCGAAACCTTTACGGCGGACTCCAGCAGCCGGGTCACCTTCAACGGCAGCCAGGTCACCATCGACCCGACCGCCGACCTGGACTACTCCACGGCCTACTACCTGGAGATCGACTCCGGCGCCATCGTCGACAGCGCGGGCAACCACTACGCTGGTTTCAGCGGCAGCACGCAGCTGAACTTCACCACGGCGGCCGAGCCCGACACCACCGCACCGGAGCTGTCCAGCGCGACGCCGGCGGACGATGCCACCGGGGTGGCAGTCGGCGCCAACATCGTGCTCACCTTCTCGGAAACCGTGCAGGGCAGCGGCGGTTCGATCACGCTCAAGCGCCTCTCCGACGGCAGCACGGTCGAGACGTACACCGCGAACAACACATCCCATGTCACCTTCAGCGGCAGTCAGGTCACCATCGACCCGGTCGGCGACCTCAACTACTCCACCAACTATTATCTGGAGATCAGCTCGGACGCCATTGTCGACAGCGCGGGCAACCACTACGCCGGCATCTACGGCAGCACCGACCTGAACTTCACCATCACCTCCGCTCCCGCGACGGGCGGGGACGGCGGCGGCGGGGGCGGCGGTTTGTCGACGCCCAACACCTCCACGCAGACGGTGGACGGGGTGACGGTGACGCAGACCTCCGAAACCAAATCGGACGGCACCAGGACGGAAACATTGTCGGTGCCCATCGTCACACCCGGCCGCAAGGAGGAGAACGCCAAGACCACCAACGCGGACATCCCGCTGGTGCGGAACGGCACGGGGCAGTCGGTGCTGGAGGCCAGCCTGCCGGTCGGCGTCGGCCTGACGGTGGAGACCACCACCACCTCTTCGACGGGCACCGGGCTGCAAGGGCTGATCCGCGCCATCCAGAACCGCACCGAGAACCAGCCCGAGGACAAGACCAAGATGACTTCGGTCGGTCAGGTCTTCCTCGACGCGCTCCCGCAGAACGTCGACCTGACAGTGCGCACCATCGTCCCGGTAGTCGCCGACAGGACCGCGCCGCCCAGCGCGCCCATCGTCATCACCGGAACGCCGACCACCCCCGCCACCGGCGGCGGCGCGAGCCCGAGCGCGCAGCAGCAGGCCATCGTCATCGACGTGCGCAGCCTGCCCAAGGGCACCGTCATCCAGCTCCAGAACGTCGAGTTCGCCGCCATCATCGGCGACGTGCAGGTCACCGGCGGAGAGGGCAGCCAGATCGTCGTGGGCGACAGCGGCAACCAGATCATCGTGCTGGGTGCCGACGACGACACCTTGCGCGGCGGCGGCGGCAACGACTTCGTCGGCTCCGAGGGCGGCGACGACGTGCTGTGGGGCGACGAGGGCTATGACACGGTGACCGGCGGCATCGGCAACGACGTGCTGTACGGCAACCAGCAGGACGACCTGCTGTACGGCAACCAGGGCATGGACACGCTGTTCGGCGGCCAGGACCTGGACACCCTGTACGGCGGGCAGGACGGCGACGTTCTGTACGGCAACCGGGCCGACGACGTGCTGTACGGGCAGCTCGGCGACGACACCCTGTTCGGCGGGCAGAGCAACGACGTGCTGTTCGGCGGCCAGGGCAACGACGTGCTGGCCGGCAACCTGGGGGCCGACACGCTGTACGGCGGGCTGGGGGCGGACGTCTTCCGCATCGGCTCGGTGCTGGACGCCGGCGACGTCATCGCCGATTTCGAGACGGGGACGGACACGCTGCTGCTGTTCAGCCCCAACTTCCCGGAAGTGGACGAAGGCGCCTTGCCGGCGCAGCACTTCGCGCTGGACGGACCGGCGGCGGCGGTGGCGACGTTCGTGTTCAACACTAAGACCGGTGTGCTGTCGTTCGACGCCGATGGCACCGGCGCCGGCGCGGCGGTGACTCTTGCCACGCTGAACGTGAGGACGCTTTCCAACACCGACATCCTGGTGTTCGGCAAGGGCTGACCGGGACGGGGGCGTTGGCGCGTGCCGCCGCCCCCCGTGCCTCTCGCCGTGAGAATGGTGGCCCAACGGTCGACCGGTTAAGGAAATCTTCTCATTCGGCTGTCGAAGGTGGGGCCGTATCCGTCGCGGCGGAGTGGCGGTGGACAAGCGCGCGGTGTTCCGCTCGGCCGGTGGTGCTTCATGATACCCAGGATCCTGCACCAGCTTTGGAAGGGACCAGAGATCCCTCCCCGTTTCCGCGCCTTCCAGGAGGGATGGCGCCGGGACCACCCGGCGTGGGAGTACCGGCTGTGGACGGACGCCGACATCGCCAGCTTCGTCGCGCGCGAGTTCCCGGAGCTTCGGGAGGTGTTCGACGGCTACGCCCAACCGATCTGCCGCGCCGACCTTGCCCGCTACCTGATCCTGAAGCGCTTCGGCGGGCTCTACGCCGATCTGGATTTCGAGTGCCTGAAGCCCATCGACGGGCTGATCGCCGGCGCTTCGCTCGCCCTCGGGCTGGAGCCGGACTCGCATCTGGCGCTGGACAAGGCGGCGGCGCGCGGGATGAGCCGGATCCTCTGCCCGTCCCTGATCGCCTCGGTGCCCGGGCACGGGTTCTGGGACCACGCGCTCACCCACATCCGCCGCAACGCCCGCGAGGCGGACGTGCTGGACGCCACGGGCCCGTTCCTGTTGACCCGCGCCCTCGACGACTACCGCGGCGCCGATCCGGTCACCCTGCTGCCGGCTGCGGCCATCTATCCGGCCGACAAGGAGGATTGCTGGCAGGGCCGCCTGCTCGATGTCGAGTGGTGGGAGGAGGCCACCCGCGACGCCTATGCCCTGCATCACTGGGACGGCACGTGGTTCCGCGGCGACGTGGCCAGCGGTGCCCGGCCGCAACGGCTGCGGGTCGCGCTCAGCGAAGGCACGGGACCGCTGGCCGGGGCCGCCGAGCCGGTTGGCGCGGCGCCGCTGATTTCCTGCCTGCTGGTGACGCGCGACCGCTTCGCCCAAGCCCGTCTGGCGATCGAGTCCTTCCGCCAGCAGACCTACGCCAACCGCCAGCTGGTCATCGTCGACGACAGCCGCGACGACCGGCTGGCGGCCCACGTCGCCGCGCTGGGGGATCCGCGCATCGTTATCGAACGCTCCGCCACCCCGGCGGCCACGCTGGGCGAGGCGCGCAACCGCGCCGTGGCGCGCGCCGACGGCACCCACGTCTGCCAGTGGGACGACGACGACCTGTACGACCCCCTGCGGCTGGAGCTGCAAATGGCGGCGTTGCTCGGCGCCAGAGCGCGGGCCTGCATGCTGCGGCGCTGGACGGTCTGGTGGCCGGGCGCCGACCGGCTCGCCATCTCCACCCGACGCCCGTGGGAGGGGTCGCTGCTGTGCGAGAAGGCGGTGCTGCCGCGCTATCCCGCGCTGGCGCGCGGCGAGGACTCGCCGGTGGTTGAACAGATGATGGGCAGCGTGCGCGTCGTCCACATGGACGAGCCGTGGCTTTACCTCTATGTCGTGCACGGCCGCAACACCTTCGACGACCGGCACTTCGACGCCCAATGGCAGGCCGCCGAGCGCCGCTGGGAGGGAGAGCGCTACCGGGCCGTCCTCGCCCAGTTGGCCAAGCGCCTGGATGTCGACGCCTACCCGCGCCCGGTGGAGGCGCCGGGCGGCACCTGGGCGCGCGTGCTGGCGGAGGCCACCGCCGGTCTCGCGCGGGAGCCGGAGAACGTGGGCGCACAGGCGAGGCGGGCCGGTGCGCTGCTGCATCTCGACCGGCTGGAGGAGGCGGAGGCCGCCTTCCGGGCGTTGCGCGACCGTCATCCGCGCGAGACCTTCGGTCTGGACGGGCTGGCCCGCGTCTCGGCCCGGCGCAAGCGCTGGCTGGAGGCGCTGGAGCGCTGGGGCGCTGCGCTCGCCGCCTTTCCCCACCATTGGCACGGCATCCTGGGCCTGGGGGAGACGCTGCTGGAACTCGGTCGCTTCGCCGAGGCCGAGGCGGCATTCGCCGACGCCGCGCGCCGCGAACCAGAGCGGCCACAGGCGTTGATGGGGCTGGCGGAAACCGTGGCGCGGCAGCGCGACTGGCGCCGGGCGCATGCCCTGTGGCGCCGCGTGCTGGCCGTCGCCCCGACCGCGCCGCGGGCGGTCGTCGGCATGGTGGGGGCGCTGGTCGAACTCGGCCGCTTCGACGCGGCGGACGCCTTCTTGGCCCGGCACGCACCGGTGCTCGGCCGCGCCGACCACGTGCTGGCTCGGGCGCTGGTGCTGCAGCGCCGCCAGCGCGGCGCCGAGCTGCAGGCGCTGCTGGACGCCAACCCCGAGGTGGTGACCGCGAACATCACGCTGCGCAACCTGCACTTCCACACCTTGCAGACCCGCGGCGAGTCCGGACGCGCCGCCGCCGTCCTGGCGCCGCCGGGCACCGCTGCCGCGGAGCGTGACTTGGCCGAGACGCTGGCCCACGTGCACGGCGCCGAGGGGGTAACGGAGGAGGCGCGCGGACGGCTGGTCGGCCTCTGGCGCCGGCACGGGCCGGGCATCGTGACGCCCGACCTGCTGGCCCTGCTGGTGGACAGCCTGACGCGCGCCGAGGGGGCGGACGCGGCCGGAGCGGTGCTGGCCGCCGTGGAAGCGATGCCGCTCACCGACATCCGCGCCATCCGCCTGCGCCTGCTCGCCGTGTTCGAGCGGCTGAAGCGCGGCGAGGGACCGCCAGTCGAGGCGGTCTTGCGCGCTCTGGCGGACGCCGCAGACCCGCGCGTCCCCTTCGGCCACTGGAGCACGGCGTTGCGCGCCCTGGCCGGGCGGTTCGAACGGCTGCGCGCGCTCTACACGGACGTTCACATGGACACCGGATGGCGCCGCCCGCCGGCCGAGGCGGTGGTGGACCGGATCCTGGAGGCGCATGCCACCCGCCGGCCCTTCAGCCTGATCCGGCTGGGCGACGGGGAGGGCAACTTCCTGCCCTACCCGGCGGCGCACGCCGATTTCGCCGCGGGAGACCGCGCCGCGACGCAGTGCATCTGGTGGGGCGAGGAGCGCGCCGCGGGGGCGGAGGCGGAGGCGCTGTCCGCCGCCCTGCGCGCGGCGGCGCGCAACGCCGACGTGGTCGGCGTGCCCGACCTGGCGCGCCTGTGCTACGGCCTGCCGGTGCCGGCGGCCGAGGACCTGTACTTCAGTTGGCACGACTACCGCGGGCTGCTGGTCATCCTGGACCTGCTGATGCGGGGGCCGGGCGAGGACGGGCTGTTCGCGCCGGGGCAGCTCGTCACCTCCTGCCACATCCACGCTGACCTGTCGGCCTGGGGCCTGTACGAGCGGCTGTTCGAGCGGATCGGGCGCGTCGCCCTGGTGACCTGCCACCCGTCGCTGCCCGACCACTTGGCCCGCCGCTTCGGGCTGCGCGTCAGCCGCGTCCACGCCATCCCGCACGAGAGCAAGTACGGCGCCGTCTTCGGCTACGGGGAGGGCGAGGCGCACTATCCCGACGTCTACCAGCGCCTGATGGCGACGCTGGACGTCGGCGAACCGGGGGAGGTGGTGCTGGTCGCCGCCGGCTTCCTGGGCAAGATGTACTGCGACCGCATCAAGCGGCGGGGCGGCATCGCGCTGGACATCGGCAGTGTCGCCGACCACTGGTGCGGCTTCGCCACCCGCAGCCTGCATTTCGTCCAGCGCTACGCCGCCGCCCCGGACGCGCCGTGCACGGCGCAGGCGCCCGGCGCCGTTTCGGGTGTCACCGTGCTCGGCCACTTCGACGCCCCGGTCGGGCTGGGCGTCGCCGGGCGCGGAACGCTGGCCGCCCTGCAGGCGGCCGGGGTGCCGTGCACGCCGCTCGACCTCGACGCGCCCTCGCCCTCGGGCGGGCTGCCGGATCATCCCGTCACCATCGTCCACACCAACGCCGACCTGCTGCTCGACCACAGGACCTGGACGGCCGGACCGCTCGATCCAGCCCTGTTCCGCGGCCGCGCGGCGATCGCCTGCTGGGCCTGGGAGAGCGCCAGCAGCTTCCCGCAGGCCTGGGCCGATGCGGCCAGGCTGTTCGACGAGGTCTGGGTCCCCAGCCGTTTCGTCGCCGAGGCGCTGGCCCCGCGCCTGCCCGTGCCGGTGGCCGTGGTGCCGCACGTCGTGGAACCGCCGGCCTCCACGCTCAGCCGCCGCGACCTCGGCCTGCCCGAAGGGGTGTTCCTCTTCGCTTTCACCTTCGACGAGCTGAGCGGGTTCGAGCGGAAGAACCCGCTGGGCCTGATCGAGGCGTTCCGCACGGCCTTCCCTGAAGACAAAGGCTGGGCCGCCCTGGTGATCCGGGCGCGCACCCTGTCGGACGCCAACCGCGACCGGCTGCGCGCGGCCATCGGTAGCCGCGCGGCCATCATCCTGCGCGAAGGTAGCGAGAGCCGGGAAGCCGCGCTGGGCCTCCTGGCGTGCTGCGACGCCTACGTCTCGCTGCACCGGGCCGAGGGGTTCGGCCTGGGCATCGCCGAGGCGATGGCCCTCGGCAAGCCGGTCATCGCCACCGCCTATTCGGGCAACCTCGACTTCATGGCGCCGGGATGCGCCTACCCGGTCCCCTGCCGTCTCGTCGCCACGCTGGCGGACGACGGCTACTACCCGGCCGGCACGGTGTGGGCCGACCCGGACATCGGCGAGGCGGCGACACTGATGCGGGCCGTCTCCCTAGGGCCCCGCGCGGCGGCGCAGACCGGCCAGCGCGCCGCCGAGCACATCCGGGCCACGCTGAGCGCGCAGGCCATCGGCCGCCTCGCACGCGAGCGGGTGCAGGCGGTGATGCACCGCCGCTCTCCCAGCCGCGTTCTCCCGGCCGTCGTCGCCGCGGCGCCGTCAGCCGCCGTCCTGCCGAGTGTGCTCGTGCTCACCCCGGTCAAGAACGCCCGCCGCCACCTGCCGACCTACCTGGCGGCGCTTGACCGGCTCGACCACCCGCGCGACCGGCTGTCGCTCGCCTTCCTGGAGGGCGACAGCGAGGACGGGTCCCACGCCTATCTGGAGAGCCGGATGGAGGCGTTGCGCACCCGCTACCGCCGGGTCGAGCTGCACTGCCACGATTTCGGCGTCCGCCTGGAGGGGCCGCGCTGGAACCCGGCGGTGCAGCCCTTGCGCCGCGCCACCATCGCGCGGGCGCGCAACCGGCTGCTCACCGGCGCCCTGCGGGACGAGGACTGGGTGCTGTGGATCGACGCCGACGTGGTGGACTTCCCGCCCGACGTGCTGCGCCGCCTGTTGGCCACCGGGCGCGACATCGTCACGCCGAACTGCGTCACCGCGCCCGGTGGGCCGAGCTTCGACCTGAACAGCTTCCAGTTCACCGCGCAGGCCGCCGGGGGCGAGGAGCGCCACCGCGTCGCCGGGCTGATCCAGCCGCCCAAGGGTGTGGGGCGGCGCTACCTGCACGACATGCGCGGCCAGGGCATGGTGCCGCTGGACGGGGTGGGCGGCACCATGCTGCTGGTGCGCGCCGACCTGCACCGGGAGGGCCTGGTGTTCCCCGCCGTGAGCTATCGCGGCTACATCGAGACCGAGGGACTGGCGATGATGGCGAAGGACCTGGGCGTCACCTGCTGGGGCCTGCCCGACGTGGAGGTCCTGCATGCCGCCGAATAGGAACCTGCTGATCCTCGCCACCGCCTCGGCTTCGCCCGGTCTCGCGCAGCTGCCCAAGGCGCTGGTCAGGGCCGGCTTTAACGTCGGCGCCGTCGCGCCGGAAGGCGGGCTGATCCTGGCGACCCGCTATCTCAGCGTCTCCGCCGCCCTGCCGGGAGCCCTGGACGTGCCCGCCTATGTGGACGCCATGCTCGGGCTGATGAAGCTGTGGCGTTTCGAGACGATCATCCCCGGCGACGACTGGTCGGTGCGTTACCTGCACGCCATCGCCGCCCAGGCGGAGGAGGGCAAGGTGCCCGGCCCGCTGGCCAACGTGGTGCTGCGCTCCGCCATGCCGAAGCCGCACCGCGCGCTGATCGAAACCAAGGCCGGCGTGATCGAACTGGCCCGCAGCCTGGGCCTCGATGCCCCCGAGCAGATCCGCCCGGCCTCGGCCGAGGCGGTGCGCGCCTTCTGCCGCACGCATGGCGTGCCGGTGGTGGTGAAGTCCGACTTTTCGACGTCGGGCGCCGGGGTGCTGGTGCTGGACGACGAGGAACGGGCGGTCCGGGCGGCGCTGGGGCACAATCCGGGCTGCAAGGTGCCGTGGTCGCCGGAGATCCTGATGGTGCAGCGCTTCATCCGCGGCACACCCGCCTCGGTGGCGCTGGCCTGCCGCGAGGGGGCGGTGCTTGGCGCCTTCTGCTACGCCACCGAGAGAGCGAACCCCGAGCCGACAGGCGCCGCGACGGTGATCCGCACCATCGACCGCCCGGACATGTTGGCCGCCGCCGGCCGACTGGTCGACGCGCTGAAGCTCACCGGGCTCGTCGGCTTCGACTTCCTGGTGGAGGAGGGGACGGGGCGCGCCTTCCTTCTGGAACTCAACCCCCGCCCGCCGCAGAGCGCCCACATCGGCGCCCTGGTGGGCGTCGACCTGTGCGCCGCCCTGGCCGGTGCGGCGGCCGGCCGGGCCGAACCCGGTCAGACGGTCGCCCTTTTCCCTGGCGAGTGGATCCGCGATCCCGACAGCCCCTACCTGCTCAGCGCCTTGCACCCGGTGCCGTGGGAGGATGTGGCGCTGCTCTCCGCCATCGTGGAGACCCGGGCCGCGGCCCGGCGCCCCACCGAACGTCTGCCCGCCACCGTGTCCTTCCGGCTCGTGCCGTCGCTGTGATAGCAGGCCGCGGCCGTGCATATCTTGATTGCGGAGACCGAACAGTGATCGCCCTTGCCGACATCGCCGCCCCCATCGAACGAAGCGGCGTGCTGTTTTGCACGGTCGTTACACGTTCGCACCTGAAGTTCGCCCACGTGCTCCGACAGACGCTGCGGCGCCACCACCCCGAAGCGCCCTTCTGCGTCCTTGTCGTCGACGCGTTGGACGGCGATCCGCTTCCGGAAGCGTCGGCTTTCGATTGCCCCCTGGTCCGGCTTCAGGCTTTCCTGACTCCGAAGATTCAGGACATGGCGATCTACTACTCTGCCTACGAGATGTGCGGGAACATCAAGCCCTACTTTCTCCAGTACCTCTTCGATGCGACGTCCGCGCCCAAGATCATCTATCTGGATTCCGACC
Source organism: Azospirillum sp. (assembly GCA_035629155.1). Taxonomy (GTDB): domain Bacteria; phylum Pseudomonadota; class Alphaproteobacteria; order Azospirillales; family Azospirillaceae; genus Azospirillum. Next base: position 3,472 of record DASPIO010000107.1, on the reverse strand, counting down.
TGTTCGTCACCGGCCGCTTCGACGCGACCATCGAGGTGCTGGACGCGGTCGAGATGACCGCTGCACCGCATACCCTGACGCCGATCCCGGACGACGGGCAGGAGCCCAGTGACCTCACCATCGCCGTGAACGGCGTTTACAACACGGGATTCATGGGATTCCGGCGCTCAGCGGCGGGGCGTTCGCTGCTCGCCTGGATAGCCGAGCGTGTGTACCGCCGGGGTTTCAACGCGTTCTCGCGGGGCATGTTCTGCGAACAGCGGTTCTTCAACCTGGGCGTCTCCTTCCATTACGACCGGTTCCGGCCGATCATGGAGGCCGGCTACAACGTGGCGTACTGGAACCTGCACGAGCGGGTCGTCACCAGGCAGGGGGAGGCCTACTTCGTAAACGGCGAGCGGGCCACCTATTTCCACCTGAGCGGCTTCGAACTCACTGACCGCAAGCGGCTGTCGGCCCACGACCAACGCTACACGCTGGCCGACCACCCGCAGGCCGGGATCCTGGCCGTGCTGGCGGGGGAGTACGAGAGCTTGTTCGCCCGCGTGCCATTCGCGCCGGCCGGCGGCTACCGGTTCGACGTCCACAACGGCATCCGACTCACCCCGGATATGCGGATGCACTACCACCGGCACGGAACGCTCGACGCGGTGGTGTCACTGGAGGATGCCTTGAAGGCGGGCCGGCGGTTGCGGAACGCGGGGAACTACGTCGAGGCCGAAAGGCTCTACCTCAGCATCCTCGATAGAGCGCCACGCAGCTTGGACGCCCTCTACGGCTGCGCGGTCTCGGTCGCGGCGCTTGGGCGGACCGTTCAGGCGCGCCAGTTCCTTCATCAGGTGCTGGCCATCGATCCCGCGCATGACCTCGCCGTGCAGCGCCTTGCCGACCTGCTGCCGCCCCCCCGGCCCGCCCGCCCGGCCGCGCCGACGGCCGAACACGAGCACTGGTTGTGCGGCTGGCACGTCCGCTCTGACCTGCCGCTGCCTGAACTGCCGCCCTGGCAGGGGGAACCAGGGGCGGACGGCGTCGACATCCGATTGGGCCCGGCGCCCGAACGGCTTCCCGACGCGACCGCGATCGGCCCCCTTCTGCAGGTCGGTCCCGATGGCACCGGTCTGCTGACGGCCGAAGGAACCGCGCGCTTCCTGGTGCGCGAGGGCCGTCAGGTCATCGTGGATACGCGCAAGGACCCCGCCGCACCCGAGTTGCGCCCCTACCTGCTTGGCATCGTCCTGGGCATGCTGGCGCACCAGCGCGGCCTGCTGCCGCTGCACGCCGGGGCGGTGCGCGTCGGCGGTGAAGCGGTGGTCATCGCCGCCCCATCCGGATCGGGCAAGTCGACCTTGTCGGCGGCGCTGATGGGGCGAGGGCACGCGCTGCTTGCGGACGACGTGAGCGTGATCGATACGGCCGCCCCCGGCGGACCGGTGCTGTGGCCGTCCGTACCCCGGCTCCGGCTTCACGCGGACAGCCTGGACGCGGTGGGCATTCCGCTGGCCGGGCTGGCCGGCGACCCCGTCCGGAAAGACAAGTTCCAGGTGCGCGGGCTGGACCGTTTCCACGCCGGGCCGCTGCCGCTGGGAGCGGTGTATCTTCTGCGGCGCGCCCAGCCCGGAGAGGAGCCGGGCGTGGAACGGCTGCATGGGCCTTATGCGGTCAAGGCGGCCTTCGATGACATCTTCGGAAACCGGATTCCCGAGTTGCTGGGCCGCATGCCGGACCAGATCCGGGCGCTTATCCGGCTGGCCGGAATGGTGCCGGTCTATCGGCTGAAGCGGTCCGACGACATCGGACAGCTCGATGCCCTCATCTCCACAATCGAATCGAGGGTGCCGCCGGCATCGCCACCCCGCTGAAGGCGAGGACGGGGGTTGCGGCGCCGGCCGATCATACCAAGTTCACGAAGTTCCGACGGCAGCGTGTTGGAGCGAGGTGGCGGAGGCAAGAACCCGCCCCAGCCCCTTGGCTGATCAGGCGATGCGGACGGAGTTCGGGCGTCCCAGGTCGAGCATGCGGTTGAGGACGAGGGTGCCGAGGGCGGCTTCCGTCGCTTGCGCCTCGTCGGTATGGAAGCGCAGCGCCGGTCCGAGCACCCGCTTCCAGCGCCCGATCCGCCCCTCGACTTTCGCTCGCTGATTGTAGCCGCTGGTCTTCTGCCAAGCCATCCGTCCGGTCGCGGCGATCGTCTGGATGTGGCGGTCGCGCGGCGTGGGTGCGGTGTCCGCCGTGTCGCTGAGCACGGCGTCACACCGAGGCGGCGCCACGACGGCGGCGCCTCGGTGTGACGCTCTTGCACGGCGGCGTACACACTGGTGCGGTCGGAGGCGCCGTCGCCGGTCAGCGCCGAAACCATGCCAGGAACCTGGTCGAGCAACGGTCCGACCTGGGCGGCATCATCGCCGTCGCGGTCGGTCCGCGTAGCGGCAACGATCCGGCCACTCGCCGCGTCCACGCCGACGTGCAGCTTCTTCCACGAGCGCCTCTTCTTCGTGCCGTGCTTCTCGATCAGCCACTCGCCCGGCCCGCACAGCTTCAGCCCGGTGCCGTCGACCAGCAGGTGGAGGGGCCCGCCGCTCGCGCGCGGCGCTTGCGACAGCGTCACCGTCCGGGCTCGGCGGGCAAGGGTGGAATGATCGGGCACCGGCAGGTCGAGGCCGAGCCGACGCAGGACGGAGCCGATCAACCCTTCGGTCTGGCGCAGCGCCAGCCGGAAGAGGGCGCGCAGCATCAGCGCCGTGATGATCGCCAGGTCGGAATAGCTGGGCTGTCCGCCCGGCGTGGTGCGGGGCGCCGCCTTCCAGCCGGCGACCGCTTCGTCGCTGACCCACACCGTCAGGCTGCCGCGTTGGCGCAGGCCGGCATCGTACTCGGCCCAGTTCGTCACCTTCCGCTTCGGTCGCGCGATGTGATGGCGACGAGCGGCGTTGGCTTTATGCGGCACGGGGGATCACCAATGCGGGAACGAGGCCTCCTCCGCCGACGACACCGGCCCCCTCCATGCAACAAGCTGACGAGACAGTCTCGGTGACCCCATCAAGGCGATTCACAGGCCCCGGCCCCCCCTGTCGCGCCGCCAGGACCGGACCAGGAAAGGCTGTTCGGGCGCATTGGTGAACCGCACCACCGCCAGACGCACGAAGCGTGCCCCGTCGATTTCGGCCTCGGCGCGAATGTGATGATCGTGCCGCTGCAACACGCGCGGTCCGGTGCTCACGGGAGGGGCGCCCCGTGCGCGCGCCGTCAGGATCACCTCGATCTCCCAGGAGGGAAGGTCGAGCGCCCGCAACACCGGCTCGGGCGCCACCGCCTTGTCGGTGGCGTGCCCATGGGTGTTGGTGCAGCGAGGTGTGCGCGGACGCACCGAACCCCGCCCCGTCCTTCGCTCAGGCGCTGCGGACGGAGTTCGGGCGGGCTTGATCGATCATCCGATTCAGGATGGTGACACCGATGGCGACTTCGGCCTGCTGGC
>DASPIO010000106.1:0-29180 GCA_035629155.1 Azospirillum sp. | reverse complement strand
GGGCGCACTCCTGGCTGAACCGCTATCGCCGCATCCTGGTCCGCTGGGAAAAGCTCGCCCTCACCTACGAGGCCATGCTCCACATCGTCTGCGCTGTCACCGTCTGGGAGTTCGTCTCCCTACTGGAATAGGTTCTAAGGGCGACGGCATGGAAGGCTCCCCCGCCCTGGTCGGCGGGGGAGCTTCCGCCCGCTTGGAATCCCGTTCTTCCCGATCCACCGGAGTGTTCCATGCAGAAGGATGATGCCCGCTCGCTCGCCCGCATCTCCCGGTGGACGCTCGGTCTGCTGGGCGTCCTTCTGGCCGTCCTCACATTGCTGCCGCTGATCGAGACGAACGTCTGGTGGATCCGCATGCTGGACTTCGCCCGGCTCCAGGAACTCGCGGCGCTGGCGCTGGTACTCGTCCTGTATCTGGTTCTGGCGAGACCGCTGCGGGCGGCCGGCTGGGTTCCGGTCGCGGCGATGGCGGCGGCGATCGGCTACAACGTCTACAAGCTGCACCCCTACGCCGAACCGTTCGGCGAGAACAGCGTCGCCGTCGCCGCGGCCGAATGCCCCGCCGGTTCGCGCATCCGGGTTCTCATCGCCAACGTGCGGATGGGCAACCGCCAGGCCGGGGAGCTGCTCCGCATCGTGCGCGACGTCCGTCCCGACCTGTTCCTCGCCATGGAGACGGACGAGTGGTGGGACCGCCAGCTCTCGGTCCTGGCGCCGGAGTTCTCGCACCGCGTCCAGGACGTCCGGGGCAATTACTTCGGCATGCACCTGTTCTCGAAGTACGAGCTTGCCGACGCGGACGTCCGCTTCATCATCGGCGACGAGACCCCGGCGATCTTCACCAACGTGGTGCTGCCGGACGGCGAGAGGGTGGACTTCTACGGCCTCCATCCGCGCCCGCCGCACCTCTGGCAACCCTCGACCAAGCGCGACGCGCAGCTCCTGCTGGCGGCGCTGGAGGCGCGCAGCGCCGAGGATCCGGTCATCGTCGCGGGCGACTTCAATGCCGTTCCGTGGGAGCGGGTGGTCCGGCGGGCCATGCGCATCGGCGGCCTGCTCGACCCGCGCGCCGGGCGCGGCATCGTCCCGACCTACAACGCCCAGCGCTGGGTCGTCACCTGGCCGCTCGACCAGGTGCTCTATCAGCACGAATTCGCCCTGGTGGAGTTCCGCCATCTTCCGGAGTTCGGGTCCGACCACTACCCCGTACTGGCCGACCTCTGCCATCTGCCGGGCGCGGCCGAGTGGCAGGAGGCGCCCCGGCTGGCCGCGAACGACCTCGCCGAGGCGGAGAGATCCATCAACGCCGCGCTGACGATGTCGTCCAACACGGCGAGCGCGCGGCAGACGCGGTGACGAGCGTTCAGGGGCCGGCGGGGGGCACTCCGCCGCCGACGTTCGCTCAACGCGGCGGCGCAGGCGAGCGCCCCGACCGCGACATAGACCAGGCCGCGCCCCGAGTATCCGAACCGGGCCAGCCACTGCATCGTCTTGGCGTGTTTCCGAGCCCAGTTCGTCAGCATGGCTGTCGTTGCCCCCGCCGGAAACGTCCGCCCCTGGCCGCCGGCCGTTTCGGGGCGGCTGCCACGGCGTGACGCCCGGCTTTACCAGTGATCGCCGTGATCTCCGGTATTCCGTCTTCACAGGGCGCAACTCCGCAGCGGATGGAGCGTTGCCGAATCGACGGGTCCTGCGCCGGGAGGGAAACATGCAGACGGATCTCGGCCGCTACACAAGCCGGTTGCTCGTGGCCATCGCCCTGATCGCCATGGCCCTGTTCCTGTGGAAGCTCGTCGACGTGCTCCTCCTGGCGTTCGCGGCCATCCTCCTGGCGACGCTCCTGCGCGCCCTCACCGGCTGGATCGATAAGCATTCGCCGCTGTCCTCCGGCTGGGCGCTCGCCGGGGCCGTGCTGCTGGTGCTGGCGATCCTCGGAGCGAGCGGGTGGCTGTTCGGCCGCGAGGTGTCCGCCCAGGTCGAGCAGATCACGCAGTTGGTTCCCCAGGCTTGGGAGAAGGTCAGGGGCTATCTCCAGGATTACTCCTGGGGCCGCGCCGCCCTTGAGCATGTCGAGAGCATGGATGTCGGCGCCGTGTCGGGCGGCATCGTGGGCAGCGCCCGTTCAGTCCTGATGACGACGCTCGGGATCGTGGGCAACGTTCTTCTGGTGGCCGCGGGCGGCATCTACCTCGCCGCGCAGCCCTGCCTCTACCGCGACGGGATCGTCGCGCTCGTCCCCAGGAACGCCGAGGACCGGACGCGCGAGGCGCTCGATGCGGCCGGCCACGGGCTGCGGCAGTGGCTCAAGGGCCAACTGATCTCCATGACCATCATCGGCGTTCTGACCACCGCCGGGCTCTGGGTGCTCGGTGTCCCGTCGGCGCTGGCGCTCGGGCTGCTCGCCGGCCTGTCGGAGTTCGTCCCGCTCGTCGGCCCGATCGCGTCGGCCATCCCCGCCCTGCTGGTGGCCTCCGCCGAGGGCGTCTCGACCGTGCTGTACGTGCTGGGGCTCTACATCGTCGTGCAGCAGATCGAGAGCAACCTCATCATGCCCATGGTCGAGCGCAAGCTGGTGTCCCTGCCGCCGGCCCTGACCCTGTTCGCCGTCGTGGCGTTCGGGGTGCTGTTCGGGGTGCTGGGCGTGCTGTTCGCCACGCCGCTGGCGGTGGTCGCTTTCATCCTGGTCCGCAAGCTCTATGTTCAGGATGCCCTCGGCAAGGGGGAGGGTGGAAGGACGCCCGCAAAGGCGGACCAGCCGGCGCCGCCCGGCCTCCGGGCCGCGCCTCGATCCGGCCGTTCATGAACGCGCGCGTGCGCCGTCACCGCCGTCTGCTCCTTCGTCTGGAAGCGGAACTGGAAGCGCCGATGTTCCTTCTGGCGCTCGTCTGGCTGTGGCTGTTTGTCGACGAGTTGGTCAGCGGGCTGACGCTTTGGGAGCAGGGGCTGGTTACGGCAATCTGGATCGTCTTCGTTCTCGAATTCCTGCTCAAGCTGTATCTGGCCCCGCGCAAGCTCGCCTACATCTCCCGGAACTGGGTCACGGTCGTGGCCCTCGCCGTTCCGGCCTTCCGCGCCTTCCGCCTGCTGCGGGCGCTGCGCGTTCTGCGTGCGGCGCGGGTCACCTCGGCAAGCCACATCGTGCGTGCCCTGACCTCGACGAGCCGCTTCTACAGGGCGCTGCAGGCGGCGCAGGGGCCCGAGCCGGAGCCGGAAATGAACGTTGCCGTTCTCGTGGCCGCCGGCCCGGCGGGGGATGCGGAGGCCTTGCGGGACTTTGCGGAACGGATCGCCGCGGACGTGCGGGCCGAAATCGAGGAGGCGACGCGGCTGCGGTGGGTCTTCCACCGGACCGAGCCCCGTTCGCTGGAGTCGGACGCGCCCCGCCGCCCCTCCGACTTCCTCGACGACGCCAGCCAGCGCATGTCCGAAGGCCCCTACGACCTGGCGATCGTGGTCACGGACGTGGCCCTGGTGTCGCGCCGGCGGCGGACGGTGGCGGGGCTGATTTCCTCCACCTGCCGCGTGGCCGTGGTGTCCACGCGCAAGCTGACGGCCACCCCGCGCGGTCAGCCACCGCGCCGATTGGATGCGGAGCCGGTGCGCTGGAACGCCGGCGCACTGCTGCTTCACCTGCTCGGGCACATCGGCGGCGTGGGGCACGCCGACCGGCGGGAAAGCGACGTCATGGCGCCGTTCGAGTTCCGGGAGTCCCGGAGCGCCGTGCCTCGCTTCAGCGCACGCGAACGGAAACGTCTAGCCGAGGACGGAGAACGCATGCCGGAGCGCGAGTTGCACGGCGGGGGCGCCGTCGCGTCGCTGGTCTTCCACGTCCTCATGGCCGTCCGCCATCCGGCGGAGGTCGTGCGGCCGCTCCTGCGCAATTGGGCACCGCTGCTGCCGCTCTCGCTGCCCGGTTTGGCCACGGCCGCCGTGGCGCCGTCCTTCCTGCTGGTGTTCACCGCCGAGATCTGGGACGTGGGGCTGGGCATGAGCAACGGGATCGCCGCCCTTTATGCGGCGATCAGTGTCCTGGCGGCCAGCTTCTATCTCGCCCGGGTGCAGTCCCTCTTCCTTCCGCGCAAGGAGAAGCGCGTCCTGACCGAGCATCTGGCAGTCGCCAACAGCGTGATCTTCCTCAGCATCCTGCTGGCCTGCATCGGCCTGTTCGTGCTGGTCGGCGCCCTGATGCTGCTGATCGAGGTCTTCATCTTTCCCCAGGACCTGATCCAGACCTGGCCGACGCTGGCGGACCCGGAGGTGTCGTTCGCGGACAAGCTTCGGCTCGCCGCGTTCATCAGCACCATCGGCGTGACCACGGGCGCGCTGGCCGGCGGCCTGGAAAGCCGCACCGTCATCCAGCACCTGGCGCTCTTCGAGGACGTGACCTGATCGCGGAGCCGGCCGCACGTGAAACCACTCGGCCGGACACCGGTTGCCTTCAGGATATCCGACAGGAGGGAGCATGGCGGAGTCGGCGGAAGACGGTCAGCGGACGGCGTGGCCCTGGCGCCGGTGGTTGCATCTGGTTCCCTTCGCCGAGCGCGTCGGGATCGGCACGCTCATGTTGCTCCTGCTGCTGGCCGGCGGCATCTGGGCGTTCGTCGAACTGGCCGACGAGGTGGTCGAGGGCGAGACGGCAGCCATCGACCGTGCGCTGCTGCTGGCCCTGCGCCGCAGCGACGACCTGTCCGATCCGCTTGGCCCGCATTGGCTGGAGGAGTTGGGGCGCGACTTCACCGCGCTCGGCGGCGTGGGCGTGCTGACGCTGCTCACGCTGATGGTGGCCGGCTATCTGGCCCTCCACCGCCTGCGCGGGGCGATGCTGCTGGTGCTGGCCTCGGTGGGCGGCGGGCTGCTGGTCAGCACCGTGATGAAGGAAATCTTCGAGCGCCCTCGCCCCGATCTGGTGCCGCACGGCTCCTACGTCTACACGGCGAGCTTCCCGAGCGGCCACTCGATGATGGCCGCCGCCACCTACCTGACGCTCGCTGCCCTGCTTGCCCGCGTTCAGCCGAACCACCGGCTGCGCGCCTATCTGCTCGGGCTTGCGGTCCTCGTCACGGTGCTGGTCGGGGTCAGCCGGGTGTACCTGGGCGTCCACTGGCCAACCGACGTGCTGGCCGGCTGGACGGTCGGCGCGGCGTGGGCGCTTGTGGTCTGGCTGACCGCTCGATGGCTGCAGGCCCGCGGGCATGTGGAAACCGAGGCGCAGATGGAACGGGACGATCACGGCCCGCAGGCGTAGAGCCACCCGGCGGCATCAGCCGATGTAGGTCGACAGCAGGGCGAAGAAGGCGAAGCCCGCCGTGAAGGCGATCGTCGAGATCCAGCGGGCGGCCCCCGGCTCGTCCGCCTGCGGCACCAGGTCCTCGATGGTGGCGAGGAGGAGGACGCCGACAATGAAGGCCAGCGCGGCGTTCTCAAGCGTTTCGCCCGCCCCGCGCAGCAGCCAAAACCCGATGCTCGCCCCCAGGACGACCGGCAGCACGAAGGAGCCGGCGATCAGCAAGCGAGTGCGGCGCTTCACCCCCTCGTCGGCGAAGTTCGCCATGGCCGCGAAGCCGCCTGGCACATTGGCGACTACCTGGCTGAGCCCGAGGAGCAGGCCGAGCCCGCTGGAGACGGCGGAGCCCGCGCCGATCATCAGCCCGTCGCTCAGCAGGTCGGCGGCGACCGCCATGTAGACCATCCAGGCCCCGGCGCTGCCGGCGGCGAAGCGCTGCCGCCCCCACTCGACGCCCCACTTCAGCAGGATCGAAAAGGCGGCGCCGACAATGAAGGCGGCGACCAGGATCCACACCGCCAAGCGGTCGAGGGCCCAAGGCATCATGTCCACGCTGACCACGGCGATGGCGACGCCCGCAGCCGCGTGCAGCGCCGCCCCGATGATCCAGGGCGACACCCGCATCATTTCCGCAGTCAAGCTGCCAAGGACGTTGCCACCAACCGGCAGCAGTGCGATGGCCAGCACGGTCAGATAGCTCGACACGGCGGCTCCTTGCCATCTCCGGGGATTGCCTGCTGAACGGGCCAACGCGATGCGCCGGGGTCGGTTCCGGGTCGCTTCCGGCGCCGGCCGTATCATTCCCGTTGGCTGGCCCGTTGGATGGCCGTCATGCCCCCGGCGTGCGGCACGGCCCGCCCGGAGAGGCGATCTGGCGGACGACGACTGGCACGATGCCGTCGCCGCTGTGGTCGATCATCGGAAAATGGCTGCGTGAATCCCAACCGGACCCCGCCAGGGCGGCTCCTCCCGATGCGCGAGCGAACGCCGGCGCCCCGCATGGGAACCGGCAAACGCGGGGGCAGTTGGCAGGGGTATCAGCTTGCATGCGCGGGCGCCGTCCACGCGCCTTTCCAAACATGATCCTTCCTGACGAAAGGAGCTGAAGCGTGCCTCTGGTCCTGCTTGTGATCCTCGCGATCCTGATTGCCCAGATCGGATTCTGGGACACCCTCGGCGCCCTTCTCGGCGGGGTGGCGATGATCGTGCTGCTCATCCTGCTGCTCGGCGCCTTGCTGGTCCTCGGCGGCCGTTACCTAATGTCGAGGGCGCGCGGCGGATGATCGATGCCGAGGCGGCGAAGCGCTTCCTGCGTGACCTGCGCCGGTCCGTGGGCGACGACAACGTCTTCAACGGCGCCGCCGCGCTCGGCTTCTACCTGACGCTCGCGATCTTTCCGGCGATCATCGTGACGATGAACGTGCTGCCGTACCTGCCGATCGACCAGGTGGACCAGGGGATTATGGACCTTCTCAAGCAGGCGCTGCCGGTTCAGGCGTTCGACATCGTCGAGCAGGTGGTGGAGCAAGTCATGAGCGAACGGCGCGGCGGCCTGCTGTCGTTCGGCTTGGTAGCGACGCTGTGGGCGGCATCCACCGGCATGTACGCCATCATGCGGCAGCTCAACATTACTTATGGCGTGAAGGAGGCCCGCAGCTTCCTGCGGGCGCGCGCGATGGCGCTCGGGCTGAGCCTTCTTTTCGGCGTGTTAGTGATCGGCGCGTTCTCCCTCGTCGTGCTCGGCGGGATCATCCAGGACTGGATCGGCGGCCGGTTCGGCTTCTCCGACGCGTTGCTCACCTTCTTCGCGGTGTTCCGATGGGTCGTCATCGTGCTGGCCCTGCTGCTGGGGTTCGCGATGATCTACCGCTATGGGCCGAACGTGGAACGGAAGTTCACGTTCGTCACACCGGGCAGCGTCGTCGGCACGGTTCTGCTGATTGCCGCCTCGCTCGGCTTTTCCGTCTACACGGACAGCTTCGCCGACTACGACGCAGCCTACGGCAGCATTGGCGCCGTGGTCGTGCTGATGCTGTGGCTCTACATCGCAGGACTGGTGATCCTCGTCGGTTCGGAAATCAACGTCCTCGTAGAGGGCTACGGAACGCCCGGGGGACAAGAGCAAGGAAAACTCGACGTGTCCTCAACCGAGCCCAACCAGAAGCGCCGGGCTGGAATTTCTGAAGGACACCACGAAAGTCGCGCCTCCCTTTGAAGGACAAGCGTCCTGCTGCCCTATCATTACAGTTGCGTTCTGCGCCGATGGGCTTCGTTGGCGATGGCCTGATGACATCGCCTCCAGGTCGACCACGCGATGACGGCGGCGGGTTCTACCGAGCGCTGGGTCAGGCGGTCGGCAACACGACGGATCTCCTGCATCGACCAACGGACCATGAGTGGGGAACTTTCCTCGTCGTTTTCGGGGGTGCGGCGAGGGCATCGGCCTTGTGCCGGACCGCGGCCAGCAGGACGAAGGCGAGCATCACCAGCGAAACGTGCCGGTGCCAGCCGTGCCAACTGCGCGTCTCGTTATGATCGCGTCCCAGTTCGGTCTTCGCCGTCTCGAAGGCGTCCTCAATAGACCAGCGTTGCCCCTCGACGCGGACCAGCGTGTCCACCGGCGTGCCGTGCCGGCACCAAGTCGTGAAGAAGCCCAACTCCCCATCCGTGGGACGCCGCCGCACCAGCGGCCCACGGGTCCAGACGCCCAGGCCGGGCGGCGCCCCGACCATCTCGGGATCGAGATCGGCCAGCTCCAGGTAGGCCCAATCGTAGACCCGCGGCCCCTTGGTGCCGTCGCCCGTCGACAAGCGGACCCAGCCCTCCGCCGGCAGCTCCTTGGCGATGTCCTCGGCGGTGCCGGACACCGACAGGGTCGGGCTCCAGGAGGTGAAATGGTGGCTGCCGGTGACACCGAGCACGTAACCTTTGTCGGCGCGGCTCAACGCCATCTCCAGCTCGCCGACACCATTGACGCTGTCGGCCGCCACCCAGGCAAAGGGCACCCCGGCGTCGATCGCCCGGCGCACCATAGCAGCGGCAATGGCCGGCTTGGTGGCGAAGCGCACGTCCTCGGGCGCGTGGACCTTGGTCAGGCGATCCGGGTTGCCCGTCCAGTCCTTGGGCAGGTAGAGCCGGCGGTCGATGAAGGCGTGACCCTTGGAGGAGGCGTAGGCGGCGAAGACGCCGATCTGGCAGTTGGTGATCTTGCCCGCCGAGCCGGTGTACTGGAGCCCAACGCCGCAAGACGCCTTGCCCTGCTTGAGAAAGCCGGTCTCGTCGATGACCAGCGTGGCGTCGGGCTCGCCCAGGCATCGAGCGCATAGTCGCGGACCGCGTCGCGTAGCGCGTCGGCATCCCAGGACGCACGGCCGAGCACCGCCTGCTGGCGCCAGGGCCCTGTGTCGCCCGCCGCCTCAGCACGCATCCATCCAGTCTTGCGCCGCTCCGGCCCGAGCAGCCCGTCCAGGAACCCGGCGGCCGATCCCGCCGTGCTCGCTTGCAGAAACAAGGGGCGCAGCCGGGCCTTGGCGCCGCGCAGTTCGTCTGACCATAGCTCCAGCAGGTCCTCGACGGCGACACCGGACATGGCGACCTCCCAAAGCCCAGGTCAACAGGCGGGAGGCCGCTTCATGGTAATGTAATGATAGGTTGCGGCTGAACGGTACATAGTCGCTGCGGTGCGCAGCGTGCTGCTGCACAAGACCGGCATTCCGGTGCGCGTGCCAGCCTCCGACCGCTACGCGGTATGCAAGTTGGTCATCGCGACACTCAGGCACCGTGACCGCCGGGGCCAGATCATGCGCGACAGCGATATCCACGAAGCCGGCGTGTTGTTCGAGGCTCTGGCCAGCCGTCGACGTCAGCACGATGTGCTGGATGCCTGGATGGAAGCCTGGGGCCGCGGCCCCAAATGGCAGACCGCCTTGGTTCACGGGCGCGCTCTGCTCTTGCCGGAGCACCGGCACCTCCTGCACGACATGATGAGCAAGGCAACAAGCGAAACCGGAGATCACTTGGAAGACATTGGCTTTATCTGCACGGCTCCCGACATCCCATACGGTCGGGCCCGATGACCTGATCTATCCTCCTGAACCCGCGTCAGCCACCGCGCACGACAGTCTCAATTTTTTGGCCCACCGGTTGCGTTGATCTTACTGCATGACAGATCCAGTCCCATTTTACGGCAGAAAGCCCATCGAGAGGCGCAGCATTTCTGTGCTCGGCATTCTCAGGTTATGGGGCACGCCACAGTGGCGTGCCCCATAACCTGAGACTTGGGTCGTAGAGAGCGCGAACGGACCCCCGTTCGCGCTCTATGCGTCATGGCGTTTCCGAAGCTCGAATGCTGACCTGCCGCCTGCACCTTCACTCCGCCCGCCTGCTTACAACCGCGTCATCCTCTCTTTTCCCTTCAGCACCGACTTCACCATTTTGCCGAACGCGCGGTCGCGGGCGCGGCGTTCGGCCAGGGTTTCCGTGTTGAACGCCTCCTCGGCGGCGAGCTTGCGCCAGCGGGCAAGCCGTTCCAGGGGCAGCGTTCCCGCCTCGATCGCCGCCCGCACGGCACAGCCGGGTTCGGCTTCGTGCGTGCAGTCGGAGAACCGGCAGGTCTTCGCCAGCAGGATGATGTCCTCGAACACCTCCTCCACGCCGGCCGCCGTATCGGCCAGTTGCAATTCCCGCATGCCCGGCGTGTCGATCAGCCAACCGCCCTCCTCCAGCCGGTGCAGCGAGCGGACGGTCGTGGTGTGCCGCCCCTTGTCGTCGTCGTCGCGAATCGCCTGGGTCGCGAGCGCGCGGGCGCCCGTCAGTGTGTTGATCAGCGTCGATTTGCCGACGCCGGACGAACCCATCAGGGCCACCGTCTGCCCCGGACCGCACCACGCCTTGATCCCGGCGAGGCCGTCAGGTTCGAGCGCGTTGACGGTTTCGACCAGCAGGCCCCGCTGCAAGGCGCGGGCGGCCTTGGCGTAAGCCTCAGGCTCGTCCGTCAGGTCGGCCTTGGTCAGCACGACGATCGGCGTGACACCCGCTTCCCGCGCCAGGACAAGGTAACGCTCCAGTCGCGCCACGTTGAAGTCCTGGTTGCAGGAGGAGACGATGAACAGCGTGTCGATGTTGGCCGCGATCAGTTGCAGCCTGCGACCCGTCCCCGGCGCCCGCCGTTTGAACAGGCTCGTGCGTTGCAGCACGCGGTCGGGGCGGTGCGTGCCGCGGTCGATCAGCAGCCAGTCGCCGACGGTTGGATAGTCCTCCTCCGACTGGGCGTCGTGCAGGTAGGACGGGATCGTCGTTTCACCCCCGTCGCCCGCCACGCACAGCTGGCCGCGATGGACCGCCAGAACGCGAACAGGGAGAGAGCGGGAAAGGTCGTCGATCGAGATTTGCGATTGAAAGAAAGCCGTCCAGCCGAGGTCGGCCAGACCCGGATTTTTCGATGTCATTTCGGTCTTCACCAACTGTTTCCGATCCGCACACGGAGCACGGAAAGCGCAACAAGGACCCGGCGCCCGCGTGGGCACCCCTCATGCGACTGGTATCGGGCCGGTGAACACCCTTGCCGACGCGGGAACACACCCAACGTCCGGTCAATTCCCTACACGGGAAGGATCAGATCACGCGACCGGTCCAGCCAAAACGGAAACAGCGACAATCAAAAAATCCTCCGATCTGTAGAGTTGCGACGGCCAGAACATAATCCTGGGAAAAGGGGGGCGCAAGCGCGACGTCGCTCGCAAATGTCACGCAGAGCCCGGCCTGGTGCTCCATCGGCCATGATGGGACGGGCACCCGTAGGTTGGGTTGAGCGCAGCGAAGCCCAACAGACCTCGCACGGCGAACGCGTTGGGCTTCGCTTGCGGCTCAACCCAACCTACGAATGCCACTCGGTGTCGAAATGGAAGAGTGGACCGATAACGAGAAAGTCGGCGCCTGATATTCGCCAGCATGTTCTTGCGCAGAACCTCTGGGGCCATTTCCATGTTGATGAAAATGGGGAATGGTGGTCCCGGCTGGGATTGAACCAGCGACCCCCACGATGTCAACGTGGTGCTCTCCCGCTGAGCTACAGGACCTCGACATTCCGAACTGGAGCGGGCGAAGGGATTCGAACCCTCGACCCCAACCTTGGCAAGGTTGTGCTCTACCCCTGAGCTACGCCCGCAGAAACTGGCGCGAGTGACGGGACTTGAACCCGCGGCCTCCGGCGTGACAGGCCGGCGCTCTAACCAACTGAGCTACACCCGCGCAAGGGATGCGCCTTATACGGAAGCTTGGCCGCAGGCGCAAGGGAAGAAATGCGCGGAAGGTGGTGGAGCCGAGGGGGATCGAACCCCTGACCTTCGCAATGCCATTGCGACGCTCTCCCAGCTGAGCTACGGCCCCAGGGTGGTGCTGCCAGAGAGGATTGAACTCTCGACCTCTCCCTTACCAAGGGAGTGCTCTACCACTGAGCTACGGCAGCAAACCGCGGGGCGCGCTTGGTAGCAAGGGGCGCCGCTCCTGTCAAATGCCATGTCCCAGCTCATTCCGTCGAGCGCGTCAGCCGTCGCGCAGCCGCTCGCCCAGCTTCGACCAGCGCCGCCGCCCCTGGCCGCCGCGGACGGCCATCGCCAGCGCGCGGCGCTGGCCGACCAGCACCACCAGCCGCTTGCCGCGGGTGACGCCGGTGTAGACGAGGTTCCGTTGCAGCATCGGGTAGTGCTGCGTCACCAGCGGGATGACGACCACCGGGTACTCCGACCCCTGGCTCTTGTGGATGGTGGTGGCGTAGGCCAGCGCCACCTCGTCCAGCTCGCCGTGGTCGTAGGTCACGGGGCGGCCGTCGAACACGGCGGTCAGCGTGCCCTCCTCCGGGTCGATGGCCGACACGATGCCGAGGTCGCCGTTGTAGACCTCCTTGTCGTAGTCGTTCTCGACCTGCATCACCTTGTCGCCGACGCCGTAGCTCCAGCCGAACCGCTCGACGCGCACCGCGCCGGGCGGGTTGAGCACCCGCTGCAGCTCGATGTTGAGCGAGCGCGCCCCAAGGCCGCCGCGGTTCATCGGGCACAGGACCTGGATGTCGCGCACCGGGTCGGCGCCGAAGCGCCGGGGGATGCGCGCGCGCACCATCTCGACCAGCTTCGCCACGCCGGCCTCCGGGGTCGCCGCCTCGACGAAGTAGAAGTCGCTCTCCTCGCCGGCCTTCGGCCATTCCGGCATGAGGCCGGCGTTGATGCGGTGGGCGTTGACGATGATGCGGCTGGTCGCGGCCTGGCGGAACACCTCCGTAAGGCGCACCACCGGCACGGCGCCGCTGGCGATCACGTCGGCCAGCACCTGCCCCGGCCCGACCGACGGCAACTGGTCCACGTCGCCCACCAGCAGCAGCGCCGCGCGGGCCGGCACCGCGCGCAGCAGCGCGTTCATCAGCGGCACGTCCACCATGCTGGTCTCGTCGACCACCAGCAGGTCGCAGTCCAGCGGGTTGGTCTCGTCGCGCTTGAAGCCGCCGCTCTGCGGATCGGTCTCCAGAAGCCGGTGGAGGGTCCGGGCGTCCAGCCCGGTGCTCTCGCAGAGCCGCTTGGCCGCCCGCCCGGTGGGCGCCGCCAGCAGGATCGACACGCCCTTGGCCCGCAGCACCTTCAGGATGCTGTCGACCAGCGTGGTCTTGCCGACGCCGGGGCCGCCGGTGATGACCAGCACCTTGGAGGCGAGGGCCTGGCGCAGGGCCGCGCGCTGGCTGTCGGCGAGCGTGATCCCCGCCTTCTCCTCCACCCAGGGGATCGCCTTGTCGGCGTCGATGTCCGGCCACGGCGCGCGGCCCGAGGCCAGCCGGCGCAGCCGGTCGGCGATGGCCTGCTCGGCCCGGTACAGCCCGGCCAGGAAGACGCAGGGCGCGCCGCCCAGCGTGTCGGCGATGACGGTGCCGTCCGCCAGTTCCAGGCCCAGCGCGGTTTCGATGATGGGCGCCTCGATCTCCAGCAGCGTTTGCGCCAGCGGGATCAGCTCCGCCCGGGGCAGGCCGCAGTGCCCCTCGTCCGTCGCCTCGGCCAGCGCGTAGCTGATGCCGGCGCGGGCGCGGATCAGCGCCGTCTTCTCGATGCCCAGCCGGGCGGCGACGGCGTCGGCGGTCTTGAAGCCGATGCCGCGGATGTCGCGGGCCAGCCGGTAGGGGTTCTCGGTGATCAGTTGGATCGCGTCGGGGCCGTAGGTCTTGAAGATGCGCACCGCGCGCGAGGTGCCGACGCCGTGGCTGTGCAGGAACACCATGATGGCGCGGATGATCTTCTGGTCGGCCCAGCCGGCGGTGATGCGCGCGGCGCGCTTGGCGCCGATGCCGGTCACCTGGCGCAGCCGGCCCGGTTCCTGCTCGATGACGTCGAACACCGCCTCGCCGAACGCCTTGACCAGCTTCTTCGCGTACACCGGCCCGATGCCCTTGATCAGGCCGGAGCCCAGGTACCTTTCGATCCCCTCCACGGTGGTGGGCGGGGTGGCGCGCAGGAAGTCCGCCTTGAACTGCAGGCCGTGGGTGCGGTCGTTGACCCAGGCGCCGGTGGCCTGGATGAACTCCCCGGCGGCGATGGTGGCGGCGTGGCCGACGACGGTGACCGGCTCGCGGTGGCCGCGCACCTTGGCGCGCAGCACGCAGAACCCCGTCTCCGCGCTGTGGAAGGTGACGCGTTCGATCAGGCCGGAGAGCGGCTCGCGGGTGGCGGAGGGCTGTGCATACTGGTTCATGGACCGATAGATGGGGGCCGGACGCCCGCGCTCCCAGGCCGCACACCCGGCTATGCGAGGCATTCCTCGGCCGGCGGGCCCATGGACAAGGTGAAATTCATTTAATCCCGCGGCAACGGGGCTGTCAGGGGCGGGCGGGTAAGCATGGGGCATGGGACACGGTCCCCGATCCATGATGCTTTTTCAGGAGACACCCTGTCATGACCCCTGCCCCTCATTCCGACCGCGCCGCACCGAAGCGCCGGCTGCGCCAGGCCGTCGCCGCCGCGCTGTTGGGCACGACGGTGCTGGCGGGGACGGCGGCGGTCGCCGTCCCGCCCCCGGCCACGGCGGCGCCGGCCGAAACCCGCGCCCTGCCCGACAGTCTGGCGCCGCTGGCCGAACGGGTCTCACCGGCCGTGGTCACCGTCTCGGTCACGCAAGGCGCGGCGCGGGCCGACGCCGACGCCGACGCCCCGCGCCGATCGCCGTTCCCGCCCGGTTCGCCGTTCGAGGAGTTCTTCCGCCAGTTCGGCGCCCCCGGCGAGCGGAACGCACCGGGGCCGGACCCGCGCGGCGGCACCTCCGTCGGCTCCGGCTTCATCATCGACGGTGCGGGCTATGTGGTGACGAACAACCACGTGGTCGAAGGCGGGACGGAGATCACCGTCACGCTGAACGACGGCACGGAACTGCCGGCCACCATCGTCGGGCGCGACGCGAAGACCGATCTGGCGCTGCTGAAGGCCAAATCGGACAAGGAGCTGCCGCACCTCGACTTCGGCGACAGCGACGGGGCGCGCGTCGGCGACTGGGTGGTGGCCATCGGCAACCCGTTCGGCCTGGGCGGCACGGTGACCACCGGCGTGGTCTCGGCGCGCGGACGCAACATCAACGCCGGCCCGTACGACGACTTCATCCAGACGGACGCGGCCATCAACCGCGGCAACTCCGGCGGGCCGATGTTCAACCTGAACGGCGAGGTGATCGGCATCAACACGGCGATCTTCTCGCCGTCGGGCGGCTCGGTCGGCATCGGCTTCGCCATCCCGTCCAACCTCGCCAAGCGCGTCGTGGCCGAGTTGAAGGAGCACGGCCATGTGGAGCGCGGCTGGCTGGGCGTGCGCATCCAGCCGGTGACGCCGGAGATCGCCGAGGGGCTGGGCCTGAGCAAGGCTCAGGGTGCCCTGGTGTCCGAGGTGACGCCGGGCAGCCCGGCGGCCAAGGCCGGGCTGCGCCAGGGCGACGTGGTGGTCCGCTTCGACGGCAAGCCCGTCGACGGCGTGCGCGACCTGACCCGTGTGGTGGCCGCCACGGCGGCCGGCTCCGACGCCAAGGTCGAGGTGGTGCGCCAGGGCAAGGAGACGACGCTCACCACCCGCATCGAGAAGCTGGCCGAGGAGCAGCGGATGGCGTCCGCCGACGCGGAAGCCGACCAGCCGGCGCACCCGGCGCTGACCGGCCTGAAGCTCGCGGCGCTGGACGCGGAGACGCGCCAGCAGCTCGGCCTGGAGCGCGGAGCCAAGGGCGTGGTGGTGGTCGGCGTGTCGCCGAAGGCCGGCGCGCTGCCGGTGCAGCCCGGCGACGTCATCGAGACGGTGGGCGGCGAGCCCGTGGCCTCGCCGGCCGAGCTGGCCCGCAAGGTCGCCGACGCCGGCAAGGCCGGGAAGAAGGCGGTGCTGCTGCTGGTCAACCGGCAGGGCAGCGAGAGCTTCGTGGCGCTCAAGCTCGCCAGCACGTGACGGGAAGGGGCGGCCGCGGTGCCGCCCCCTCTCCCTCCCCCACTTGGCCGCGGCCCCTCGGGAGCGTAGCATGGAGCCCATGAAAGTCCTGGTCATCGAAGACGATCGGACGGCCGCCGCCTACCTCGCCAAGGGGTTGAAGGAGGCCGGGCACGTGGTGGACATCGCCAACGACGGGCGCGAGGGGCTGTTCCTCGCCGGGTCCGAGCACTACGACGTCATGATCGTGGACCGTATGCTGCCCGGACGCGACGGGCTGTCGCTGGTGGAACTGCTGCGCGCCGCCGGCAACGACACGCCGGCGCTGTTCCTCTCCGCGCTCGGCAGCGTGGAAGACCGGGTGAAGGGCCTGCGCTCGGGCGGCGACGACTATCTGACCAAGCCCTTCGCCTTCTCCGAACTGCTGGCCCGCATCGAGGTGCTGGCGCGGCGGCGCAGCGCGGCGCAGCCGCAGACCAGGCTGACCGTCGGCGACCTGGAGATGGACCTGCTGGCCCGCACCGTGAAGCGCGCGGGGAAGGAGATCGAGCTGCTGCCGCGCGAGTTCGCGCTGCTGGAATACCTCATGCGCAACGCCGGCAGCGTGGTGACCCGCACGATGATGCTGGAGAACGTCTGGGACTATCACTTCGATCCGCAGACCAACGTGATCGACGTGCACATCGCCCGGCTGCGGCAGAAGATCGACAAGGACTTTCCCACCCCGCTCATCCACACGGTGCGCGGTGCCGGCTATTCCCTGCGCGCGGTGGGCTGACATCCCGTGTTCCGGCTGCTCCGCACCACCACCTTCCGCGTGGCGCTGTTGTATCTGTGCCTGTTCCTGGGCTCGGTCGGGGTGATCCTGGGCGTGGTCTACCGCTCGACCGCCGGCTTCGTGGAGGGACAGTTGCACGAGGCCATATCCGAGGACGTCGGGGAGCTGCGCGAACAGTTCGACCGGCGCGGCCTGCCCGGCCTGATCGACGCGGTGCGGGCGCGCAGCGCGGCGCCGCACACCAACTCCATCTATCTGGTCATGGCGCCGGGCGGCGTGCCGCTGGCCGGCAACCTGTCGGGCTGGCCGAACGGGGCGCCGGACGCGCAGGGCTGGCTGCACTTCGCGGTCGCCGACACCGGCGGCCCCAGCGGCGGCCCGGCCACCGCGCAGGCCGTCACCTTCGCACTGCCGGGTGGCCTGCGCCTGCTGGTCGGCCGCGACATGAGCGAGCTGGACTCGGTGCGCCGGCAGATCGTCTCGTCGCTGGGGTGGATCTTCGCGGTGACCGCCGCGCTGGGCATCGCGGGCGGCGTGCTGCTGAGCCGCAGCGTGCTGCACCGGATCGAGGCAATCAACCGCACCACGCGCCGCATCATCGACGGCGACCTGTCGGGCCGGGTCGCGCGGTCCGGCAACGGCGACGAGATCGACCGGCTGGCCGGCAACCTGAACGCCATGCTCGACCGGATCGAGGGGCTGATGGCCGGCCTGCGGCAGGTCACCGAGAACATCGCGCACGACCTGCGCACGCCGCTGACCCGCCTGCGCTCGCGCATCGAACTCACGCTGCTGCGCGACGACGAGGATCGGGAGGCGTACCGGGCGGCGCTGCAGGACGCGCTGGGGGAGGCGGACCGGCTGCTGTCCATCTTCACGGCGCTGCTCTCCATCGCCCAGGTGGAATCGCGGACGCAGCGCGACGGCTTCCGCCCGGTCGACCTGGCCGAGGTGGTGGAGACGGCCGCCGACCTCTACGAGCCGCTGGCCGAGGAGAAGGGCCTGACCTTCACGACCGAGATCCGCGAGCGGCCGGTGGTCGACGGCAACGCCCAACTGCTGGCGCAGGCGGTCGCCAACCTGCTGGACAACGCCGTCAAGTACACGCCGGCCGGCGGGCGGGTCGTGCTGACGGTGGAGGGAAACCGCGTCACGGTGGCCGACAGTGGCCCCGGCATCCCACCGGAGATGCGCGAGGCGGTGTTGCGGCGCTTCGTCCGCCTGGACGCGGCCCGTGCCACGCCGGGCAACGGGCTGGGCCTCAGCCTCGTGGAGGCGGTGGCCCGCCTGCACCGGGCGCACCTGGAACTGGACGACAACCGGCCGGGACTGAAGGCCAGCATCGTCCTGCCGACCGCGGCGTGATCCGGAATCAGGCCAGCGCCGTGTCCACCGCCGTTTCGGCGTGTATGGTGGTGGTGTCGAACAGCGGCACCGGGCTGTCTTCCGGCCTCACCAGCAGCATGATCTCGGTGCAGCCGAGGATCACCGCCTCCGCCCCGGCGGCGACGAGGCGGTGGATGACGGCGCGGTAGGCGTCACGCGAATCCGGGCGCACGATGCCTTTCACCAGTTCCTCGTAGATGACGCGGTGGATGGTCGCGCGGTCCTCGGCGTCCGGCACCAGAACCTCCAGCCCGAAGCGCTCGGAGAGGCGGCCCTTGTAGAAGTCCTGCTCCATGGTGAAGGCGGTGCCCAGAAGCCCCACCCGCCGCAGGCCGGCGGCCCGGATGCGCGCGGCGGTGGGATCGGCGATGTGCAGCAGCGGGATGCCGACGGCCGCCGCCACGTCCCCGGCCATGCGGTGCATGGTGTTGGAGCAGATCAGCAGCACCTCCGCCCCGCCGCGCTCCAGGCGCTGGGCCGCGTCCACCATCAGCCGGGTCGCCGCCGGCCAGTCGCCGGCGGCCTGCAGCGCCTCGACCTCCCCGAAGTCGAAGGAGTACATGAGGGTCCGGGCCGAATGGACGCCGCCCAGCCGCGCCTGCATCGCCCGATTGATGACGCGGTAGTATTCGGCGGAGGATTCCCAACTCAGGCCGCCGATCAGTCCGATAAGGCGCATGCCCTTCCCCTTTTCCCAGTGTCGGCGCGAGCATACCGCGTGCCTGGGAAACTGTCATGCCGGCGGCGCTTGATCGCTTCCATCGAGCGCCGCCGGTCACACCCACCATCCGTCTCAGAGCGGGATGCCGATGGCGGGGCCGACGCGGCGGATGTGGTCGGCCAGGGGCGGGCGGAGCGTGCGGAACGCCTGGAGGAAATCGCCGCAGCGGTAGGAGGGGGCCACCTCCCTGATCCGGCGGGCGTAGGAGCGCGCCTCGTCGTGCCGCTCGGCCAGCGCGTCGGCGAAGGCGGCGATGGCGTGGATGTGGACGTGGGCGTTCGGCCGGCGCGCCGCCCGCTCGCCCCACACGGCGGCCTGCGCGTGGTCGCGCAGGTTCATGTAGGCCAGCGCGCGGGCTCCCAGCATGCCGAACAGCAGCGGGTCGAAGGGACTCAGCCGTTGCGCCAGATCGACGGCGCGGAGTGCGGCGTGGGCGTCGCCGCCCTGCGACTGGACGAAGGCGATCGTGTAGTGGCCGAGCGCGAAGTTCGGGTTGAGGTTCACCGCCAGCCCCAGTTCCTCGACCGCGTCCTCCTGCCGCTCCAGAAGCCACAGCGCGCGCCCGAGGACCCAGTGCGCCATCGGGTCGCGCTCGTCCAGCGCCACGCTCTGCTCGGCGAAGCGGTAGGCGCGGTCGGCCTCACCGTGCCGGTCGCCGGTGCGGTGCAGGAAAGCGTCCTGGAAATGGGTGAACGACAGGCCGGCGTGCGCCCGCGCGCACAGCGGATCAAGACGGAGCGCCTGCTGGAAGAAGGCGCGCGCCGTCTCGTTGTCGTCGCGGGTAAAGCGGAACATGTGCCACAAGCCGCGGTGATAGGCGCCCCACGCGTCCAGCGAGGCGGGCGGCCGGATCCGGGCGCGCCGGATCTCCGCCGCCTCGACCTCCGCCTCCAGCACCGCGACGATGCGCGTGGTGAGTTCCTCCTGGATCGCGAACACGTCGTCCAGGCGCCGCTCGAACACGTCGCTCCACACGGCGCTCGCCGTTTCGGCCTCCACCAGCTCCACCGTCAGGCGCAGCCGCCCGCCGTGGGTGCGGACCGTGCCGGCGACGAGGTAGCGCACGCCCAGCGCGCGCCCGACCGTGCGCGGGTCGACGTGGGCACCCCGGTAGCGGAAGGACGAACCGGCCGCGATGACGAACAGCGCGCGCAGCCGCGCCAGCCGCGCCAGGATGTCGCGGGCGAGGCCGTCGGCGAAGCCGCCGTAA
Source organism: Azospirillum sp. (assembly GCA_035629155.1). GTDB lineage: Bacteria > Pseudomonadota > Alphaproteobacteria > Azospirillales > Azospirillaceae > Azospirillum. Next base: position 9,375 of record DASPIO010000106.1, on the reverse strand, counting down.
AAACCGGTGCCGAAGCCGCCCCCCTCCTGCGCGCCGTCCAGCGTGCCGAAGGGCAGCACGGCCAGCGACGGCCGGTCGGGCACGCGGCACCGTTCCGGCGCGTGCAGGCCCGCGACGGTCAGGGCGTGGGACGCCGGGGCGGCCGGCGGGCGGTCGCGGATGCCGCGCAGCAACTCGACCGTCTCCTCCTCCGGCTCGGCGTCCAGGCAGCGCCGCACCGCCTCGGCGCAGATCCGGTACTGGCGGACGGCGTCGGAGCGCCGCCCGGCGTGCGCGTGCGCGCGCATCAGACCGCGGTGCGCCTCCTCGCAGGCGGGATCGAGGGCCAGCCAGCGCTCGGCCGTCGATGCGGCACCCTCCCAATCGCCCTGCCCCTCGCACAGCGCCGTCAGGCGCGCGAAGACGCCGGCCGACAGACGGGCGAAGCGGGCGCGCTCGCCGGCAAGCCAGGTGTCGCCGTCTTCGGTCCCCACGTCCCCGTCCGGCAGCAGGGCACCCGCGCACAGGTGGGCGGCGGCGCGCAGGGCGTCGGCCGTACCCTCCCGCGCCAGACGTTCGAGCGCCAGCGCGTCCACGCGATCGGCCGGCAGGGCCAGGGCAATCGCCTCGCCCTCGGCACGGATCAGGTCGCCGCCGGCCCGCTCGCCCAGGCGGCGCAGTTCCATCAGGCATTGGCGCAGGCTGTGCCGCGCCCGCCGCCCCTCGCCCCCCTCCCACAAGAGGCCGGCCAGACGGTCGCGGGGCATGGGCCGCGGCGCGTTCAGCGCCACGCGGGCGAGCAGCAACTGCGCCTTCCGCCCCGGCGGGGCGAGCGCCCGCCCGCCCGCGTCGGCGACCGCGAAGTCTCCCAGGAGCTGAAGCGTCGGTCCGTCCATGCCGCACCGGAAAGGTTTGCCCATGCCGCAACGATAGCAGGCCGGGTTCCGGCTGTCAGAGGCGCTTCGGCCGCGTGGGGGTACCCCTGAAGAAGGGGGCCGCACTTTGACGCCGGCCTGACGCGGGGTTGACGCTGCGGCGGACGGCCGGATGACGGCGCCCGGCGATGCTGTCCGGACAGCCGCAGTTAAGAAGGAGGATGCCATGGACGGCCACATCGCCACCGCGCCCGCCATTCAGCCGCATAACGAACGCGCCGCCGCCGTGTGGAGTTCGGGCGGCCGCGACTACGAGGAGATCATCCGCGGCGTCTACGACGGCATCGACGCCACCGTCGCCGCCCTGGCGCCCCGGCCGGGCGAGCGCATCCTCGACGTCGCGACCGGCACCGGCATCACGGCCCGCGCCTGCGCCCGGCGGGGCGCGCAGGTCACCGGCATCGACATCGCCGCCGGCCTCCTGGACGCCGCGCGCACCCTCTCCAACGGCCTTGCCGTCGACTACCGCGTCGGCGACGCCGAGGCGCTGCCGGCCGCCGACGCCAGCTTCGACGCCGTGGTTTCGACCTTCGGCGTGATGTTCGTCGGCCGGCCGGAGGCGGCGGCCAGTGAACTCGCCCGCGTGTGCCGGCCCGGCGGCCGGCTGGCACTCGCCACCTGGACGCCCGACGGCGCCATCGCCGAGATGTTCAAGGTGATGCGCCCGTACATGGCTGCCCCGCCGCCGGTTTCGCCCTTCGACTGGGGCCGGCGCGAGCGGCTGGAGGAGTTGCTGGGCGACGCGTTCGAGCTGACGGTCACCACCGAGACCAGCCACTACGTGGAGACCGGCGGCGAGGCGGCCTGGAACACCTTCGTCACCGGCTACGGCCCGACGCGGATGCTGGCCGCCAGCCTCGACGACGAGCGCCGCGCCGCGCTGAAGCGCGACTTCGTCGCCTTCCACGAGCGGTTCCGGCAGGGCGACGGCATCCACGTGCCGCGCACCTTCGTCCTCACGCTGGGCACGCGCCGATAACGCCACAAAGGGAGACCGTCATGAAGCAGAGCAAGTCGGATTTGCCGTCGCGCCTGGAGGCCGGCGGCGTGCGCATCAACGCCCAGGACTGGGGCGGCCTGAACGTCGCGCACATCTGTTTTCCGAAGGGTGCGGACGCAACGCCGCTCCTCGAAGGCATGCCGCAGAACCTGTGCCAGTGCCCGCACTGGGGCATGGTGCTGAAGGGCGCCATCAACGTCCGCTATGCCGACGGGCAGCAGGAGACCGTCCGGGCCGGCGAGGTCTACTACTGGCCGCCCGGCCACACGGTCTGGGTGGACGAGGACTATGAAGCGGTGGAGTTCAGCCCGAAGGAAGAGATGGGACAGGTCATCGACCACCTGCGCGCCAAGCTGAAGGCCTGAAAGCCGGTTCGACGGAGCCGCGCCGCAGGTTGCCACCAGGCGTGGCGCGGCGTCGGGGCCGCTTCGCGGGTCAGGCGGCCAGCGCCATGGCCCGCCGGAGGCAGAGATACTCGACCTCGGCGAACCCGGCGACGATCAGCGCCTGGGCGAAGACGAAGGCGTGCCCCAGCCCCGTCGGCGCGATCCAGCCGGTCAGCGGCAGCGCGACGCTCTCCACCGCCCACAGCGCGTTGGCGGCGATCACCGCCCATAGCGCGACCCGGGGCACGGCCGCCCGCGTGGCGAGGACCAGCAGGGCCGCCGCGACCGGCAGCAGGGCGACCCCGGCGCCGGCCAGCAGGGTGGACGGCAGCCCGAGCGGACCGGCCAGGGCGCCGGCGCCGACGAGCAGGACGAGGCCGGCGACGGCGCACAACGCGGCGTCGGCCAACAGGACGCGGCGCAGCAGCGGCGTGGGATGCACGGTCGTCATGGAAGGCTCCTCCCTTGGTGCACAGCCGCGGGGTGCGGCTGCCTGGGACCGAGGGTGGCGCCGTCGCGTCGGGGAAGCGATTACGTCGGGGGTAATGGAGCGCCGGCCGGCACTGGGTTATCCTTTCCCCCATGACGACGATGTGCGACGCCCCGTCCTTCGGCGACCTCCTGCGCACGTGGCGCCAGCGCCGCCGGCTCAGCCAGCTTGACCTCGCCTGCGAGGCCAACATCTCGACGCGGCACCTGAGCTTCCTGGAAACCGGGCGCTCGCGGCCGAGCCGGGAGATGATCCTGCATCTGGCCGAACGGCTCGACCTGCCGCTGCGCGAGCGCAACATGCTGCTGGTGGCGGCCGGCTTCGCCCCGGTCTTTCCGGAACGGCCGCTGTCGGACCCGGCGCTGGGCGCGGCGCGCCGGGCGGTCGACCTCGTGCTCGCCGGGCATTCCCCCTTCCCGGCGCTGGCGGTGGACCGGCACTGGAACCTCGTGGCCGCCAACCGGGCGACGGAGCGCCTGATGGCCGGCGCCGCTCCCGTCCTGCTCCAGGCACCGGTCAACGTGCTGCGCCTCAGCCTGCACCCCGACGGGCTGGCGCCGCGCGTCGCCAACCTGCCGGAGTGGCGGGCGCACCTGCTGGCGCGGCTGGGCCGGCAGATCGAGATCACCGCCGACCCGGTGCTGGCCACCCTCATGGAGGAGCTGAAGAGCTACCCGGTGCCGGCATCCGCGCGGCCGCACCAGGACTACGGCGGCGTGGTGGTGCCCTTCCATCTCGCCACCGAGGTCGGGGTGCTGTCCTTCTTCAGCACGACCACCGTGTTCGGCACGCCGGTGGACGTCACCCTGTCCGAACTGGCCCTGGAGGCATTTTTCCCCGCCGATCCGGAAACGGCGGAGGCCCTGCGGGCGCTGGCGGGCTGAAACCAGTCGGGGACTTCAGCCGGCGGAGCCGTCCAAGGCTACGGCTCGTTAACGGACGCGTGGCACAGTGCGTGACACACCGTCCGGTCATGCTGATGCCCAACCCCGTCCAACACCCGTGTGCCGCCCCATGAACGACGTGCTGCCGAGGCTCTTCGACCGGACGGAACTCGGGCGGCGTCTGGTGGAGGCCGCCGGCGACGCCATCCTCGTCATCGGTCCGGGAGGCGCCATCCTGGACTGCAATCCCGCCGCGGTGGAGATGCTCGGCCGGGCGCGCGAGGCGATCGTCGGCCGCCGCGTCGCCGAGCTGTCCCCGGAGCGCCAGCCGGACGGATGCCTGTCGTCGGAAGCGGCGCTCGCCATCGGCGCCGAGGTGCAGTCGGGGCGGCAGCAGCGGGTCGAATGGACCTACCTGCGGGCCGACGGAACCCCCGTGGAGGCGGAGGTGACGCTGTCCCCCGTGGAAGTTGGGGAACAGGGATTCCGCATCGTCATCGCCCGCGACATCTCGCTGCGCAAGGCGATGGAGCGGCGGATGCTCCTGTCGGAGCAGAAGTTCTCCAAGCTCTTCGCCATCAGCCCCGACCCGATGATCGTCTCGGAGATCGAGACCGGGCGCATCCTGGACGTCAACCTCAGCTTCGTCGACACCTTCGGCTACGACCGCGCGGACATCCTCGGCCGGACCACGGTGGAGATCGGCCTGTGGAACGATCCCGCCCAGCGGATCACCACCGTCGAGGTGATGCGCAGACAGGGGCAGCTTCGCAACCACGAGGTGGACTTCCGCACCAAGGACGGCCGGGTGCTAACCATCCTCGGCTCGTCGGCCGAGGTCTTCGTCGACGGGCGGTCCTGCTGGCTGGTGCAGTTCAAGGACATCACCGAGCGCAACGCCCATCTGGCGACGGTCGAGTTCCTGGCCCACCACGATTCCCTGACCGGCCTGCCGAACCGCAAGCGCCTGCACGAGACGGTGACGCGGCTCATCGCCGACGCCGACCGGACCGAAAGCCACGTGGCCCTGATGCTGCTGGACCTCAACCGCTTCAAGGAGGTCAACGACACGCTGGGCCACCACGTCGGCGATGAACTGCTGCGCATGGTGTCGGCGCGCCTGATCCAGGCTGCGGCCGGCCGCGGCGGGGAGGTGGCGCGGCTGGGCGGCGACGAGTTCGCCGTCGTCCTCGACGACGCCGGCGCGGAGGAGGCCAAGGCATGGGCGGTGGAGTTCCTGGCTTCCCTGCGCAAGCCCTTCTCGCTGGAGGGCATGCGCATCGAGGTGGGGGCCAGCGTCGGCATCGCCGTGCACCCCCAGGACGGGCGCGACTCCTCGACCCTGCTGCGTTGCGCCGATGTGGCGATGTACGTCGCCAAGCGCCGGCAGAGCGGCTATTCCCACTACATCGCGCATGCCGACACGCACAGCGCCTCGCGGCTCGCCCTGATGGCGGACCTGGGCGACGCCGTACGGCTGGGCCAGCTCCGCCTGCACTACCAGCCGATCCTGCGGATGGACGATGACACGGTGACCGGCATGGAGGCGCTGGTGCGCTGGCAGCATCCGCTGTACGGCCTGGTCCCGCCCGGCGAGTTCGTGCCGATGGCGGAGATGAGCGACCTGATCCACGACCTGACGGCCTGGGTGCTGGACACCGCCGTGGCGCAGGCCAAGGCGTGGCGGATGGCGGGGCATGCATGGCGCATGTCGGTCAACCTGTCGGCGCGCAACCTGGTCGACGAATCGCTTCCCGATCAGGTGCGGGCCACCCTGGTCCGGCACGACCTGAGCCCGGAATGCCTGGAACTGGAGATCACCGAGACCGCGATGATGGCCGACCCGGACCGCGCGCTCGCCGTGCTGACGGACATCGCCGGCTTCGGCGTGGAGATCGCCATCGACGATTTCGGGACCGGATACTCGTCCTTCGCCACGCTGCGCCACCTGCCGCAGGTTGCGTCGCTGAAGATCGACCAGTCGTTCGTGCGCCGCATGCTGTGCGACCCGGCCGACGCCGTCGTCGTGCAGACGATGGTGTCGCTCGCCCGACAGCTCGGCCTGCGCGCCGTGGCGGAAGGCGTGGAGACGGCGGACGTGCTGGCGGCGCTGCGCCGCTGCGGCTGCACCGAGGCGCAGGGGTACGGGATCGCCCGCCCGATGGAGGCCGCCGCGGTCGCCGACTGGTGCCGCGGCCGCCCCCCGGCCTGAGGCCCCCCCGTCACCCCAGCGGTCACCCCAGCCGGCGCGAGGTGACCGCCCCCAGGCCGCCGCGCCATTCCCGAAGCTCGCTTTCGACCCGCTCGACGGCCCGCTGGTCGCGGTAGCGCTTGCGCGCCCGGTTGGGGTCGCCGCGCACCTGCATCGCCGTCAGCCGTTCGGCGACGTCCGGTTCGGATGCCACGGCCTGACGCCAGCGCTCCAGCCGGATTTCCGCCACCGCGTCGACCATGGCCTGAAGGTTCGGCATGCGGCCCAGCTTGCCGGCGCCCGGTGCGAGGCGCGCCGCCGTGGCGGCGGCGACCTCCTTGGGCATGCCGGGGAACGCCTTGCGCACCGCTTCGGCGATGGACAGCTTGAGCGCGCCGCCGGGATCACGGCCCTCCGCCGCCCGGCCGGCGCGGGCGACCGCCCGGGCCTGCTTGCGCGCGTCCCACGCCAGGATTTCGGCGCCGACCGCCTTGCCGTCCCCGTCCATCCAGACGGCCGGGCCCGCGCCGCGCCGCAGGACCTGCAGCACCGCGTCGGGGAGTTCGGCGTCCTCGGCGGCCGCCTCGACGGCCAGTTGCAGTTTGGTGAGGGAGCGCAGCGAGCGCATCCGCGCCTCGTCGCCGGCCACGAGGTCCGGCTGGGCGAAGACGTCCCCATCCACAAGGAGCTGGAGCAGGTCCAGGTCGTTGCGCGTCCACCGGCGCGCGGCGACGAGCCGGTCCGCCCGCGCCTGATGCAGCGCCTGGGCCTCGGCGTGCCCGTTCGCCGGGACCGCCGACTGAACCCGCCACATCCCGGCTTCGAAGCGGGCCACCGCCCATTCCATCCCGTCGGCGACCGGCCGGTCGGTGACGAAGCCGGTTCCGCCCTGCGCCGTCCGGGTGTTCCAGCGGTCGCTCACGCGCAGGCATCCCTCGGGCGGGCGGTCCCAGGGCGTTCCGGGCTTCGAATAGAAGCTGGGGGCGACGGGGTTCTTCACGACGTACCGCCACCCGGCCACCTCGGCGGCGAGGCTGTCCGGCATGCCGGCGGGACGATCCCAGTCGCCCAGCTTCAAAACGGGTTCAGATGACATGAGTGCTCCTTCCGCCGCCACCTTAGCACGGCGGACGGGCGCGGTTGTCATGTTCGCCCGGTTGGGGCATCAAAGGCACGGTAGGCTTTTTTCATCGCGGACCGGAGGTCGCCATGGCGCGCCGCATCGTCGTCATCCAGGGGCACCCCGATCCGGATCCCCGGCGCCTGTGCCGGGCGCTGGCCGACGCCTACGCCGAGGGCGCGCGGGCGGCCGGGCATTCCGTGACGCGGGTGGACATCGCCGCGCTCGACGTCCCCCTGCTGCGCACGCAGCACGCCTTCGAGCACGAGCCGGCCCCCGAAAGCCTGCGGCCGGCCCAGAAGGCGATCGTCGAAGCCGAGCACGTCGTGCTGGTGTTCCCGCTGTGGCTCGGCACCATGCCGGCGCTGGTGAAGGCGTTCCTGGAGCAGGTGATGCGCCCCGGCGTCGCCTTCGCCTACCAGGAGAAGGGCAACCCCAAGCTGCTGCTGGCCGGGCGCTCCGCCCGCCTCGTGGTCACCATGGGGATGCCGGCGTTCGTGTACCGCTTCTGGTACTTCGCCCATGGCCTGAAGGGCCTGGAGCGCAACATCCTCCGCTTCGTGGGCATCAAGCCCGTGCGCGAGACGCTGTTCGGCATGGTCGGCGCCGCCAGCGAGGCGAAGCGCCGGTCCTGGCTGGAGAAGATGCGCACCTTGGGCACCAAAGGCGCCTAGGGGGTAGCCCGGCAAAGGCCCGCTACTCCCGCTTCGCGTCGGAGCCGGGACGCGGCGGCTGCTGTATTTCAGGACGATGTATTCCAGAGCGGTGGAAACCGGGACGGAGGCGGCGGGAATGCTGCGGGGCGTGGTGCGGGGCGCGGTGATGCTGGTGCTGCTGGCGGCGGCCCCGGCGCGGGCGCACACCGTCGACTGCTGGCTGCTCGACGCCGACGACCTTGCGAAGGCGCGCGCCCGGGGCGAATGCCGGGACGCCTTCGCCGTGAACCCGAAAGCGCCGGCCCCGAAGGCGCCGAGCGCTGTCAAGCCCCCGCCCCCGGCGAAGAACGTGGCGCCGCCGAAGGATCGGGACCGCACGCGCGTCGCCACGGCCAAGGGCGGCAAGCGCGCCGCCACGGCGAAGCCGCGGCGCGGAGCGCGGGCGGCCGGGACCGACTTCGCCAGCGGCTTCCGCCGGGACCTGAACGCGGTGGGGCAGTTGCTCGGGGATCTGCTGGCCGGCCGGCCGCCGGCCAAGGGCGCGCGGGTGAAGCCCGCCGGCCGGACGCCGCCGGCCCCGCACCATCGCTGACGCCCTACTCCGCCAGCGTCCTCATCACGGCGAACAGCTCCGACTTGGTCTCGAAGCCGATGCCCGGCGCATCGGGCAGGCCGACATACCCGTCCTCCACCCGGATGCCGTCGGCGAAGCCGCAGAAGGGGCGGAAGACGTCGGGATAGGACTCATTGCCGCCCAGGTGCAGGCCGGCGGCGATGTTCAGCGACATCTGGTGGCCGCCGTGCGGCACCACGCGGCGGCTGGACCAGCCGTGCGCGTCCAGCATCTCCAGCGTGCGCAGATACTCGACAAGGCCGTAGGACAGGGCGCAGTCGAACTGCAGCCAGTCGCGGTCCGGCCGCATGCCGCCGTGGCGGATCAGGTTGCGCGCGTCCTGGTGCGAGAACAGGTTCTCGCCGGTCGCCATCGGGCGGTCGTAGTGGTTCGCCAGCTCGGCCTGCAAGGCATAGTCGAGCGGGTCGCCGGCCTCCTCGTACCAGAACAGGCCGTAGGGCTTCAGCGCCTCGGCGTAGGCGACGGCGGTGTCCAGGTCGAAGCGGCCGTTGGCGTCGACGCAGAGGTTCGCCCCATCGCCCACCACCTCCAGCACCGCCTCGATGCGGCGCAGGTCCTCGGCCAGCGGGGCGGCGCCGATCTTCATCTTCACGACCGTGTAGCCGCGGTCGCGGTAGCTGCGCATCTCGTCCCGCAAGGCGGTCAGGTCCTTGCCGGGGTAGTAGTAGCCGCCGGCCGCGTAGACCCACACCTTGTCGTCGGCAACGCCGCCGCGGTAGCGGTCGGCCAGCACGCGATAGAGCGGCTTGCCCTCGATCTTCGCCACCGCGTCCCACACCGCCATGTCCACCGTGCCGACGGCGACCGAGCGCTCGCCATGGCCGCCCGGCTTCTCGTTGGACATCATGGCCGCCCAGATCCGGAAAGGATCGAGGTTGTCGCCCGCGTCGGTCAGCAGCGACTTCGGGTCGGCCTCGGCAAGGCGCGGCAGGAAACGCTCGCGCAGCAGGCCACCGGCGGCATAGCGGCCGTTGGAGTTGAAGCCGTAGCCGACCACCGGCTTGCCGTCGCGCACCACGTCGGTGATCACGGCGACGACCGAGCAGGTCATCTTGGAGAAGTCGATGTAGGCGTTGGCGATCGGCGAGGCGATGGACGCC
>DASPIO010000105.1:0-16556 GCA_035629155.1 Azospirillum sp. | reverse complement strand
CTACTCGGCCTTCATGCTGGCCAAGGGCTACGCGGAGCGCGGCATGGCCGCCTACTCCGAGCTCCAGCAGGCCGAATTCGCGGCGGAAGCTCTCGGCTACACCGCGACCAAGCACCAGCGCGAGGTCGGCACCGGTTACTTTGACGCCGTTGCCACCGCCGTGTCGGGCGGTCAGTCCTCGACCACTGCGTACAAGGACTCGACCGAGGCCGATCAGTTCCATTGATCGTCCATTCAGGCTGACGCTTACAGACTGCGGCCGGGGGCAACCCCGGCCGCTTTTTTTGGTGGTGGGAAGCGGCGCTTCGGTTCTACCCCTCCGCGCGAACCACGGTGAAACCGCTCGCCGCAAGCGTTGCGCGCGCGGCATGGCCGCGTTGCGCGGCCACGGTCCGGGCCGCTCCCCATGCCTCTCATATGGCTCAAGCACAAGCTTTCCGGTGGGGCGACGGCCCCCGTGACCGGGGTGTGACCGGTTCGCTGCGGCGCGGAAACAACCATTGACTCGGGCCGCTGTTGGGGCCACTTGTGTGCCATGCTCAAAACAATACGACCGGGGCGCCATCGCCCCTGCACCGGCCCCGCATGACAGGACCGGTAGCGGGTCTCATCGCTGCCCCCGCGCGCACCCGTAAGGGCCCCTCGCCTTGTGCGCCTGGGCCTCGCGCGCCGGGCGGCGGTCGCCGTGCCGTGTCCCGCATCCGGGCACGGGCGGCGGGCAGGGTGCGCCCGGTCGTTGGACGCGAGTTGCCATGGGGCGGCGCGCCGTCCTCCATCGATTGAACCAAGAAAGGACCCTACCGTATGGATCAGCCCCTCGCAGGAAAGACCATTGCCATTCTCGTCGCCAACGGCTTCGAGGAAACCGAGATGACCGAGGTGCAGCGCCCCCTCCTCAAGGCCGGTGCGACGCTGCGCACGATTTCCACCGAACAGGGCCTGGTGAACGGCTGGCACGGCCGGAGCTGGGGCCACTACTTCCCGGTCGACCAGCAGTTGGGCGACGTGCTCGGCGCCGACTTCGACATGCTGGTGCTGCCGGGCGGCGAGCGCAGCGTCGCCAAGCTGCAGCAGAGCGCCCACACCCGCCGCATCGTCGGCCACTTCCTGGACGCCGGCAAGCCGATCGCCGCCATCGACGGCGGCCTGCAGCTGCTGGCCATCCCCGGCAAGCTGAAGGGCCGCCAGCTCGCCTCCATCGAGGCGTTCAAGACCGAGCTGGAAGAAGCCGGCGGCGTCCTGGTGGACGAGCCGCTGGTGGTCGACGGCCTGACCGTCACCGCGCGCGGCCTGGATGAGCTGCCGGCCTTCGTCGAGCAGGTTCTCAAGGTCTTCGGCGACGCCGCGACGGTCAAGAAGGCGGCCTGATCCGCCACGCTTTCCTGCGCAAGGGCGGCCGCGCACCAGCGTGGCCGCCCCTTTTTATGCCTGAATAGCCCCTCTCCCGCTCTCAGCGGGTCCGAAGGACCCGCCTGCCGCGTCAGCCGGATCAAAGATCCGGCGAGAGCGAGGGGAGAGGCGCTAAACGCCCCTCAAATCCCCTCGCCGTCGGTCAGGACGCACACCCGCCACTCCGGGAACACCAGCCGCGCGGAGGTGCCGATGCCGGCCGCGCTGTCGATCTCCAGACGGCCGCCGTGCAGTTCGATCAGCGCCCGCGTCAGCGGCAGGCCGAGGCCGGAGCCGCGCTCGGCCGACAGGCTGCGCGCGTGCACCTGTCCGAAGGCGTCGAGCGCGCGCGGCAGTTGCTCGGCCGTCATGCCGATGCCGTTGTCCTCCACGCTCAGCACCAGCTCGCCGCCGTTGCGGTGCTGCGCCCGCACCACCACGCGGCCCAGCGGCGGGCGGGCGAACTTGACCGCGTTGCCGATCAGGTTGGTCAGCATCTGGCGGATCAGCGTCGGGTCGCCCTGCACCGCCGGCGCGCACTCCCGCGCCGCTTCGTTCGCCAGCGTCACCCCGGCGGCGACGGCGCGCGGGTGCACCATGGCGAAGGTGGCGTCCACCAGCAGGCCCAGGTCGCAGGCCTCCTCGTGCAGCGGCATGCGCCCCGCCTCGACGCGGGCGAGGTCGAGCAGGTTGCTCACCAAATCCAGCATGTAGACGCCGGCCGCGCCGATCTCCTGAGCATAGCTGCGGTAGCGTTCGTTGCCCAGCGGCCCCATGATCTCGCCCGCGATGATCTGGGCGAAGCCCATGACGGCGTTCAGCGGCGTGCGCAATTCATGGCTGAGGTGGTGGATGTAGTCGGACTTGCCGCGATTGGCGCGCTCCGCCTCGTCGCGGGCGGCCTTCAACTCGGCCTCGCGCTCCTTCAGGTCGGTGATGTCCGTGCGCACGCCCACGGTGGAACCGTCGCGGGTGCGCCGCTCCTCCACCCGGATCCAGCGGCCGTCGGCCAGCCGCTGCTCGAACGGCGGGCCCGGCGTGCGGTGCCGTTCCAGGTAGTCGTCGATCCAGGCGTCCAGCTCTTCCGCGGGGACGGCGTACTGGCCGCGCGCCGCGCCGGTGCGCACGATCTCCTCGAACCGCACGCCGGGGACGATGATGTCGGCGCTCCTGGCATAGATCTCGCGGAAGCGGCTGTTGCACAGGACCAGGCGGTCGTCGGGATCGCACACGACGAAGCCGCCGGGAACGTTCTCGACCGCGTCGGCCAGCAGGTCGTGCGCGCGCCGCGCCGCCTGTTCGGCGCGCGTGCGTTCGGTGACGTTGCGCACGCTGCACAGCACGCGCCCGCCATCCGCCAGGGCCACCAGCCGCGCCTCGAAGCTGCGCTCTCCCTGGGGGCCCGGCAGGGTGAAATCGGCGGCGGCCACCGCTTCGCCCGCGGCGACGCGGGCGAGCGCCTCGGCGATGCGGCCGCCGGCCGGTTCCGGCAGGACGTCCTGCACCCGGTTCATCAGGAAGCGGCCGGCCGGGACGTTCAGCTCCGACGGGCTGGCGGTGGCGAAGTCCAGGATGGTGCCGTCGCGCCGCAGCTCGAACCGCATGTCGGGATAGGCGTAGGACAGCGCCACCGTCTGCTCGGTCAGACGCAGCGCCTCGCGCCCGGCGGCGCTCTCGTCCGGCGCCTCGACCAGCACGAGGTGCGGCGCCTCCGGCATGCCGGACAGCCGCCCCTCCACGGTCAGCGTCCGCTCCCCGGCCTGGAAGGTGACGCGCGCGGCCGGCGGCGTCTCGGCGACCAGCAGCGCCGTCAGCGCTTCGGACGGCACGCCGGCGCGCACGGTGGCGGCCGGCGCGTCGGCGGGAAGGTCCATGAGGCCGCGCGCGGCGCGGTTCAGCCAGACCGCGACCCCGTCCGCGCCGACCAGCCACAAGGGCACGGACAGGCGGTCCATCAGGGCAAGCCCGGTATCCACGGTCTGGACCACGCTCATCGTCGACGGTGCTGGTGAAAGCGATGTTCGCCAAGAATTACCACAGCGCCGGTGCGGTTTAAACCCCCGCGCGAGTGCTTTCAGGGGCGTTCCGTGTCCATCCGTGACCCGGAAGCGCTTTCGTCATTCCCCGGCGTCCCATTCCCCGGCGTCCCATTCCCCGGCGTCCGCGTCCCAGTAATGGCAGGCGACGCGGTGACCGGGGCGCACGGTTTCCAGGTGCGGCGCCTCCTGGGCGCAGAAGTCCCGCGCGCGCGGGCAGCGCAGCCGCGCCGCGCAGCCCGTGGGGAGGCGCAGGGCGGGCGGCGGGTCGCCCGCGAGATCCGGCCGCCCGCCCCCGGCGGCGGCGAGCAGGGCGCGGGTGTAGGGGTGGCGGGCATCCTGCGTCAGAACGCCGGCCGGCGCCTCCTCCACCACGCGGCCGGCCAGCAGCACCAGCACGCGGTGGCCGATGCGGCAGGCGGCGTCGGCGTCCTCCGTGGCGAAGACGATGGACAGGCTGTCGGCGCGCTGGTGGTGCAGCAGGTGGGCCAGCAGGTCCTCGCGGTCGGTGGCGTCCAGCGTCGCCAGCGGCTCGTCGCACACCAGCAGGCGCGGCGCCGGGGCCAGCGCGCGGGCGAAGCCGGCCCGGGCCGCCTCGCCGTCGGTCAATCCGGCCGGGCAACGATCGGCGGCCACGGCCGGCAGGCCGGCGTCGGCCAGCGCTTCGTCGACGCGGGCGCGCCGCTTCGCCTCGTCCACCTCGGGCGCCAGCGCGGCCAGCGCCTCGGCCACCTGGGCGCCGATGGTGCGGCGCGGGTCGAAGGTGGCGCGCGGGTGCGGGAACAGCGCCTGCAGCGCGTGGCGCAGGTGGCGCACGTCCTCCTCCCCCATCGCCAGCAGGTCGCGGCCCAGCCACAGCACGCGCCCGCCCGCACCGGGCAGCAGGCGCAGGATGGCGCGCGCCAGCACCGACTTGCCGCTGCCGCTCTCGCCCAGCAGCGCCACCGTCTCGCCCGCCGCCACGTCGAAGCTGACGCCGTCCACGGCCACCAGCGTGGACGCCCGCCCGCCGAACAGCCCGCCGCCCAGCGGGAAGGTCACGCGCAGGTCGCGCACGGACAGCACCGGCGCGCCGCCCGGCGGCGGCCCGGCGGTGACCGGTTCGGCGGACACCGGCGGCGGGGCGAGCCGGCCGTTCTCCAGCGCCAGCAGGCGGTCGGCCGGACCGGCCACGCCGTCGCGCGTGTGGCCGGCCAGGATCAGCGCCGCCCCGGTCTCCCGCGCCCAGTCGGCGAGCAGCGCCAGCAGCCGTGCGCGCACCGTCGGGTCCAGCCCGGCGGCCGGCGCGTCGGCCAGCAGCACCCTGGGCTCCGCCGCCAGCGCCAGCGCCAGCGCCGCGCGCCAGCGCACGCCCTCGGACAGCTGGTGCGGGTAGAGATGCAGCCGCCGTGCCGCCTGGGACACGTGCAGCCGTTCCAGCCACAGCACGGCCCGCCCTTCGGCCGGCGTTCCGGTCACCTCGGCGAACTGCGCGCCCAGCGTTTGGTGCGGCGTCAGCGGCCCGCCCTGCGGCAGCAGCACGACGCGCCCCGGCGGCCGGTGCACGCCGCCCTCCACCCGCACGCCGTCCGGCATCAGCCCGGCGAGTGCCCGCAGCAGCAGGCTCTTGCCCGCCCCGTTCGGCCCGGTGATCGCCAGCACCTCGGCCGGCCGCACGGCGAGGCTCGCGTCGCGCACGATGATTGCCGACGCGGAATGGATCGCCAGCCCCTCGGCCGCCAGCAGCGGTTCAGGCAGCGGTTCGGGCGCGCTCACGGCCGTTCCTCCGGAAAGGATGCTGCGACGCCGTCGCCCACCGCGTTCAGCGCCGCCAGCGCCGCCGCCAGCAGCAGCGCCGGGGCCAGCAGGCCCGCCCCGAAGGGGGCGGTCAGCGCCCCGCCGATCAGCGTCCCCCAGGTATCCACCGGCGCCGGGGCGCCCAGGCCCACGACGCCCGCGAAGCTCTCCACCGCCAGCGCGCGCGGCAGCACCGGCCACACCGCCGCCAGCAGTGGCCCGGCGAGGTTGGGGATGGTGTGCCGCCACAGAACCATGGCCGGCGTCAGCCCGGCGGCGCGCGCGGCCATGGCGTACTCGCGCCGCGCGCGGGCGCGCAGCGTCGTGCGCGTGGCCAGCGCCGCCGCCGGCGCCGCCGCCGCCGCGACGGCCAGGATCAGCAGGTCCACCCCGCGCCCCAGCAGCCCGCCCGCCAGCACCGGCAGCAGCGCCAGCGGCAGCGCCGCCAGCCCTTGCGCCAGCGCCGTCAACCGGCGCTCCGCCCGCCCTCCGATCGTCACGGCAAGCACGCCCCAGCCGGCCCCCACGATCGCCGCCAGCGTGCCGCCGACCAGCGCCAGCGCCAGCGTCGTGTGCCCGGCGTCCAGCGCCCGCACGATCGGATCGGTGGCGAAAGGACCGGCCAGCAGCGGCTCCACGAAGCCCAGCACGGTGAGCACGGCCAGCGCCCCCACCCCGTGCACCGCCGGCCGGTGCGCGGCGAAGCGCCGCCGCGCCGCCTGCGCGGGCGTGTCCGTCGTCGGGTCGAAGCGGCCTGCGTCCATATCCTGATCCCGCCTCACGCCGCCCGTTCGCGCGGGTCGAGCCAGCCGCGCAGGATCCGCCCCAGCGCGTGCAGCACCAGCACCATCCCGCCCAGCGCCGCCGCCGCCGCCACCGCCGGCCCCACGGCGCCGGCCCGCGCCGCCTCCAGGAACAGGGCGCCGGCGCCGGGCAGGCCGAACAGCGCCTCCCCCAGCACCGCGCCGGCCGTCAGCGCGCCGGCCATGCCGCCGGCCGCCGCCACTACCGGCGCCAGCGCTGCCGGCACCGCGTGCCGGCGCAGCACCCGCCCGGCCGGCACCCCGCGCCCGCGCGCCGCCAGCACGAACCCGCCGTCCAGCGCCGCCGTCAGCGCGCCCCGCGCAATGCGCGCGGCTTCCGCCGCCGGCGCCACCGCCAGCGCCGCGACCAGCAGCCCCCCCGATCCACCGCGGCCCGCGGCGAAGACCAGCGCCACCGCCAGGAACGCCGGCACCGCCGGCCCCAGCGCGGCCAGGGCCGTCCCCGGCGCGCCCAGCGGCCCGTGCGGGAAGCGCCCCGCCGCCAGCCCCAGCGGCACCCCCGCCAGCAGCCCCAGAAGGAGCGCGCCGCCCACCAGCCCCAGCGTCACCGGCAGCACCGCCAGCGCGCGCGCGGCGCCGTCCCCCGCCACCAGCACGGCCAGGGCGGCGAGCAGGGCCAGGCCGGGCAGAACGCCGGCCAGGCGTCGTGCGGCGAAACTCAGCATCGCGCGTTGCAGAGGGGCGCGTTGCAGAGGCGCGCGTCGCAGGGGCGCGCACCGGTGCGTCGGCGCAGGCGGGAATACATTGACAAGCGGGCCGTTCGTCCTGCGGATCGGTTTCGGCGACGGTAAGCGCGAATGCGGGGCATCGGCAACGGGAAAGCAACGCACCGCCAAGGCAGTACCGCCGCCGAAGCCGGGGAGACGTGGCCGGCGCGGGTGTTGACTCCCCCGGGGGAACAGGCAAACACCTCCTTGGGGGAACCGGCAAGCAAAGGTGACGGCAGCCCATCGCCATGAACGACATGCCCATTCGAGAGCCGCAGGCCGCACACCGCGCCGCCTCCCTGCTCGTTCCCGGCCGCACCTGCTGGCGGGTCGAACGGGCCGGGCGCGTCGGCCTCGCCATCGACGCCGCCGACTACTTCACCTTCGCCAAGGCGGCGATGCGCCGGGCCAGGCGCTCGATCCTGCTCACCGCCTGGGATCTCGACACCCGCGTGCGCCTCACGCCGCAACTCCGACATCCCGGCCGGCCCGATCGATTCGGCCACTTCCTGAACTGGCTGGCGGCGACGCGTCCCGACCTGCACATCCGTGTCCTGAAATGGGACTACGCGGAGATCTTCGACCTGGCGCGCTGGCAGCGCCCCCTGGCGGTGCGGCGCTGGTTCACCCACCCGCGGCTCGACTACCGCCTGGACAGCGATCACCCGACCGGCGCCTGCCATCACCAGAAGCTGCTGGTGATCGACGACGCGCTGGCCTTCTGCGGCGGCATCGACATCACCGCCAACCGCTGGGACACGCGCGCCCACGCCCGCTGGGAACCGGTGCGCCGCCAGCCCGACGGCAAGCCGTACGAGCCTTTCCACGACGTCATGATGGCGGTGGACGGCGACGCCGCCCGCGCGCTGGGCGATCTGTTCCGCGAGCGCTGGCGGTGCGCCACCGGCCAGTCGATCCTGCCGGCCCCGCCCGGTTACGACCCCTGGCCGGACGGGCTGGAGCCGCTGTTCCACGACCGCGACGTCGCCATCGCCCGCACCGCCCCCGCCTGGAGCGGGCGCGGGGAAGTGCGGGAGGTGGAGGCCCTCTACCTCGCCGCCATCGCCGCCGCCCGGCGCTGCATCTACCTGGAAAGCCAGTACTTCGCCGCCCACGCCATCGCCGACGCGCTGGCCGCCCGCCTGTCCGAACCCGACGGGCCGGAGATCGTGCTGGTCAACCCGGTCCGCACCACCAGTTGGCTGGAGAACGAGGTGATGCTGGGGGCCCGCGCCCATCTGGCGGAGAAACTGCGCGCCGCCGACCGGCACGGCCGTTTCCGGATGTACGCCGCGGTCACCGACGGCGGCACCTGCATCACCGTGCACGCCAAGGTGATGGTGGTGGACGACTGGCTGCTGCGCGTCGGCTCCGCCAACCTCAACAACCGCTCCATGGGGCTGGACACCGAATGCGACCTCGCCGTCGAGGTGCGGCCCGGCGACCCGCAGGCCGACCGGGGCCGCGCCATGGTGGAGGCGGTGCGCAACGACCTGCTGGCCGAGCATCTGGCGACGGGACCCGCGGTGGTCGCCGGCGAGGTGGCGCGCACCGGCTCCCTCATCCGCGCCATCGAATCGCTGCGCCGGCCCGGCGGGCGGACGCTGATCGACCTGGAGACGCCGGCCCCCGGCGCGCTTGCCGCCACGCTGGTGGAGGCGCGCCTGTTCGACCCCGAACGGCCGGTGCCGGCGACGGAGATGGTGGGGCGCGTGCTGCCCTCGCTGATCCCGCGCCGGCGGGCGTGGATGGTGGCGCTGGCGGTGCTGCTGGTGCTGGGCGGGGTGTTCGCCCTGTGGCGGATCCCGGCGCTGGCCGAATGGGCGCGGCTGGACCGCGTTCTGGAGATGGTTCAGCAGGTGCGCGCCATGGCCTTCGGGCCGGTGCTGCTGGTCGGGCTGTACGTGGTGGCGGGGTTCGTGGTGTTCCCGGTGGTCGTGCTGATCGCCGCCACCGCCATCCTGCTCGGCCCGGTGGAGGGATTCCTCACCGCCATGGCCGGGTCGCTGGCCTCGGCCAGCGTGCTGTTCTGGGTCGGGCGCAAGCTGGGGCGCAAGCATCTGGAGCATGTCGGCGGGCGCACCCTGGCCAAGGTCGGCAGCCGGCTGGCCGAGAAGGGAATCGTCGCGGTCGCGACGATGCGGGTTGTCCCGGCCGCCCCATTCACCGTAATCAATCTCGTGGCCGGGGCTTCGCGCCTGCGGTTCAAGGACTATATCGTCGGCACCGTCGTCGGCATGGCGCCGGGAATCCTGGCGTTCAGCCTGCTGGGGCACCAGCTCGCGCGCACGCTGGACGACCCGACGGGGACGGACGTGGCGCTTCTGGCCGGGGTGGCGGCCGTGGCGATCGGGCTTGGATGGGCGGCCAACCGGCTGCTGGCCAAGGCCGGCGAATAAACGGGCCAATAGAGACGGGCCAATAGAGACGGGCAGGGGGACGTGCGATCGTGATCCGATTCAGTCGAGAGCGCATCGAGCGGTTCGCGTCGGCGCTCAAGGCGCGCCGCGCGCGCCGCCGTGGCCGGCCGCCCGACGTGCGCCGCTCCCCCGTGCCGGAAGGCATGTCCACGCTGGGCATCGCCACCTGGAACATCCATTCCTGCGTCGGGCTCGACGCCCGCTTCGCCCCCGACCGCATCGCCGAGGTGATCCGCAGCCTGGACGTCGACGTCATCGGCCTTCAGGAGGTCGGCTGGCACCACCGGGGCGAGGTCGGGCTCGACCAGTTCGACTACCTGGGCAAGGCGACCGGCCTCACCCCCTACGCCGCGCCCACCAAGCACCATGCCCGCGCGCACTACGGCAACGCGCTGCTCACCCGCCTGCCGGTGCTGTCGGTGCGTCCGCTCGACCTCTGCGTCGGCCGGCGCGAGCCGCGCGGCGGGATCGAGGCGGTGCTGGCCGTGAACGGCAGCCCCGTGCGCATCATCGCCGCCCACCTCGGCCTCGACCCGTGGGAGCGCGCCAACCAGATCGCCCGCATCCTCGGCGTGGTCGAGGAGCGGCCGGACCTGCCCACGGTCTTCATGGGCGACTTCAACGAATGGACGCCGACCTCGCCGCGCCTGCGCCGCCTCGCCGACGCGTTCGAGGACTGGGCCAGCCCGCGCAGCTTCCACGCCCGTCTGCCGACGCTGCGCCTGGATCGCCTCTACGTGCGCGGCGGCCTGAAGCTGTGCGCGTTCGAGGCGGTGCGCACGGCCGTGACCCGCCGCGCGTCCGACCACCTGCCGCTGCGCGCGGTCGTTGGGGTGCCGTAATGAATTCGAATCCCTCCCCCGCCGGAGGTGGGGGAAGGGCTTTCACCCCGTCGTCACGAAGATCACCGCCAGCACCAGGATCGCCAGCACCGCGGCACCCCACGCCCAGGCGCGTCCGGTCTCGCCGGCCTTGCCGGTGGCGATGCGGGCGGTGGCGGTGGCCGCGTCGGTGCGGGGGCCGTGGTCTTCCGGGCGGCGCGGGTCGCCCGGCGGCGTGAAATCATCGACGGACATGGTGGCCAACAACACTTATGGATCCGAAACGACTCAACCGCGCGCCGCCGCTCCGGTTCCCGCCCGCTGCCCCAGCGGCCGCAGTTCGTGCAGCAGCCAGACCAGCAGCGTCACCACCAGGATGGCCCCGGCCTGGTGCGCCGCCGCCACCGGGATCCACACCACCGTCAGCAGCGTGGCGACGCCCAACCCGATCTGCGCCAGGATCATCGCCCCCAGCAGCGACGCCACGCGGCGCGCCCGGCCCGGCAGCCGCGCCACGTGCACGCGCCCGACCAGCGCCAGAACCAGCGCGCCGGTGCCCAGAGCCAGCCAACGGTGGATGAACTGCACCGCCGCCGTGTTCTCCAGCGCGTTCAGCCACCACGGGCTGAGGTTCGCCATCTCCGGCGGGAACCAGTGCCCGGCCATGTCGGGGAACGTGTTGTAGGCGTAGCCCGCGCGGATGCCCGCCACGAACGCTCCCCAGGCGATGGTCGCCGCCACCGCCGCCAGCGCCCAGCGCGCGTGCCGGCGCAACGGCGCCGCCTCGGCCCGCCATCCGGCCAGCGGCAGCGGGTCCAGCAGGCCCAGCGCCACCCGCAGCATCAGCGCGTAGATCAGGATCGCCGCGCCCAGGTGCAGCGCCAGCCGGTAGTGGCTGACGTTCGGCGCATCCGACAGGCCGCTCATCACCATGAACCAGCCGATGGCGCCCTGCAGCCCGCCCAGCACGAACAGCCCGGCCAGCTTCGGCGCCAGCCTGCGCGGGATCATGCCGCGCACCAGGAACCACAGGAACGGCAGCAGGAACGCCACGCCGATCAGCCGGCCCCACAGGCGGTGGAACCACTCCCACCAGAAGATCCGCCGGAAGCCGTCCAGGTCCATGCCGGCGTTGAAAATGCGGTACTCCGGCGTCTGCTTGTACAGCTCGAAGACGCGCTGCCATTCCGTCTCGCCCAGGGGCGGGATGAAGCCGATCAGCGGCTTCCATTCCACCATCGACAGCCCGGATTCGGTCAGCCGCGTGATGG
The DNA here is from genome assembly GCA_035629155.1 of Azospirillum sp. Lineage (GTDB taxonomy): Bacteria > Pseudomonadota > Alphaproteobacteria > Azospirillales > Azospirillaceae > Azospirillum. The sequence continues at coordinate 5,312 of DASPIO010000105.1, read as the reverse complement.
CGCCGATCACCGCCATCGCCAGCACCATCGCGCAGCACACCAGCAGCCAGACGGCGACCGGCCGCGTGTCGGGGACGACGCGCGCCGGCGCGTCATAAGTCACGGTGGTCAAAGGCAGCCCCTCGCCTGTTTCTCTTTGTTGGCGAAAGATATGGTGCGTGCATCCCCCATGCGTCAAATGCCCGGAGCCCTACGAAATCTCGTGCATTGGCGCGCACGTTGGCGTGAAATGATCGGCAATCCCGGCGGCGGATGGTTGCGGCATGGCAGACCTGATTCTTGGCTTCGGCCTTGGTTTTGCTGACCTTTACGAGCGCGACGGCCTGCTGGCGCTCGACCGCGCCTTCCTCGGCCATCTGGCGGCGGCCGACCCGGCGCTGGCCGAACGCCTCACCGCCGCCCGCGACGTACCCGACGCGCTGGACGGCGCCGCCGAAAGCGCGCTGCTGATCGCCGTCGCCCCCCACCTGGACGACTTCCTGGGCGAGCTGTTCGGCATCCGGAACGAGTTGAACGAGCTGCGCGCCCGCCACTACGAACTGGCCCCGCTCTACGCCGCCAAGCGCCTGTTCGTGCAGCGCCGCGCCGCCAGGGCGGTCCCGGCGGAGCAGGCTGCCGCTCTCGACGGCGCCGAGCTGACCGCGTTGATGGAGGACTGGCTGGGCGAACCGCTGAGCGAGATCGGCTTCGCCCGGCAGGTGCTGGCCTGGATGGACGCCGAATCGGACCACGCCGACCGGCTGGAAGGCGCCGCCCGCTACGCCGCCTGGGCGCTGTTCAGCGAGGCCGGCCGCACCCGCCACGGCGCCGGCGTGCTGTTCCAGCTTCCCCACCGGACCGACCCGCTCCACCTCGTCCCGGCCGACCCGGTCGACCTGCACGGGCTGCCGGCCGTTGCGTTGCCGGAAGGAAAACGGCGCGCCCGCCAGGGCTTTCACCTGACCGACCCCGGCACCGACCTGGAAGGGGCGCTGGACGAGGCGAATTACTGCATCTGGTGCCACGAGCAGGGCAAGGACAGTTGCTCCCACGGCCTCCGCGACCGCAAGACCGGTGCGTACGCCAGGAGCGCTTTCGGCGTGACCCTGCACGGCTGCCCGCTCGACGAGAAGATCTCGGAGATGCACAGCCTGAAGGCCCAGGCGGTGCCGATCGGCGCGCTGGCCATGGTGGTGGTGGACAACCCCCTGTGCGCCGCCACCGGGCACCGCATCTGCAACGACTGCATGAAGTCGTGCATCTACCAGAAGCAGGAGCCGGTGGACATTCCGCAGGCGGAAACACGCACGCTGAAGGACGTGCTGGAGCTGCCCTGGGGGTTCGAGGTCTATGGCCTGCTCACGCGCTGGAACCCGCTCGACCTCAAGCGCCCGGTGATGCGGGCGGAGAGCGGCTACAAGGTGCTGGTCGTCGGGCTGGGGCCGGCCGGTTTCACGCTGGCGCACCATCTGATGAACGACGGCCACGCCGTGGTCGGCATCGACGGGCTGAAGATCGAGCCGCTGCCGGCCGACCTGTCCGGCGTGCTGCCCAGCGGCAAGCGCGTGCCGTTCCGCCCGGTGCGCGACGTGCGCGACCTGTTCGACCGGCTGGACGAGCGCGTGATGGCCGGCTTCGGCGGCGTGGCCGAATACGGCATCACCGTGCGCTGGAACAAGAACTTCCTCAAGGTGGTGCGGCTGCTGCTGGAGCGGCGCCGGCGCATGACCATCGTCGGCGGGGTGCGCTTCGGCGGCACGCTCACCATCGACGACGCGTTTGCCTTGGGCTTCGACCACATCGCCTTGTGCATGGGGGCCGGCAAGCCCACCGTGGTGCCGATGAGGAACGGCCTGGCGCGCGGCGTGCGGCAGGCGTCGGACTTCCTGATGGCGCTGCAGCTGACCGGCGCCGCCAAGACGGAATCCGTCGCCAACCTGCAGGTCCGCCTGCCCATCGTCGTCATCGGCGGCGGCCTCACCGCCATCGACACCGCCACCGAGGCGCTGGCCTACTACCCCGTCCAGGTCGAAAAGTTTCTCAGCCGGTACGAGACCCTGGCGGCCGAGCGCGGGGAGGACGCCGTGCGCGCCCGCTGGACGGCGGAGGAGGCCACCACCGCCGACGAGTTCCTCTCACACGCCCGCGCGATCCGCGCCGAACGCGCCGCCGCCACGGCGGCGAACCGCCCGCCGCGCGTCGGCGCGCTGCTCGACGGCTGGGGCGGCGCCACCATCGCCTACCGCCGCCGCCTGATCGACGCGCCCAGCTACACCCTGAACCACGAGGAGGTGGCGAAGGGCCTGGAGGAGGGCATCCGCTTCGTCGAATCCGTCACCCCGCAGGCCGTCGAGATCGATGCTTCCGGTTCCGCAATGGCCCTGCGCGTAAGCCGCGCGGACGGCTCCGAGGCGGTGCTGCCCGCGCGCACCATCCTGGTCGCCGCCGGGACCCAGCCCAACACGGTGCTGGCCCGCGAGGAACCGGACTGGGTGGAACTGGACGGCCGCACCTTCCGCGCGCTGGACGAGAACGGCGCTCCGGTGACACCGGAGCGCATGGCGAAGCCTGCCGCGGCGCACGTGCTGATGAGCCGGGCGCCGGACGGCCGCTTTCTCTCCTTCTTCGGCGACCTGCACCCGTCCTTCTCCGGCAACGTGGTGAAGGCGATGGGCGGGGCGAAGCGCGGCTATCCCGTCGTCAGCCGCGCGCTGGCCAAACGCTCGCCCACGCCGGTGCCGGCGCCGCAACTGGCGCAGGAGCTGAACGCCATCCTGCGCCCGTCCGTCCACAGCGTCACCCGCCTCACCCCCACCATCGTCGAGGTGGTGGTGAAGGCCCCGGCCGCCGCGCGCCGTTTCGAACCCGGACAATTCTACCGCCTGCAGAACTACGAAACCCTCGCCTACCGTTCCTGCAACACGACGCTGGCCATGGAAGGGCTGGCGCTGACCGGCGCCTGGGTGGACAAGGCCAGGGGCCTTCTGTCGCTGATCGTGCTGGAGATGGGCGGGTCGTCGGACCTGTGCGCCGTGCTCAAGACCGGCGACCCGGTCGTCGTCATGGGCCCGACCGGCGCGCCCACCGAGATCCCCTCCGGCGGCACGCTGGCGCTGGTCGGCGGCGGGCTGGGCAACGCCGTGCTGTTCTCCATCGGGCAGGCGGCGCGGGCCAGGGGCTGCCGTGTCGTCTACTTCGCCGGATACAAGACGATCGCGGATCGTTACAAGACCGAACAGATCGAGGCCGCGGCCGACCGCGTGGTGTGGTGCTGCGACGAGGCGCCGGGCTTCACGCCCACGAGACCCGGCGACCTGACCGTCGTCGGCAACATCGTGCAGGCCATGCACGCCTACGCCTCCGGCGCCCTGGGCGCCGCCGACATCCCGCTGTCCGAGGTGGACCGCCTGATCGCCATCGGCTCCGACCGCATGATGGCGGCGGTGGGGGCGGCGCGGCACGGCGTGCTGAAGCCGTACCTGAAGCCGGGGCACACGGCGATCGGCTCCATCAACTCCCCCATGCAATGCATGATGAAGGAGATCTGCGCCCAGTGCCTGCAACGCCACGTCGACCCCGCCACCGGCGAGGAAAGCGTGGTCTTTTCCTGCTTCAACCAGGACCAGGACCTCGACCGCGTCGACTTCGCCGGCCTCAACCAGCGCCTTGCCCAGAACGCCGTGCAGGAGAAGCTGACGGCGCTCTGGATCGACCGCTGCCTGCGCGCCATGGGGGCGCGGCGGTAGGCGAAGCGTTGGGCTTCGGGCTTTCGCTGGCGCTCACCCCTCCGTCACGCCCGCCTGGGCCTGGGCGGTGTCGCTCTGGAACAGGGCGGATTCGGCGGCGCGGCGGGCGACGAGGCCGGGGAGCTGCTTCTTCACGCCGCCCACGCTGCAATACACCCACTTGCCGAACTCGCCGGCGGCACCCTCGTAGTTCTTGGCGTTCAGCAGCTTCAGCAGGGTGGATTCCTGCAGGCTGCCGGCCCCCAGGTTGAACACGAAGCTGGCCAGCGCGCCGCGCTGGTCGTCGTTCAGCGGCACCTTCACCAGCCGGTCCACCTGCGCGGCGGCGGACGTCAGGTCCTGCTGGAGGAAGTCGTCGGCCTGCGCCTGGGTGATGGTCTGGCCCATCTGCACGCCGGCGGTGTGGCCGTAGCCGATGGTCGACACGCCGGCCGGGCATTTGTAGGCGGTCAGGTACAGGCCTTCGAAGTGCTTCACCAGGTCGACGGCGGCCTGGCAGACCGGCTTGGTGGCGGTGGAGGTCGGCATGGCGTTCTGGCTCCTTGCAGGCGAAAGACGCCCCGAGCCTAATCGATCGCAAGCCCTCCGGAAATTTAAAATATGCGACGAAATGCGACACATGGCCGTGTATGGTACCGCCGGCTTCGTCAGCGCGGCAGTTCCTCCAGGGCCTTCAGCAGGAAGAATAGGCCGAACAGCATGGCGAACAGCCCGGCTATGGTTGCAAACTCCAGAACGGCCCGGCTGAACCACGGGTCATGCTCCTTCTCATACTGGCACATCACGGCAAATCTCCTCGCGCGACGGTGTCAAGTAATTGCGTAAAATTTTACATGAATGCGAGGGGGTGGCTGTGATGGCGGTCACAGCCCCCGTAAAAAACCGCGCTCGAAAAAAGCCGCGCCCACGGCCCTCAGTGCCAGCGGAACTCCGCGTTCACGTGCCGCATCTCGCCCGGCGTGATCAGGCGCGTGGTGGCCAGCTTCACGGAATGCAGCCGGCCCTCCAGGTTCTTCTCCCAGAAGGTCAGGAAGCGACGCAGCACGGGGTATTCGGGGGCGAGGTCGAGGTCCTGCCAGATGTAGCTTTGCAGCAGCGCCGGATGGTCCGGCAGGTGGTACAGGATCTCGGCGGTGGTCAGTCGGTAGTCGCGCAGCTGAAGGGCCAGTCCGGTCATGCGGAACCTCCGTCGTGGTGGGTCCTGGCGGCGCGCCCGATGTGTGTCGTTTTCCGCCAGTGTGCCGTCCCCCTGATTAACGCGCAACAGAAAATATCGTTCCAAATCAATCTATTAGCAGCATGGTCGGGCGAGTGCTGCCAGGATTTCGCACAAATGTAAAAACGACCCTCTTGAATCCCGCGCGCCACTCGATTAGCTGTCTGGCACTCACCGGGGGTGAGTGCTAACAAGCGGCATCCCCGCAACCGTATTCCTTAATGAGCCTTATCTCAGGAGGCACGCATCATGAAGTTCCGTCCGCTGCACGACCGGGTCGTCGTCAAGCGTCTGGAGTCCGACACCAAGACCAAGGGCGGGATCATCATCCCCGACACCGCGAAGGAGAAGCCCCAGGAGGGCGAGATCAT
>DASPIO010000104.1:0-14005 GCA_035629155.1 Azospirillum sp. | reverse complement strand
TGTTTATATCCTGGATGCCGAGCCGGTCGAGCTCGGTCTTGAGCACCTCGAGAAAGTGGCGGTGGAGCCTTTCGATCAAGAGGATGCTCTCGTAGTAGGGTTTGCGCACCGCGGTCTCCTTTGGCTCGTACCTGAACGCTGCAACCACATCGCCGGCCCGCGCACGGACCGTCCCACACAGCTAACAACACGTTAACCGATCATTCGCCCGCAATCATCTTAATAATCGCGGAAAAGTCCATACCGGACCGTCCCGAATTGCAGAAAAGCGCATACATCGCGGCGGCTTCGGCACCCATCGGCGTCGCCGCGCCGCTCTGCATCGCGGCCATTTGCGCCAGCCGCAAGTCCTTGAGCATCAAGCCGGCCGCGAATCCGCCCTCGTACCCGCGATTCGCCGGGGAGCCGGGCACCGGGCCCGGCACCGGGCAATAGGTGGTCAGCGCCCAGCACTGCCCCGATGACTTGGACGCGACGTCGAACAACTTGTGCGCGTCCAGGCCAAGCGCCTCGGCCAGGACGAAGGCCTCCGACACACCGATCATGGTGATGCCGGCAATCATGTTGTTGCAGATCTTGGCCGCCTGCCCGGTGCCGCTGGGTCCGGCGTGGATCACCGCGCGGCCCATGGCGGACAGGATGGGCTCGGCCCGCCCGAACGCTTCCGGCTCGCCGCCGACCATGAAGGTCAGCGTCGCAGCCTCCGCCCCGATGGTGCCGCCGGACACCGGCGCATCGACCATGTCGTACCCGGCCTTGCGCGCCTGCGCCGCGACGGCGCGGGCCGTCTCGATGTCGATGGTGGAGCAGTCGACCAGCAGCGCGTCCCGGCGCGCCGCGCCGATCAACGCGCCGGATCCCGCATAGATCTCGCGCACCTCGCGCCCGGTGGGCAGCATCGTGATCACCACGTCCGCTTGCGCCACCGCCTGCGCCGCGCTCCCGGCGGCCTCCGCCCCCGCGACGCGCGCCTTTTCCAGGCACGCCGCGGCTACGTCGTAACCGATCACCCGGTGACCGGTCTTGAGCAGATTGACCGCCATGGGCAGGCCCATGTTGCCCAGGCCGATGAAAGCCACCGTCGCCATGTCCGTCCTCCCCGTCCCGTTCGCCCCGGCACGGCGCGGCTCCAGGTCGCGCGCCACACCCTCCGGGTTTTTGAGACAAGTCCCGCGAGGATTTTCCGTCATTAACGGTCGTCCGCCCGGAAAGTGCCCGTCGTCCGTCGGATTTTCGTGCGTGATTTCAGCCGCCCGCGCGCGGCTGCGGAACACTGTAACATTCGAATGTCCTTACCGCATGAAATTCCGTTTACAAGTGAGCGCCTCCCACCGCGCCAAGCTTCCGGCGGCCGCGCGGAACACCTCCGCCCTTTTCCCGTTCCGCCGCACGAGCCATGCTGAGACAGAGCTGCAACAGGGGTTCCCAGCGATGAAGGTCGCCGTCGTTCTCAACCAGTCCGCCGGCACCTTGCTGGGCCTGCCGCTCGACGAGGCCGTGCAGACGATCGAGGCCGCCTTCCGCCGCACCGGCGCCGAGGTGGAAGTGCACAGCGCCAGGGCCGAGGGCTGCGCCGACGCCATCCGCAACGCCGCGTCGTCGGACGCCGAAACCGTCGTGGTCGGCGGCGGCGACGGCACGATCCTCAGCGCCGTCAACGCCGTGATGCCGACCGGCAAGACCCTCGGCGTGCTGCCGCTGGGCACCATGAACCTGCTGGCACGCGATCTCGGCACCCCGCTCGACCTGGATGCGGCGGTGCATGCCGTGGCACAGGGCGGCGTGCGCCCCATGGACGTGGCCGAGGTCAACGGCGAGGTCTTCCTCAACGCCTCCATTCTCGGCTTCTATCCGCGCGTGGTGCAGGAGCGCGAGGAACAGCGCCGCCGCCACGGCCTGCGCAAGTGGCCGGCCATGGCACTGGCATTGGTCAAGGCGGTGCACGACTTCCCCCTGCTCGACGTGCATCTCGACATCGGCGATGGGCCGAGGCGCGTGCGCACGCCGGTGCTGGCGGTGTCCAACAACCCTTATGACGAGGGCTGGGGGCCGGTTGTGCGGCGCTCCGTCCTCGACTCCGGGACGCTGGGCATCTATGTGGCGCGCCACCGCAGCAAGTGGGGGCTCGTCCGGCTGCTGGCCGGCATGGCGCTTGGAACCTGGCAGCAGGACGGCGAGTTGGAAACGCTGCACGCCACGACGCTGACCGTGGACAGCCGGCGCCGGCACCTGCGCGTCGCCAACGACGGGGAGGTGCGCCGCCTCACGCCGCCGCTCGTCTACCGGATCCGGCCGAAGGCGCTCAAGATGCTCTACCCGCGCCCCCCGGAGCCATGAGGCCGACATGGCATGAGGACGCTCGCCCACATCTCCGACCTGCATTTCGGCCGCATCGACCCGCGGGTGGTGGAGGGACTGCTGGCCGACCTGATGGCGCGCCGGCCGGACCTAGTGATCATTTCCGGCGACCTCGTGCAGCGGGCCAAACGCACCATGTTCAAGGACGCGCAGGCCTTCCTGGAGCGCCTGCCTTTCCCCTATCTGGTGGTGCCGGGCAACCACGACATCCCGGTCTACAACATCCTGCGCCGCTTCCTCGACCCGTTCCGCTACTACAAGCGCTACATCAGCCGCGACCTTAGCCCGCTGCACGTGGATGCGGAGATCGCCGTGCTGGGGCTGAACACCGCGCGTTCGGTCATCCTCGACTTCTCGCACGGGCGCATCAACCGCGCCCAGATCGCCCGCATCCGCGAGGTGTTCGACGAGCTGCCGCCGCACGTCTTCAAGATCGTCTTCACCCACCACCCGTTCCTGCCGCCACCCGACGCGCCGAGGACGCGGCTGGTCGACCGCCACAAGCTGGCGCTGCCGGCCCTGGAGGCGTGCGGTGTCGATCTGCTGCTGGCTGGCCACCTTCACCGCGCCTATTCGGGCGAACTGGCGGCCTTCCACACCCAGGTAGCGCGCTCGATCCTGGTGGCGCAGGCATCCACCGCCACCTCCACCCGCCTGCGCAACGAGGCCAACGCCTACAACATCATCACCGTCGCCATGCCGGAGCTGACGCTGGAGGTTCGCTCCTGGACCGGCGAGGCGTTCGAGCGTGGTCCCGTGAGCATCTACAGCAAGAACGAACACCGCTGGCGGCTACAGGACCGCGACATCGGCAATCTGGCGCAGTCGGAGCCGCTCTGAGCCAAAAGAAAAGCCCCGCTCTCGCGGGGCTTTTCCGTTTCAGCCGGAGCGTGGACCGCTTACGACTTCTTCGGCGGCGGAGCCGAATAGACGAAGCTGTCGAAGGTGTACTCGGCGACGCGGAACCACAGGTACTCCTCGTCGCGGAATTTGCGCCAGGCCTCGTAGACCTTCTTGAACTTCTCGTTGGTCTTGGCGTCTTCCTCATACGTGTCGAAGGCCGCCTGATAGCAGGCCTGCATGACCTCGCGCGGGAAGGGCTTCAGCGACGTGCCGGAGCCGACGAGACGCTTCAGCGCGTCCATGTTCTGCACGTCGTACTTGCCGAGCATCGACGTGTTGGCGTAGGCGCACGCCGCGTCGAGGATGGCCTTGTACGACTTCGGGAGCTTGTCGTACTCGCCCTGGTTCACCATCAGCGAGACCTGCGGGCCGCCTTCCCACCAACCCGGGTAGTAGTAGTATTTGGCGACCTTGTTGAAGCCCAGCTTCTCGTCGTCGTACGGGCCGACCCACTCCGCCGCGTCGATGGTGCCTTTCTCCAGCGACGGGTAGATGTCGCCGCCAGCGATCTGCTGCGGCACCACGCCCAGGCGGGCGAGCACCTTGCCGGCGTAGCCGCCGACGCGGAACTTCAAGCCCTTCAAGTCGTCGACGGTCTTGATCTCCTTACGGAACCAGCCGCCCATCTGCGTGCCCGTGTTGCCCGCCGGGAACTGCACGATGTTGTAGGCCTTGAACACCTCGCGCATCAGCTCGAGACCGCCGCCGTGCGTCATCCACGCCATCTGCTGGCGGGCGTTCAGGCCAAACGGCATGGCCGAGTCAAAGCCCAGGGCCGGATCCTTGCCGACGTAGTAGTAGGACACCGTGTGGCCGCACTGCACGGTGTTGTTCTGCACGGCGTCCAGCACCTGCAGGCCGGGGACGATCTCACCACCGGCGAAGACGCGGATCTGGAACTTGCCGTCGGTGGCCTCGGAAACCATCTTCGCGACCGTTTCGGCAGCGCCGAAGATGGTGTCCAGGCTCTTCGGAAAGCTGGAAGCGCAACGCCACTGGATTTCCGGCGCGCTCTGCGCGATCGCCGGGGCGGCGATGGTGCTGGCGGCGGCGCCGACACCAGCGGTGGCGAGGAATTGACGACGCTTCATGAAGGAGACTCCCTGGTTGTCGCTTGTCGCGCGAGTTTTATGGCGCCCGGCCGTCACCAGCCCACGACGGGATGGCGGCGCGGCGACCGGCAGGTGCGGATGCAATGGAGGCCGTGGAACGTGGTGCGGACGTCGATTCGACCATCCCGCACGGAACCCGTAAGGTCACGCCGCTCCTCCCCCGATTTGTCGCCCCGTGTCCGGCGGCGGCGGTAAAGCCGACCGCGCCCGGCGTCTTTGCAGGACGCAACTATGCCGGAAACGCATGGGTGGTATCAAGCATAAGCAACGTCTGGTCATACCAAATCGGGGGAATTTCGCGGCCTTCGGCTCTCCCCCGGCGACGTCGGAGGAGAGCCGAAGGCCGTTCACGAGAACCTGTTGTTCTTCGGAAAGCCGTTGGGCGGCAGATGACCGACTCCGGCGCGACTGGCCAGCCAGTTCCTGATGTTGGATTCGACGCGCACCCGGTCGCCCAGGTTCCACGACAGGCCGTCGGCCAGCGTGAAGGTCTTCACGTCGGACAGGCTGCCATCCTTGTATTTCTGCAGCTGCACGCCCTTGCCGCGGGCCAGAACCGGCAGCTCGAACAGCGGGAAGACCAGCAGCTTGCGGTTGTTGCCGATGACGGCGACGTGGTCGCCCTCCACCGGCACGCAGACGCGCGCCGCCTTGCCGTCCTCCAGGTTCAACACCTGCTTGCCGGCGCGGGTCTGCGCCAGCACCTCGTTCTCCTCCACCTGGAAGCCGCGGCCGTCCTCGGAGGCGACGATCAGCTTGCGGTCGCTCTGGTGCTTGAACAGTTCGACGATATCGGCGTCGTTGCCCAGGTCGATCATCAGGCGCACCGGCTCGCCGAAGCCGCGGCCGCGCGGCAGCTTGTCGGCGGCCAGCGTGAAGAACTTGCCGTTGCTGCCAAAGACCAGGATCTTGTCCGTCGTCTCGCAGCGGATGGCGAAGCGGTGCTTGTCACCCTCCTTGTACTTCAGCTCGGCAATGCCGGCGTCGTCCAGGTGGCCGCGCACGGCGCGGATCCAGCCCTTGTCCGAGCACAGCACGGTCAGCGGCTCCCGCTCCACCATGGCGTCCAGCGGCACCTCGATGGCGGCGGGGGCGTCGGCCACCTCGGTCCGGCGGTCGTCGCCGAATCGCTTTCGGGTGTCGTCCGTCTCCTTGCCGATGCGCTTCCAGCGCAGGGTTTCGTCGCCCAGCAGTTCGACCAGCTCCGCCCTCTCGGCCGTCAGCCCGCCGTGCTCCTTGCGGATCTCGAACTCCTCCAGCTTGCGCAGGTTGCGCAGGCGCATGTCGAGGATGGCGTTGGCCTGCACCTCGGTCAGCTCGAAGGCGCGCATCAGTTCCTGCTTCGGCTCGTCCTCCTCGCGGATGATGCGGATCACCTCGTCCAGGTTCAGGTAGGCGATCAGGTAGCCGCCCAGCACCTCCAGCCGATGGTCGATCTGCCGCAGCCGGTTGTTGGAGCGGCGGACCAGCACCTCGTGCCGGTGGTCGAGGAAAGCGTCCAGCACCTCGAACAGGTTCATCACGCGCGGGACGTTGTCCTTGTCCAGCACGTTCATGTTCATGGCGAAGCGGATCTCCAGGTCGGTGGCCTGGAACAGCGAGGCCATCAGGACCTCGGGATCCACATTGCGGCTCTTGGGCACGAGGACGAGGCGGATGTCCTCCGCCGACTCGTCGCGCACGTCCTCCAGCAGGATCAGTTTGCGCGCGGTCAGCAACTCGGCGATCTTCTCGACCAGCCGTGCCTTCTGCACCTGATAGGGGATCTCGGTGACGACGATCTGCCAGGTGCCCTGCCCCAGCGGCTCCTTGTGCCAGCGGGCGCGCAGGCGAAAGGAGCCGCGGCCGGTACGGTAGGTCTCCACCACGCTGGCGCGCGGTTCGACCAGCACGCCGCCCGTTGGGAAGTCCGGCCCGGACATCAGCGAGACGAGGTCCTCGATCCGCGGCTTGGCCGGGTCTTCCCGGCCCACCGCGCGCGCCTTGACCACGTCCTGCTTGTGCTTCAGCACGAGGCGCAGCGCGTTGCAGATCTCGCCCACGTTGTGCGGGGGGATGTTGGTCGCCATGCCCACGGCGATGCCGCTGGACCCGTTGGCCAGCAGGTTGGGGAAGTTGGCCGGCAGCACCGCCGGCTCCTCCCCGTCGCCGTCGTAGGTGGCGCGGAAGTCGACCGCGTCCTCGTCGATGCCTTCCAGCAGAGCCTTGGCGACCTCGGTCAGGCGCGCCTCGGTGTATCGCATGGCCGCGGCGTTGTCGCCGTCGACATTGCCGAAGTTGCCCTGGCCGTCGATCAGCCGGTAGCGCACCGCGAAGTCCTGCGCCAGGCGGACGAGCGCGTCGTACACCGCTGTGTCGCCGTGCGGGTGATACTTACCGATGACGTCGCCGACCACGCGGGCCGACTTCTTGGGCGGCGTGTCGGGGTTCAGGCGCAGCTCGTTCATGGCGAAGAGCAGCCTCCGGTGCACCGGCTTCAGCCCGTCGCGCACGTCGGGCAGCGAGCGCGCCATGATGGTGGAGAGCGCATAGCTCAGGTAGCGCTCGCCAAGCGCCTCGGCGAGCGGTTTGTCCAGGATTTCGGATGCTGGCACGGGTGTCTTCATGCGCGCACCCTAGCCAGATCCGGGGCGAAAATCCAGCGGAACGTGTTCTATATTTGTTCTCATTCGGGACGGCAGGAACGCGTGACAGGCGCGACGGCGCGACTGTACCATTCCCCCCTCCCCGAGCCCTTTCCGGAGCCCGCCATGGACGCCGCCGTCGCCTTCCTCAGCATCCTCGCCGCGCTCGCCGTCGGCGCCGCCAGCCCGGGGCCGAGCTTCGTGGTGGTGGCCCGCACGGCCATCGCCGTGTCGCGGCGCAACGGGGTGGCGGCGGCGCTGGGCATGGGGATCGGCGGCGTGGTCTTCGCGGCCCTGGCGCTGTTCGGCCTGCACGCGGTGCTGGCGCAGGTGGGCTGGCTGTATCTGGCGCTCAAGCTGGCCGGCGGGGCGTACCTGCTGTACCTCGCCTACCGGCTCTGGCAAGGCGCCGCGCAGCCGATCGTCGTGGCCGAATCCGGCGAGCGCGCGGCGGGCGGGTTCGGCCGCTCCCTGGTGTTCGGGCTGGCGACCCAGCTCAGCAACCCGAAGACGGCGATCGTCTACGGCAGCATCTTCGCAGCATTGCTGCCGGAACACCCGCCGCCGTGGGTGGTCCTGGCGCTGCCGCCGCTGGTCTTCCTGATCGAGGCGGGGTGGTACACGGTGGTGGCGGTCGCCTTCTCGGCGCCCCGCCCGCGCGCCGCCTACCTGCGTTCCAAGAACTGGATCGACCGGCTGGCCGGCGCCGTCATGGGCGCGCTGGGCGCCCGCCTCGTGGCCGAGGCGGTGCCGCCGGACTAATGCTTCGCCGGCCGCGCGCAGACCTGCGGCAGGTCGAGCGCGAAGCCGCACGGGCGCGGCTCCGCCACGCCGTTCCAGTCCATGGGGCCGGTGCAGCCGGCATCCTCGTACAGCGCGGTGTCGCCCGCGCACAGCAGCACGGCGGAGTGCCGGCCGTCGCGCCGCGCGTCCAGCGTGTAGCGCGCGGAGTCGCGGAACGGCGCCAGCAGCGTCGTGTCGTTCTTCGTCGCGTACTCGATGAGCGGCATGCCGGTGAGGTCGGCCGCACCGGGATCGTAGCGCACGGCACCGTCCACCGCGCTGGCGATGTAGCGCAACGGGTTGCCGAGCGCGGCGACCTCGTCCGCCTGCGTGATCGGGGCGAACAGCATGGTGGACAGCATGACGGCGACGGTCAGGTGGCGCATGGGTGTCAAGCCCCTCAGGCGATGGCGGGTTCGGTCCAGAACACGTAGGCGCCGTCGCGGCGGCCCGTGTCCAGGTTGGCATCGACGATAGCGTCGAGCGCCGCCGGGTCGTCGTAGACGCCCCGCGCCACCGCCTCCCACCAGCGCCCGACATTGCCGACGGCCCAGTCGAACACCGCGTCGTAGTCCTGCCGCCCGTACGGCGTGTCGAGGTCGTCGATGTACGTCCGGTTCAGGTCCTCCAGCGCGGGATAGAACACGGCGTGGCCGTCCAGCAGGTGGCGGGCGAAGGGGACGTAGCGTATGGCGCTGTCCACCACGTCGACGATCCGGGTATAGCCCTCGTGCCAGAGCGCCACGTTCGGCGGGCTCTCGGCGGACAGGTCCGGGTGCGTGTCGGCCAGCGCCCCTTCGAACACGGATGTCACCGTGTCCATGTGGCGGCTGTCGTCGCACCATGCGATGCCCGAGCGCACGAAGGCCGCCGGACCGAGTCCGCCGAGATTGACCCGTTGGAAGACGTGGACGTCCTGGTGCATTTCGCAGTCGCGGTGCGCCGTCTCGTTGCCCTGGTAGGGGCCGACGCGTCGCTCGACGACCGGGTGGATCGACAGGTCCAGCGCCACGTGCGACGTGTAGCCCAGCAGCCATGCGAGCGCCGGCGCGCGCCGCGCCGGATCGAGCGCGCGCACGCGCTGTGCTGCCGCCCTGATCACGCCGCCGGTGCGCTCGTAATGCATACGGTCGGCCCACGCCTTCGATTTGCCGACGGGCGCCAGATAGGGATAGTCCGGGCTGACCGCACCCAGTTCGCAGAAACGCAGGTTCTGCGCCACGGCAGCCATGGCCGGTCCGGGCATGTCCAGATCGTCGAGCCGGCTGCGCAACTCGCTGATGGCCGTCAGGTGCGCGAACCCACCCGGCATGCTTCCCTCCCCCGCTGAAAACCGAAGGCACGCTAGCGAATCCAACAGCGGTTGTCACGGACGGCGCGAATGCTCGCGCGAAGCGTCAGGCCGACCGCCCCAGCCGTTCCGCCAGACGGACGCGGGCCGGCGGCAACGGCGCGTTGAGCAGATGCCGCTCCAGGAAGAAGGCGGTCAGGCGCAGCCCCTCCGTCACCTCCCCCGGCCCGCCCAGGCCGCGGCCGATCAGGAAGCCCGGCAGCGGCAGCAGCCGGTCGCGGAACGGCTCGCCCACCACCGCCGACACGGCGCGCCCGGTGCGCGGGCTGACGAACGCCAGATAATCGTTGCTGCCGGTCACCGCGCAGCGGTCGAGGTCGAGGCCGAACCCCAGTTCGCCCAGCAGGCCGACTTCCCAGCGCACGTAAGCTTCAGGCCAGGCCGGCGCCTCGTCCAGCACCTCCAGCAGTGCCTTCATCCCGTCGAACAGCGCCGGGTGCGGCTCGCGCTCGGGCAACGCCGCTTCCACCAGCGCACAGGCCGCCGTCAGCGCCGCCAGCCGCAACGGGTCGTCGAGCAGGCCGGCGGCATAGCCGCGCACAGGCTCGACCGTAAGGGTGCCGAGGTGTTCGTTCAGGCGCGCGCGCCAGCGGGCACTGACCAGCGTGCCCGGCTCAAGGTTGCCGCGCTGGCGGCTGGACCGGCCGCCGTGCACGAGGCCGGCGTGCCGCCCGTGCTCGCGCGTCAGCAGCACGGCCAGCGCCGCCGCGTCGCCGTGCGGCCGAGTCGACAGGACGATCCCCTGGTCGGTCCATTCCATGGCCATGGTCTAGCAATCCGCGTGTCCGCCCGCCATGGGAAAGGAACCCGCGAGACCGTCGCTGGTTCACGTCGCCCGCCCGCGAACAAAGTTTGCGCGCCTCGCGACACATCGCTGAAGATGGCGGCCGATCCCGCAGAACAAGGTTGCATTTGCCGCGATTTTAATCAGCAATGTCGGCCACGGTGCCGTCCGTGCCGCGACACGAGGGGGTCTTGAGCAGTCCGATCGACCGATACCTGCTGGCCGAAAAGGCGGGGACCGAAGGCGTGTGGGATTGGGACCTGCGCACGGACACCTTGTATCTGTCGCGCCGGTTCAAGGAGTTCCTCGGGCTGCCCGCGGGCGACGGGCTGAACCGTCCGTCCGACTGGCTGGACCGTGTCCACCCCGACGACCTGGACTGGCTGCACGCCTCGTTCGAAGGGCAGATGGTCGGCGTCTCCGTGCCCTTCCAGATCGAGCATCGCGTGCGGAGCGGCGCCGGATGGCGCTGGCTTGCCTGCCGGGGCGTGGCGGTGAGCGACGAGGATGGCGCGCCCGCCCGCCTCGTCGGCTCCGTCGCCGATGTCACCGAACGCAAGCTGGCCGAACAGCGCCTGCGCCAGAGCGAGGAGCGCTACGCGCTCGCCGCCGCCGCCAGCAACGACGGCCTTTACGACTGGGACTTGAAGGCAGAGAGCGTCTACTACTCGCCGCGCTGGAAATCGATCCTCGGCTTCGAGGAGCACGAGATCGGCGACAGCCCCGAGGAATGGCTGGGCCGCGTGCTGCCCGACGACCTGATCTGGCTGCGCGCGGCGCTCGACGCCCAGGCGGACGGCGATGGCAAACCCTTCCAGATCGAGTACCGCATGCTCGACGCGATGGGCAAGGTGCGCTGGATGGCCTGCCGCGGCATCGCCGTCCTGGACGAGGCCGGCACCCCCATCCGCATCGTCGGTAGCCAGGCCGACGTCACCGACCGCAAGCAGGCCGAACAGCAGCTCCGCCAGAGCGAGGAGCGGTATGCGCTCGCCGCGCGCGGCGCCAACGACGGGCTGTGGGACTGGACGCTGGCCGACGGCGCCGTCTACTACTCGCCGCGCTGGAAGGCCATGCTGGGCTATGCCGAGGACAACGTCGGCACCCGCATCGACGACTGGTTCGACCGCGTGGTGCCCGCGGATCTCGCCGGGCTGAAGACGGCGGTCGACCTGCACCTGTCCGGCGAGCGCGACGGCCTCCAGCATGAATTCCGCATGCGCCACGCCGATGGCGGCGAGCGCTGGTTCCTGGCCCGCGGCCTCGCCGTGCGCGGTCCGGACGGGCGCGCCGTGCGCATGGCGGGCTCGATGACCGATATCACCGCCCGCAAGAAAGCCGAGCAGCAGATCCTGTTCGACGCCATCCACGACGCGATGACGGGGCTTGCCAACCGAACGCTGCTGCTCGACCGCGTCGGGCAGGCGCTGGATCACCGGCGCCGCGCCGGCGGGCGGCACTTCTCGGTGCTGCTGCTCGACCTCGACCGCTTCAAGGGCGTCAACGAGTCGCTGGGCACGGCCGCCGGAGACGCGGTGCTGAAGACCATCGCGGCCCGGCTGGAGGGCAACCGCCGCATGGGCGACACGCTGGCCCGCCTGTCGGCCGACGAATTCGGCGTGCTGCTGAACGACGTGGATGCGGTGGGCGATGCCATCGATGCCGCCGAGCGGCTGGCCCAGGCGGTGGCGCAGCCGATCACCCTGGACGGACAGCAGGTGGTGCTGACCGCGTCGCTGGGCATCGCGCTCAGCGTGACCGGCTATGACCGGCCGGAGGACATGCTGCGCGACGCCAGCCTCGCCATGTACCGGGCGAAGTCCGGCGGGCGTAACCGCATCGACGTGTTCGACGGCAACCTGCGCCGTCAGGCCATGGCGCAGATGCGCACCGAGACCGACCTGCGCCGCGCGCTGGAGCACGGCCATCTGCGCCTGTTCTACCAACCCATCGTCGAACTGGTCAGCGGACGCATTGCCGGATTCGAGGCGCTGATGCGCTGGCAGCATCCGGAGCGCGGCCTGGTCTCCCCGGCCGAGTTCATCCCGCTGGCCGAAGAGTGCGGGCTGATCGTCCCCATGGGCCGCTGGGCGTTGCGCGAAGCGGCACGGCAGGCGGCCGACTGGCAGCGGCGCTTCCCACGAGCGACGCCGCTGTCCATGGCCGTCAACGTCTCCTCCCAGCAGTTCCGCGACGACGATCTGGCGTCTCTGGTGCGCGGCGTGCTGGATGAGACGGCGATCCCACCCTCCTCGCTCAAACTGGAGATCACCGAAAGCCTGCTGATGCAGGACCCGGCCAAGGCGCGGGCATTGCTGGTGAGCATCCGCGACATGGACGTGCGCCTGTCGATCGACGATTTTGGGACCGGCTATTCGTCGCTGTCCTATCTGCACACCTTCCCGGCCGACACGCTGAAGATCGACAAGAGCTTCGTGCAGGCCATCGCCACCGGCGAGGGCAGCGCCGCCATCGTCCAGGTCGTCACCACGCTTGCGGCGATCCTGGGCATGGATGTGGTGGCGGAAGGGATCGAGACCCCAGCCGAGGCCGACTTCCTGCGCGACATCGCATGCAGGTACGGCCAGGGCTTCCTCTACGCCCGCCCCGCGCCGGCCGAGCAGGCCGAAGCGCTGCTGGAGCGCGACCCCATCGCTGCTCCAGCGGTCACGGCGAGCTGACGGCGGACCAGAGTTCCGGCGCCGCTCACAACGCGCGGTGTCGCGGGCGTTCCCCAGCGTGCACCGGCACGGCGGGACGGGACCGCGTGTCCCGTTATCCAGAAACGCAGAACGGCCCGCAAGCGGGGCCGTCATCTGGATCTAAGCCTTTGATTTCCATGGTGGGCGATGAGGGTTTCGAACCCCCGACCCTCTCGGTGTAAACGAGATGCTCTACCGCTGAGCTAATCGCCCGAAACCGTGCCCAAGTCGCGAAAAACGAAACCGGCCGACCTGAACGTCGGCCGGTTGCAGTCTAGGCCAACAGGCCCGATCAGTTCAACGCGTCCTTGAGGTTCTTGCCGGGCTTGAACTTCGGCTGCTTGGACGCCGGGATGCTGATCTTCTCACCGGTACGCGGGTTGCGCCCCTCAGAGGCGGCGCGCTCGGCAACGGCGAAGGTGCCGAACCCCACGAGACGCACCTCGTCGCCCTTCTTCAGCGAGTCCGCGATGCCCTCGAAGACCGCGTCGACGGCCTTGGTCGCATCAGTTTTGGACAGACCCGCTGCGTCGGCGACATGCGCCACGAGATCATTCTTGTTCACTCAATCCCCCTTCCCGATACGACTAAGAACTAAACAACAAAGCCGCCCCACGACCTTGTAGGAGCAAAGTCTAAACACAGCTTCCGCCACCCGTCAATTGCCGACGGGTGGCGGAAGCCGCGAATCAGGCGGATTTCTGCGCTTTTCGGGCCGAAACCGGCCCTATGCAGGATCAGTGCCGGATCACCTCGCCGGTGCCCTCGCCGTCCCGCGGCTTGGCCGCAGCCTCGACAGGGGCTTCCACCGGCTCGGTCCACTCGATGGGTTCAAGCGCCCGAACCAGCGCGTTACGCAGCACATCATCCACAGAATTCACCGGGATGATTTCCAGACCACGCTTTACGTTGTCCGGAATGTCGGCAAGATCCTTTTCATTGTCCTTCGGGATCAGCACCTTTTTCAGGCCACCGCGGAGTGCCGCGAGCAGCTTTTCCTTCAGACCGCCGATCGGGAGCACGCGGCCGCGAAGCGTGATCTCGCCGGTCATCGCCACGTCCTTGCGCACGGGAATGCCGGTGAGCACCGACACGATCGAGGTGATCATCGCCACGCCGGCCGACGGGCCGTCCTTCGGCGTTGCGCCTTCCGGCACGTGGACGTGGATGTCCTTCTTCTCGAACAGCGTCGGCTTGATGCCGAAGGCGGTGGCGCGCGACTTGACGTAGCTCTCCGCCGCCTGCACCGACTCCTTCATGACGTCGCCCAGCTTGCCGGTGGTGGTCACGCGGCCCTTGCCGGGCAGCGACACCGCCTCGATCGACAGCAATTCGCCGCCGACCTCGGTCCAGGCCAGGCCGGTGGTGACGCCGACCAGATCCTCCAG
>DASPIO010000103.1:0-30624 GCA_035629155.1 Azospirillum sp. | reverse complement strand
GTGGATGATGCCTTCCTCGTCGATGGTCAGGATGGCGTCGGCCGCGGCGTCGACGATGGCGTTGGTGCGCGCCTCGGCCATCAGCAGCGCCTCGGCCGTGCGCACGTACTCGCTCATGTCGGTGATGGTGCCGACACAGCCCTGCGGACAGCCCGCCGCGTCGTGGTGCGGCGCGCTTTGCAGGAGCACGGTCGTGGCGGTGCCTTCCGGGCCGACGAAGCGGAAATCGACGATCACCGGGGCGTTGCCGGTGACGCAGCGGCGCCACTCGGCCTCGACCCGGGCGCGGTCGTCCGGGTGCACGGACGCCAGCCAGCGCATGCCCGGCGCCTCCGTGCCGTCCAGGCCGGCCATGGCGATCAGCCGGCGGTTGGCGAACACCATGGCGCCGCCGGTGTCGGCGCGGAAGATGCCGACCGGAGCCGCCTCCGCCAGCGTGTGGTAGAGCGCCTCGCTCTCCCTCAGGCGCTGTTCGGCCTCGACCCGTTCGGTGATGTCACGGATGTTGACGACGATGCCCTCGATTTCCGGGTCGTCGAGCTGGTTGTAGCCGGTCGCTTCGACCGTGCGCCACCGCCCGTCGGCGTGGCGCATGCGGAAGGTGGTGGTGCCGGCGGAGCCCTGCGGTGCGGCGGCGCGCACGGCGATCCGCTCCAGCGCCAGCGTGCGGTCGTCTGCATGCACGAAGTCGGCCATCGCGCGGCCGACCAACTCCTCCGGCCGGTAGGCGAAGACGCCGGCCACCGCCTCCCCCACGAAGAGGAAGACGCCTTGGCGCGACACCACCGCCGTCACGTCGGTGGAGTTCTTCATCAGCGCGCGGAAGCAGCGCTCGCTGAGCTGCACGGGCAACCTCGCGGCAGGGTTGGAGACGCCGGCACGGCCGGCATTGGTATGACCACCAATGACCGGAGAATATTAGCGCTTAATGACGGTTCGGTAACCGAACGGAAAAAAACACCGTCAATGTGTGTTGAGATGCGCCGCCAGCGTGTCCACCGTGGCGTCCGGCGCCTCCACCATCACCATGTGCCCGACACCGGGCAGCACGACGACCTCCGAATCCTTGACCCGCGCCGCCAGCGCCCGTCCCGCCTTGGCCGGCGTCATGCGGTCCAGCGCGCCCAGCAGGAACAGCGCCGGACAGGTCACCGCCGCGGCCGCGTCGGCACCGCGGGTGTAGGCGTTGCAGGCCGCGAGATCGACGCCCAGCACGCCGGGTTTCGCCTGCCGCATCAGCCGCCGCGACGTCGGCACCAGCGCCAGCCCCGGCGCCGTGTTGCCGCCGACGTGACCGCGGGGGCCGAAGCCCCAGCCGGTCACCAGTTCGATCGCCTGCGGGTCGTCGCCGATCGCGGCGGCCAGCAGGTCGGGGTGCACCGGCATCCTCTCCGCGATGCCCAGCAGGGCCAGCGCCTCCACCCGGTCCGAATGGCGGGCCGCCGCTTCCAGCGCCACCAGGGCGCCCATGGAGTGGCCGACCAGCGCCGCGCGCGGCGCTCCGGCCGCGTCCGCCAGGTCACGCACCCAGTCGGCCAGCGCCTCGATCCCGGCGAGCGGCGCCCCGTCGGAGCGGCCGTGGCCGGGCAGGTCCACCGCCAGCACGGAGCGGCCGTGGTGCGCCAGATAGCGCGTCTGCAGGCTCCACACCGTGTGGTCCATGCCGGCGCCGTGGATGAGCACGACGGACGGCTTGGCGGGGTCGAACGGCTGCCCGCCTGTGTGGGCGTAGACGGTCTGGCCTTGAACGGTCAGTTCCATGGTCGGTTCACCCCTTCGAAGCGGCGCGCAGCGCCTGGCGCAGGTCGTCGATGAGGTCGTCGGAATCTTCCAGGCCGACCGAGAGGCGGATCATCTCCTCGCCGATGCCGGAAGCCGCCAGCGCCTCGGCGTCGAGCTGGGCGTGCGTGGTGCTGGCCGGGTGGATGACCAGTGACTTGGCATCGCCGACGTTGGCGAGGTGCGAAAAGACGCTCAGCGCCTCGATGAAGCGCTTGCCGGCCACCCGGCCACCCTTCACCCCGAAGCTGACGATGGAGCCCGCCCCCTTGGGCAGCAGGGCGGAGGTCAGCGCATGGTCGGGGTGGTCGGCCAGTTCCGGGTAGGTCACCCAGGCGACCGCCCCCTTCTCCGACGCCATCTCCGCTTCCAGGAAGCCGACGACGCGGCGGGTGTTGTGGATGTGCCCCTTCATGCGCAGCGGCAGCGTCTCCACCCCCTGCAGGATCTGGAAGGCGTTCATCGGGCTGAGGCAGGCACCGAGATCGCGCAGCCCCTCCGCGCGGGCGCGCATGACGAAGGCGGCCGGGCCGAACTCCTCGGCAAAGTCGATGCCGTGATAGCCGGCGTAGGGTTCGGTCAGCGTCGGGAACTTGCCCGACGCCTCCCAGTCGAAGGTCCCGCCGTCGACGATGACGCCGCCGATGGCGGCGCCATGCCCACCCAGCCACTTGGTGGCCGAATGCATGACGAGGTCGGCGCCGTGCTCCAGCGGCCGGCACAAGTAGGGCGTGGCGAAGGTCGAATCGACCAGCAGGGGGATGCCCGCCTCGTGCGCGATCTTCGCGACCGCGGGAATGTTCAGCACCTCCAGCCCCGGATTGCCGATCGTCTCGCCGAACACCAGCCGGGTGTCGGGGGTGATGGCCGCCCGGATGCCGTCCAGGTCGCGCGGCGGAACGAAGGTGGTGGTAATGCCGAAGCGCGGCAGCGTGTAGGCCAGGAGGTTGCGGCTGCCGCCGTAGATCGAGGCGGATGCCACGATGTGCCCACCCGCGCCCATCAGCGTGACGATGGCGAGCGTCAGCGCCGCCTGTCCGCTGGCGGTGCACACGGCCCCCACGCCGCCTTCCAGCGCGGCCAGCCGCTCCTCCAGCACCGCCACAGTGGGGTTGGAGATGCGCGAGTAGATGTGCCCGGCGCGCTCCAGGTTGAACAGCGCCGCGGCGTGGTCGGTGTCGCGGAAGACGTAGGAGGTGGTCTGGTAGATCGGCACCGCCCGCGCCCCCGTCGTGGGGTCGGGCTGCTGGCCCGCGTGCAGGCTGAGCGTGTCGAACTTCAGGAACTTCGCGTCCGCCATGGACATCCCCCCATACGGCGAGGGCCGCCTGCGACGGCGGCCCTCTGTTGCTTTTGCCTGCCCTGTTCAACCCGTGACGAGTTGTTGGGGGCGAAGCGTATGGAGGCCCAGCCCCGGCGTCAAGCCCACCCCCTCAATCCGCCGCCATCTTCCTGTCTCCGCTCGCCGTGGCGCGGATGCCGTTCAGCGCCTCGGTGACGGTGCCGCGCAACGTCTCGGCCTGTTCAGCGAGGCGCTTGCCGGCCTCCAGCACATCGTCGGCGGCGGTGCCGGTGGCCTGGACGGCATCGGACACAGTGTGAATGTTGGTCGACACCTCACGCGTGCCGTCGGCGGCCTGGGCCACGTTGCGGGCGATCTCCTGCGTCGCCGCCCCCTGCTCCTCGATGGCCGAGGCGATGGCGGTGGTCACCTCGTTCATGCGGGCGATGGTGCGGCCGATGCCGGCGATGGCCGCCACCGCGTCGCCGGTGGAGGACTGCACCTGGGCGATCTGCGCCGAGATCTCGTCGGTCGCGCTGGCGGTCTGGTTGGCCAGCGTTTTCACCTCGTTGGCGACGACGGCGAAGCCCTTGCCCATCTCGCCGGCGCGCGCCGCCTCGATCGTGGCGTTGAGCGCCAGCAGGTTGGTCTGGCTGGCGATGGCGTTGATCAGCTTCACCACCTCGCCGATCTTGTGGACGGCGGCGGCGAGGGTCGCGATGCGGCTGTTGGCCTGCTCGGCCTCGGTCACCGCGGCGCCGGCGATCTCGGCGGAGTGGGTGACCTGCCGGCTGATCTCGCCGATGGAGGACGACAGCTCGGTCGTCGCGGCCGACACCGTCTGCACGTTGGCCGAGGCCTCCTCGGCCGCCGCCGCGACGGCGCCGCTGCCGCTGGTGGCGCGGTCCACCAGACGCGCCATCGACTGCGCGGTTGTGAGCATCTGGGAGGAGGCCGAGGCGATGGTCTCCGCCACCAGACCGACGCTGTTCTGCAGGTCGTCGGCCACGTGGCGGACGGCGGCGCAGCGCTCGGCGTCCGACTGGCGGCGCAGCCGCTCCTGCTCGGCGCGAAGCGCCTCGTTCTCCATGGCCTGTCGTTTGAAGACGGCGACGGCACGGGCCATCTCGCCCACCTCGTCGCCGCGCCCGACGTTCGGCACGTCCTGGCCCAGGTCGCCCTGCGCGAGCGCGCCCATGGTCTTGGTGAGCGCGTGCAGCGGGTGGGAGATGCCGCGCGCCATCAACCACGCCAGCCCCAGCCCGACCACCAGCACCCCGCCGCCGATGGCGAGCGCGGTGTCGCGGGCGGCGCGGTATTGGGCCGCGTACTCACCGGCGTCCATGACGATCTCGACCACCGCGGCGGGCTTGCCGGAATAGTCCATCATGGCGGCGACCAACGCGGTGTGCGGCACGCCATGCTTCTCGGCCCGGCGGATCTGCCGCTCGCCGGCCAGCGCCGCGCGGCGCGCCGCCTCGTCGGCCACGAGGTCGGTGTCGGTGGCGGCCAGCATCTTCAGGCCGCCGCCCTTATCCTCCACGAACACGGCGGCGTCGACGCCGAAGCGCTGCCTGAACTCGTCGACGAAGGCGCGGCTGAAGTCCATGCCGAACTCGACGGTGCCCAGATGGTCGCCCTGGTGCCGGCCGGCGCCGGCGACGGGCACCACGGCGCGCACGCCCAGACCGCCCACGCCTTTCTCCAGCCCGACCACCGCGGTCTTCTTCGCGTTGGCCTCCAGCACCGTGAAGCGGAAGGACGACAGGTCGTCGCCGAACTTCTGCGGGATGTGCAGGCGCAGGTAGGAGGTGGCGGGCGCGCGGTGGAACTGGAACTGCTCCACGCCATAGCCGGTCTTCACCGCCTCGAACGGGGCGAGGAACATGGCCCTCAGCCGATCCCTGTCGTCGGCGCCAAAGGCGTCGCGGGCGTCGGGCATGGCCGCCACGAAGGCCGCCATGGCGGCGCCCGTGCCGGCGCGCATCTGGGTGACTGCGCCCAGCGCGCGCAGGTGGCCGTCCAACTCGCGCTCCTCGGCGCGCTGGGTGGCACGCGACAGGCTGCCGAGCATCACCGGGACCAGCACCGCCACCGCCAGCATCAGCAGCGTGGCGAACGCGAGTGCGACCCGCATCTTGATGGAAAGCTTGGCGAACATGGCCCCCTCCTTCCGCACCGCGCTGCCGGCCGGCGCCCCCGAGAGTCTGGAGGCGTCAAGACATCGCCCTGTTCGGACTCTGCGCTTTTTGCTCAAAGGCGGTCTTGCGGAATGCGAATGGCTGGCGCGATGGAAACGCCTGCGGCACGCTGTCGCTTCGATTGCGAAGCATCATGGACGGGAACAATCGCCCGTCTCGCCTGTCGTGCACGATCGGAACGAGCACGGAGGACACCATGCGCGCGATTCTCGCGGCGGCCGCCACGGCCCTTCTGCTGGCGAACGCGCCGGCCTCGGCCCAGCAGGGCCGGAGCGCCGCGAACGACCCGGCGAATCCCGCCAACTGGGACGTGACGCCCACCACCGAACTGATCGGCAAGACAGTGATGCACCGCTTCGAGAACCGCCCTGTGGGCACGGTGCGCAGCATCGTGCGCGGCGACGACGGCACGCCGATGCTCGCCGTGCGCCTGGCCGAGGGCAACCGCACCGTGCTGCTCGGCCCCGCCGACGTGGAACGCCGGGGCGAGCGCATCCAGCTCATGCTGGAACCCGAACGCCTCGCCGCCCAGCCCGACTACACCGGTCCGGCGACGTCGGGGAGCAGCCAGTGAGGCGTGTGCGACGTGGGTCCGCGCTGGTGGGGCTGCGCTGGCGCTTGACCCGGCGGCGGTGTGCTCACGCCGCTGGCACCACCCCCACCACCGTCTCGTCGACCAGCCAGTCCACCACCTTGGCCAGGGCTTCCCAGCCGGTGGCGCCGGTTTCCAGCGCCTCGCGGTAGATCGCCACCTGCCGGTGGGCGCTGCTGCCGCGCTTGAGGATGCCACGGGCGTTCTCCACCTCGGCCACGCAGCCGAAGTGTTCGGCGTCCTCGCGCACCAGCTCCAGCAGTTCCTCCAGCAGGTCGGGGTACGGGATGATGGCGCCGCGCCCGAAATCGACCAGACCGTCGTCGAAACCGTAGCGCTGGGCGCGCCAGCGGTTTTCGCCGATGAACAGGTTCTTGTAGGGCCGCCACGTCACGTTCTTCAGCTTGAGGCGCCAGAGCATGCGCAGCAGGCAGACGTACATGGCGGCGATGGTCACCGCGTCGTCCAGCCGGGTGCAGACGTCGGTAATGCGCATCTCCAACGTCGGAAAGCGCGAGGACGGGCGGATGTCCCACCACAGCTTGCTGGCGTCCTCGATCACGCCGGTGCGCACCAGCCCGTTCACGTGGGCGAGGTATTCGCCGTAGCTCTCGAAGGATTCCGGCATGCCGGTGCGCGGCAGCTCGTGCCAGACCGACAGGCGGTAGGACTTGCGCTCCATGTCGCGCCCGCGCCAGAACGGCGAGGAGGTGGACAGCGCCAGCAGGTGCGGCAGGAAGTAGCGGATCTGGTTCATCAGATCGATCCGCAGGTCGTCGTCCTCGACGCCGACGTGCACGTGCATGCCGCAGATCATCAACCGCCGCGCCGGCGCCCCCAGGTCGCGCGCCAGCATGTTGTAGCGGTCGCGGTTGGTGTGCTGCTGCGGCTCCCACGCGGCGAAGGGGTGGGTGGAGGCGGCAATGGGGGCAAGGCCGTGCGCGTCGGCCACCCCGGCCACCGTGCCGCGCAGCCGCGCCAGTTCGGCCCGCGCCTCCTGCACCGTCTTGCAGACGGGCGTGCCCACTTCGATCTGGCAGCGCAGGAATTCGGGGTGGATCTGGCCGGGCGCCTTGTCCTGGCAGGCGGCGAGCATCTCGTCGGGCGGCGACTGGACGATGTCGCGCGTGCCGCGGTCGACGAGCAGGTACTCTTCCTCGATACCGATGGTGAAGCCGGGTTCCGGCATGCGCTCACTCCCGCGGGTGCATCTCGATGCGATAAAGATTGGGGTCGGCCAGGATCGGAACCAGCGCGTCACCCACGACCTGCGCCCACTGCGCGCATCCCTCGGGCGTGGAGATCAGGTCCTGCCGCACCTCGATCAGCACGTTGGGCAGGCCGGCGGGCGTGGCGTGCATCTCCACCGTACCGCCCAGCGTGTTGCGGCCCGAATAGGGCTCGTTGTCGCCGACCACCCAGCGGCCGTCGGCGCGCAGCCGCTCGATCAGCGGGATGGGGATCCGCGGGTCGCAATCCCACAGCACGCCGACGTGCCAGGGCCGGGCCACGCCGCGCATCTCCGGGGTGAAGCTGTGGATCGACAGCAGCGCCGGCACCTGCCCCTGCGCCCGCTTCGCGGCGATCACCGCGGCCACGGCATCGTGGTAGGGGGTGAAGAAGGCGTCCACGCGCCGCCGCGTCTCTTCCGCATCCAAGGCGCGGTTGCCGGGGATGACCACGTCGTCGCTGACCACCGGCACCGCCGTCGGGTCCTCCAACGCGCGGTTGAGGTCGATCACCAGGCGCGAATAGCCGGACAGCACGGCGGGTGCGGAAAAGCGCTCCGACAGCCGCCGTGTCACCTCGACCGCGCCGATGTCGTAGGCGATGTGCCGCGCGAACTGCTCCTCCTCCAGTCCCAGCCGGTCCAGCGCCCTGGGCACGGCGGACGAGGCGTGGTCGCACACCAGCACCACCGGCGCCCGGCCTTGCGCGTTGAGGACGCTGACCGGCGGCGGGTCGTCCGGGCCGATCAGCGGCGGCAAAGGGGCCGCGCGCGGTGGCGTCGGACCGCTGACGGGCCGCTCGTGCTCGGCGGGCTGACCCAATGTGGGTTGATTGGGAGAACGCAGGGTCATCACAGGACTGTAACGCAGGGGAACGGAGGGGCGGAAGCCGGCATACGGGCGGATCGGCCGTTCGGCAGCCATTCCGCACGCCGGTCCGCCTTGTGGGCCAACAGGCAAGGGCGGCCCGCGTTCTGCAACCGTGCCATGACGGCGGTGCCGGTGGCGATGGTTCGCGGGGCCAGCTATAAGCGGGGAATGCCCGACGCCAGCCCCGCTCAAACCACCGCTACCACCGCCGCCCTCCTCGCCGATGCCCAGCGGGTGCAGCGCATCGCGCTGGCGGCACTGTTGGCCGGCGCCATCGGCATCGCCTTCTCGCCGATCTTCGTG
The DNA here is from genome assembly GCA_035629155.1 of Azospirillum sp. Lineage (GTDB taxonomy): Bacteria > Pseudomonadota > Alphaproteobacteria > Azospirillales > Azospirillaceae > Azospirillum. Next base: position 22,368 of record DASPIO010000103.1, on the reverse strand, counting down.
CGCCTGTCGGAGCTGGGGCCGACCGCCACCGCCTTCTGGCGCGTCGCCTTCGCGGTGCCGGCGCTGGCCGCCTGGATCCGGCTGGAGCCGAAGGGCGGGCGCAGCCGCGCGCCGTCGACGCGTGGCGACTACCTGCGCCTCACCGCCGTCGGGTTGTTCTTCGCCGGGGATCTGGCGTTCTGGCACTGGTCGATCAGGTTCACCTCGGTCGCCAACGCCACGCTGCTCGCCAACTTCGCGCCGATCTTCGTCACTCTGGTCGCCTGGCTGGTCTTCAAGGAGCGCTTCTCGCGCACCTTCGTGCTGGGCCTTGCGCTCGCCATCGGCGGCGCGGTGGTGCTGATGGGGCGCAGCCTGAACGTCAGCACCGACGCGCTGTTCGGCGACGCGCTGGGGCTGGTCACCGCCATGTTCTACGGCGGCTACATTCTGGCCGTGGGCAAGCTGCGCGCCGAGTTCTCCACCGCCACCATCATGACGTGGAGCGGCATCGTCACCGCCCTGGCGCTGCTGCCCATCGCCGTGCTGTCGGGCGAGAGCCTGATCGCCTCCACGGCGTCGGGATGGGGCGTGTTGCTGGCGCTGGCGCTGTTCAGCCATGCGGGCGGGCAAAGCCTGATCGCCTACGCGCTGGCGCACCTGCCGGCGGCCTTCTCCTCGGTCAGCCTGCTGCTGCAGCCGGCCGCCGCCGCGGTGCTGGCCTGGGTGCTGCTGGGCGAGCCGCTGGGGCCGTGGCAGGCGGTGGGAGCCGTCGTTGTGCTGGCGGGCATCCTGCTGGCGCGGCGCGGCAGCCGGTAGCCGTGTTGACGCTCAACGCCCGCGCGAGTACTGCTAAGACGATATGATGGAAGACCGGAGAGCCAGCGTGTCCGACGAAGCCCCCGCCACAGCGCCCGATCCGACCCGGCGCGTGTCGGAGTGGGTGGCCGAGCAGCTTCTCGACCGCATCTCCCGCGGCGATCTGGTGCCCGGACAGCGCCTGCCGGGCGAACGGCAACTGGCGGAGCAGCTCAACGTCTCCCGCGTGTCCGTGCGCGCGGCGTTGCAGAAGCTGAAGACGCAGGGCTTCCTCACCGCCGTGCAGGGCGGCGGCACGCGCATCGTCTCTTCCGCCGGGGCCATGGACGCGGCGCTGACCGAGATGGTGCGCGTCAAGGTCGAGAACCTCTACGACCTCGTCGAGATCCGCATCGCGCTGGAAACCTGGGCCGCCCGCCGCGCCGCGACGCACGGCAGCGACGACGACATCGCCGCCATCGGACGCATCGTCTCGGTGATGGACAAGCCGGGCCGCGACCGCACCGCCGACGACTTCGACTTCCACGTCGCCATCGGCCGCGCCGCGAGCAGCCCGGTGTATCTGCACATCCTCTCCACCATCCGCGACACGCTGGGCCAGATGGTCGAGTTCCACCACTCTCCGCCCTTCGCCGCCGGGCAGGAGGAGATGATGCTGAACCACCACCGCGCCATCTACGAGGCCATATCCCGACGCGAGGCCGATGCGGCGGCGGAGGCGATCCGCCAGCATCTGAGCTGGATCCTGGAGCGCTACCAGCAAATCCGCCAGCCGCGCCCATCCGGCGAGAACGCGCCGGCCTGACTCCCCGCCCCACCGTTCCGGCGTGCGAATCGAGCCGCCGATTCGCGCCGTCCGGCGTTCGCGCCGGGAGAAGCCTCCGTTGTGTTACCGCTCCGTAACATGCGAGAAGGCGTTGAAAAAACACGCTTAACGGTCGTTAACCTTTGATCGCTTGACAGAAGGTGGTGGTTGATCCCCTAAAGGGCGCTGTCTTTCGGAGTAACACCCTCGACCGCAACCCGGTCCGGCGCAGATGGGGGCTTCATGACCGACGAGCGTGGACAGTCGAATGCGGCACCGGTGGTCGGCCGACGGGACCTTCTGCGTCTGGGTATTGGCACCGCGGCCGCGGCGACGATCCTCCAGCCCGCCGAATCCCTGGCGATGATCAAGGCGCCGCCGCGGCGACTGTCCGTGCTCAACCTGCACACCGGCGAGCGCATCACGGCCGAGTACTGGTCGAAGGGGCGCTACGTCCGCGACGCGGTGCATGCGATCAACCGCGTGCTGCGCGACCACCGCACGGGCGCCGTGCACGCCATCGATCCGAAGCTTCTCGACATCCTGCACCAGATCCACCGCCGCACCGGCGGCCGCGGGCCGATCCACATCATCTCCGGCTACCGCTCGCCGGAGACCAACGCCGCCCTGCGCGAGGCGGACAGCGACGGGGTGGCGCAGTTCAGCTACCACATGCAGGGCAAGGCCATCGACCTGCGCGTGCCCGGCATGCCGCTGCGCCAGTTGCACAAGCTGGCGCTCGGCCTGCGCGCCGGCGGCGTGGGCTTCTACCCGCACAGCAACTTCGTGCACATCGACTCCGGCCCGCTGCGCAAGTGGCACGGGGCCTGACCGACGCTTGCCGGTCCGCCCCTCGGCGTCCCGTCTCCTCAGTGATCGAAATGCAGCTTCAGCACATGCTCGCCGTTTTGCGTGCCTGTGCGCACGCGGCTGGCGAGCTGGGTCAGCATGAAGCTGGACAGCCGGTGCAGCGCCTCGTCGGATTCCAGCATCTCCTCGTGTGAGGGGGCGGCGTCCGCCAGCGCCAGCGGCTGGCCCTTGTAGCGGATCTCGGCGTCGACCCCGTACTCGTCGAAGGCGACGTCGATGGCGATGCGCGTCTGCGACTCGGCCAGACGCGGCAGCAGCTCGGTCAGCTCCGCGAAGGCGTGCATCACCTTGTCCCACACGTCACGCCGCGCGCCCCATTCCGCTCCCTGGCGCTCCAGCGGGTCATGCAGGTCGCGCAACGCGCCGTGCGCCGGGAACGCGTACTGCACGCGCTTGTGGATGCCGATGCGGAACAGCAGGTTCAGCAGCAGGGCCGAGGCGATCGCCAGCACCATGGAGGAGCCGAGCACCGGCTGCAGCGCCGCCGGCGCCTCGTCGAACAGATGGGGGTACATGTCGCGCGACAGGCCGATGATCAGCGACAGGCCGATGACCACGATCTTCCGGCTGTCCATCAGGCGCGACAGGATGACCTGAAGGCCGTTCATGACGATGAAGGTGCCGGAGAACACCAGCGCCGCCCCCATCACCGGCCGCGGCATGGCGCCCAGCACGTCCAGCGCCTGCGGCACGAAGGCCAGCGCCATCAGCACGCCGCCGGTGGCGAAGCCGACGACGCGCGCCGTGATCCCCGTCGCCACCGACAAGCCGATGCTGCCCGAGAAGGTGTTGAGCCCGACCGTGCCCAGCACGCCGCACAGCGTCGTGCCGATGCCGTCGGCCAGCACGCCGCCCCGGATGCTCGCCATGTCCGGGCGCTGCCATTCGGTGTCGTTGATCTTCTGGCAGGTCGTCAGGTCGCCCACCGCGCGCAACGTGCAGGCTATGGCGCCGATGCCGAAGGCGAGCGCCAGGCCGAAATCGAAGCGCGGCCACATGTCGGCCGGCGTCGGGATGTTGAAGGGCGTGTGCCCGATGCCCGCCGTCATCCGCGCGACGTCCAGCATGCCCAGCGGCCACGCCACCAGATAGCCCGTCGCCATGCCGACCAGCACGCAGAACAGCTTGAGCTTGCTTTTCGACCAGATGTTCAGCCCGATCATCACGGCGAACGACGCGCCGCCCAGCAGCAGCCCGCGCAACGCCACCGACGACGACGGCGGCTCGCCCTGCGCGTCGACGCCGAAGATCAGCCGGAACCCCAGCAGGCCGAGCACGATGCCGATCATGGCGACGGCGAAGCCGGCGATCTCCGCCGGCAGGTAGGGCCGCAGCCGGTGCAGCACGCGCGACAGCAGGATCTCGCACAGGCCGGCGAAGATGGTCATGCCCAGCACCAGCGGCAGCCCGCCCATCTTGGCCGCCTGGATGCTGGACGGCAGGTAGGCCGCCGTGAACACCGCCGGCGCCAGGAAGCCCGAACCGACGGGCCCGAGCCGGGCGCCCTGCAGCGCCGTGGTGATGCCCAGCGCCAGCATTGACACCGCCAGCGTATCGCGCACCTGCGACGGGTCGGCCCCGGCCGCTGCGAGCACCAGCAACGGGAACACCGCGCCGACACCGGCGACCATCGCCGCTTGCTGCAGCCCGCTCAACAGCGTCACTCCCAGGGGCGGGAAGTCGTTGAGCCCGTACAGCAGGTTGGACGGTCGCGCCATGCCTCATTCTCCCGATCGTTCGTCGACTCGCTGCACTGCGGCGCCACCGGCCTACCCCGTCGGGCGCCGCCGCTACGCCCGACGCGCGGTTGTCGCGGGGGCGAGGGCTTCCCAAGCTTTTCGCATGATACGCGCACATACGCCACTGCGGCTCGTCGCCGCCATCATCCTTGTCACGCTGCTCGGCGCGCTGGGTGCCGCCGTGCCCGCCGCCGCCCGGCAGGACGACGCCCGCCTGGACGAGCTCTTCCGCCAGCTCCGCTCCGCCCCCGGCGACGAGGCGGCGCACGCGGTCGAGACGCAGATCTGGCTGATCTGGCTCGACCACCCCGGCGCCGACGTGCTGACGATGATGCGCGACGGCGTGCGCCGCCTGCACGAGGACGAGTTCGAGCAGGCGCTCGTCCTGTTTGACGCGGTGGTGGCGGAGGCGCCGGACTACGCGGAGGGCTGGAACCGCCGGGCCAACGCGCACTATCTGGTCGGCGACTACGCCGCCGCGGTGGCCGACATCCACCGGACGCTGGCGCTGGAGCCGCGGCATTTCGGGGCGCTCGTCGGGCTGGGCCTCGTCTTTACGGCGGTGGACCAGCCGGCTGAGGCGCTGAAAGCGTTCGAGGCGGCGCTGGCGATCAACCCGCACCTGCCCCGTGCCCGCGAACGCGCCGCCCAGATCCGCCAGACGCTCGCCGGGCAACCGCTGTAGCGCCTCCGACGGCGTGCAATTTCCTTCAAGACCGGCCGGTGCGCGCGCCGCTACCCTCCTTCTCGAAGGCAACGGTGGAGGATCGGCATGGGCGGGTACGTGCACGGCTATTCGGCTCGCGAGGCGGAGCGGCTGGCCGATCAGGCGAGCATCCTGCGCCCGCTGCTGCACGGCGACACGCGGTTCCCGGCCGGCACGCGCGTGCTGGAGCCCGGCTGCGGCACCGGCATGCAGACCCGGGCGCTGCTGGACGGCAGCCCCGGCATCGACCTCACCTGCCTGGATGTGGACGCCGGCCAGCTCGCACGCGCCCGCGACCGGCTGGGCGAACGGGGCGAGACGGTCACCTTCCGCCAGGGCGACCTGCTGGACGCCCCCTTCCCGCCGGCCAGCTTCGATGCCGCCTTCGTTTGCTTCCTGCTGGAGCACCTGACGCGTCCGGCCGCGGCGCTGGCGACGCTGCGGCGGCTGGTGCGGCCCGGCGGCTCCATCGTGGTCGTGGAGGGCGACCACGGTTCCTGCCGCTTCCATCCGGAAACGCCGGCGGCCCTGGCGGCGTGGAGCGCGCTGGTGGCCTGCCAGCGCCGCCTCGGCGGCGACCCGGACATCGGCCGGCGGCTGTATGGGCTGCTCGACGCCGCCGGCTTCACCGGCATCGTGGTGGAGCCCCGCATGGTCTACGCCGACGCCGGCCGTGCCGAGCTGCGCGACGGCTTCGTGCGGCGCATCATCGTACCGATGGTCGGCGGGGTGCGCGACGCGGCGCTGGGCGCCGGGCTGATCGACGCCGCGACGTGGGCGCGTGGCCTCGCCGACCTCGACGCCACGGCGGATGGTCGCGAGGGCGCCTTCTGCTACACTTTCTTCAAGGCGACGGCACGCATTCCAGGGGGGTGAGCAGCGTGCGGGACGGCGGCGACCGGGTCGAGTTGCGGCGGCTGCCCCACGTGCTGGGCGGGCTGGAGGTTCTGCGCGCGGATTTCCGCCGCAGCAGCTTCGCGCCGCACTTCCACGACGACTACACGGTGGGCCTGATCACCCGCGGCGCCAACCGCTTCCGCTACCGGCACCAGCGCGTTGTGGCGCCGTTCGGCACGCTGTGCCTCGCCGATCCGGGCGAGGTGCACACCGGCGACGTGCTGGAGGGCGGCTGGTCGTACTGGAGCGTCCACATACCGCCGGCCGCGCTCGCGGCGTTGTCCGCCGAGTTGGGTGGATCGGCGGACGTGGGGCCGGACTTCGCGACGGGCGTGATCGAGGACGCCCAGGTGGTGCGGCGCTTCGCGGCGTTCTTCCGCGCGCTCCGCGCCGATGCGTCCGCCCTGGCGGCCGAGGTACGGGCGGTGGAGGCGCTGGTCCTCCTGGTCGGCCGCCACGCCGCCGTCCGCCCGACGCACCTGCCGCACGCCGGTGACGCCATTCTGGCGCGCCGCGCGCGCGACCTGTTGGCGGCGCGGGTGGGGGAACCGGTGTCGCTGGCCGAGCTTGAGGCGGCCACCGGGGCCGGGCGTTACCGCCTGATCCGCGCCTTCCGCGCCGCCTACGGCATGCCGCCCTGCGCGTGGCAGACGCAGCGGCGCCTGATCATGGCGCGCGCGCTGATCGGCGCCGGCGAGCCGATCGCCGAAGCGGCGGCCGCCGCCGGCTTCGCCGATCAAGCGCACCTGACGCGCCTGTTCAAGCGCAGCTTCGGCTACACGCCGGGGGCGTTCCTGCGGGTCTGCAGGGTGAGCGCCCCATCGTCCTGAATCGCGCCCCGAACCGCGTCCAGAACCGCGTCGGTCCGACGTTGCGCCAGCTCGCAGCGGATTAGGATGGAGCCGGACAGGATCTGGCGGCAGCGCGTGCTGTCGGGCTCGTCCAGCAGTTCCATCCGGTTGCGCTGGAGCGTTGCGCGCAACGCCCCCACGGTCCAGCCGCGCAGCATGCGCCGCTTTCCGGCGACGTCACCGGCGTCCTGGAAGTCCACGAAAAAGGCGGGGGTCGTCGTCATCGGCAGCATGAACACAACGGGAAACGGTGCACCTGTAAAACATGACAGCCGCATCCGTGTTCCCCGCCCGGGCGGTCGCCGACGCGACTTTACGCCGCCACGTCGCCTGTCCGGCATACCGCCAGCGGGACGATGACGGCAAAGACCGATCCCTCGCCCACCGCCGACTGCACCTCGATCGGATGGCCGAGGAGCTGGGCAAGCCGCCGCACGATGGACAGCCCGAGGCCAAGCCCGTGCCGGCCGGCGCCACGCCCGTCGTCGACCTGATGAAACTCCTCGAAGATGCGGTCCAGGCTGTCGGGCGGGATGCCGACGCCGGTGTCGCGCACCTCGATGCGCACCTGCTGCGGCCCATCAAGGCTGGCGTGCACGGAGACCTGGCCCGCTTCCGTGTAGCGGAAGGCGTTCTCGACCAGGTTGCGCAGGATCCGGCCGAGCAGCACGGGATCGCTGCGCACCACGGCGTCGTCACCGCCGGCGACGTGCCAGCCCAGCCCCTTGCGCTGGGCGATGGGGGCGTAGGTGACGCTCAGCGTGTCCAGCAGGTCGGCCAGCGCGATGTCCTCCGGCTGCGGCGTGACGGCGCCGCCGTCCAGGCGCGACATGTCGAGCAGGCTGTCGAGCAGGCTCTTCAGCGTCTCCAGGCTGTGCTGGAGGAAGTGCAGCATCTCCCGCCCCTGCTCGGTGGCGATGTGCGCGCCCAGCGCCGAGGAGAACAGCAGCATGGACTGCACCGGCTGGCGCAGGTCGTGGCTGGCCACCGCCAGGAACTTCGACTTGGCCTCGTTGGCGCTCTCCGCCTCGTCCCGGGCGCGGGCCAGTTCGCGGCGCGCGTTCTCCAGGTCGGTCATGTCCATGGCGATGCCGTCCCACACGATGGTGCCGTCCTCGCGCCGGTGCGGCGAGGCGAGCGTGCGGATGTCGCGGGTGCCGCCGTCCGGCCGGGGTACCTGGAGCTGCAGGTCGAACGGCTCCATCGTCTTGGCGGAGCGGCGCAGCGCGTCCAGCCACTTGGTCCGTTCCGTGTCGGTCAACCGGTCGCCGACCACCGACAGCGGCTTCCAGCCCGTGACGTCTTCGACCTCGGCGCCCAGCAGCGCCTTGGCGTTGCGACTGAGATAGGTGTAGCCCATCGCCCCGTCGGGCCGCAGTTCACGGCGGTAGATGGCGCCGGGGAAGTTGGCGGCGATGTCGCCCAGGCGCTGCTCCAGTTCCCGCTCGGCCCGCATCGCCAGCAGCTTCTGCTCGGCCACGTGGCGGCGGCGCAGCGCCGCCAGCAGTACGGCCATCAGCAGCACGGCCGCGGCGGCTGCGGTGATGCCGCCGATCCAGGTCGAGCGGCGCAGGATCTGGTACGGTCCCTCGACCAGCGCCACCGGGGCGCCGACGCCGACCTGCCATTGCGTGCCCGTCACCGGCAAAAAGCCGCTGTAGGTGGGGACGCCGTCGCGGCTGACGGTGCGGAAGATGCGCCCTTCCTGCAGCGCCAGTTCCGCTTGGTAGGCCATCGGCAGCGGCGTCCCGGTGAACTGGGCGCCCCCCCTGCTGCGGCCGACGTAGGTACGGTTGCGGTCCCACAGCGCCAGGACCCACCCATCGGGCGGGCGGGCGCCGATCAGCAGGCGGGTGAACACCTCCGGCCGGATGAAGATGGCCAGGGTGTACTTGGCCAGCCCGCCGCGCATCACCGGCACGCGGATGGGCACGGCGTAGCCGCCGGCGTAGGGCAGCAGGTCCCCTACGGTCGGCTGACCGGTGCGCAGCACCGTTTCCAGGGATTGCGGATCGACGATGGGCGGCAGATCGTGGCCGGGCGGAACGAGCAGGTTCAGGATCTGCCGCTCGTGGTCGGTGACGATCAGCGTCAGCCAATGACCGCTCGCCCGGAAGACACGCCCGGCGTGCTCGCGAAAGGCGGTCAGGTCGTCGCCGTCGAGCGCGGGTGACGCCGCCAGACTCTCCAGCGCCACACGGTCACTGGCGATCTGCTGCGCCACGTCCTCCGCGGCGGCGCTGACGGTCTGCCAAAGCAAGGCCTCCATCGCGCGCTCCTGCTGGCGGCCGAGGAGCACGAAGATGATGGCGGCAAACGCCAGAAGCGGCACCAGAACCGCCACGGCGAGAGCCAGGAGGCCCCACCGCGGGAGTGTAGCGCGATGCGTCGAAGCGGCGTCCCGTCCGGCGCCGGTGCCCTGAACCGTCATGCCCCAGTATGGTTAAGAGGCTCGCGGGCTGGCCAGTGGAAACTTTGCATACCTGCGTTTTGCGCGCCCGCCCGTTCGGCGGCGGGCGCGCCGGTCAGCTCTCGCCCCGGTTCAGCTCTCCACCCAGGCGATGCGCAGGATGTTGGTGTTGCCCGGCGTGCCGAACGGCACGCCCGCGGTGATGACGAGACGCTGCCCTTCCGCCGCGATGCCGTCGGCGTGGGCGATTCGGGCGGCCTTGCGCACCATTTCGGAGAAGTTGTCGATGTCGGCGGTGTGCACGCTGTGCACGCCGTAGACGATGACAAGGCGGCGCGCCGTCTCCATGCTCGACGTCAGGCACAGGATCGGCACCTCCGGCCGCTCGCGGGCGGCGCGCAGGGTGGTCGAGCCCGAGGTGGTGTAGGTGACGATGGCCGCCGCCTCCACCGTGTGCGCCACCTGGCGCGCCGCAGCGGTGATGGCGTCGGCGGCGGTGTGCTGCGGGTCGGGGTGCTGGGCGTCCATGATGGTGCGATAGAGCGGGTCCTGCTCCACGCGGCGCGCGATGCGGTCCATGATCGACACGGCTTCGATGGGATAGGCGCCGGCCGCCGTCTCGGCCGACAGCATCACCGCGTCCGCGCCGTCGTAGACGGCGGTCGCCACGTCCGACGCCTCGGCGCGCGTCGGCGCCGGGCTGGAAACCATGGATTCCAGCATCTGCGTGGCGACGATCACCGGCTTGCCGGCGACGCGCGACTCCCGCACGATGCGCTTCTGCAAGGAGGGCACGTCCTCGGCCGGCATCTCGACGCCGAGGTCGCCGCGCGCCACCATGATGCCGTCCGACAGTTCGATGATGCCGTCCAGGTGCTGGATGGCCGAGGGCTTCTCCAGCTTGGAGAGCAGGGCAGCGCGGCCGGAGATCAGCTTGCGCGCCTCGGCCACGTCGTCGGGCCGCTGCACGAAGCTCAAGGCCACCCAGTCCACGCCCTGGCTCAGCGCGAAATCGAGGTCGACGCGGTCCTTCTCGGTGAGGGGCGAGAGCGGCAGCACCACGCCCGGCACGTTGACGCCCTTGCGGTCGGACAGGCGGGTGCCGGACACCACCACCGTGTCGGCGTGGTCGGACCCGCAGTCGACGACGCGCAGCCGCACACGGCCGTCGTCCAGCAGGAGTTCGGCCTCCGGCTCCAGGGCGGCGAAGATCTCCGGGTGCGGCATGCCCACGCGGCTCGTGTCGCCCGGCGTGCGCGACAGGTCCAGGCGGAAGTTCTGCCCGGCCTGCAGCGTGATCGGGCCATGGGCGAAGGTGGCGATGCGCAGCTTCGGGCCCTGCAGGTCGGCCATCACGGCGACCGGCCGGCCGGTCTCCGCCTCCAGCGCGCGGATCGCGCGCAGCCGCTCGCCGTGGTCCTCGTGGCTGCCGTGGCTGAAGTTCAGGCGGAAGACATCGACCCCCGCCTCGAACAGGGCGCGGATCATCTCCGGCGTCGAGGAGGCCGGGCCCAGCGTGGCGACGACCTTGGTCAGGCGGAAGCGGCGGTACGGGCTGCCTTTGCGTTTCATCGTTCCTGTGTCCTGATCGGCTGCCGGTGGTCGTTCGGTAAGATGGGCGTTCGGATCAGCCGAAAGCGCCGGCACGCGGCGGCGCGACGGTTCCCTGGAATGGAATCGGCATTCCCGCGTGACCTCGGCGGTGCGGCTGGCTTTTCCGGGCGGAAGGCCCGCCAATCACCTGAACGGTTCGCCCCTGATTGTCAACGCCCGGTCGGGTAGGTTTCCCGCGCAATCTTACGAAAACCCGGCTGTCCGTCGCGCGCGTCGGCAACTTTCCAACACCAGCCGGTCCAGGTTGCCGGAGGGACCGACGCGGGCGAGGCAAATGCCGCAGCCTGTGACAAGGGGGCGACATTTCCGAGGCCAGTTTCGCGCAAGAATGCTTTCCGCACCGTTTAGCCTTCGGTAAGAAATCGGAGCACATAGTTGCGGTAGTGCAAACGGCCGCTACGACGTGAATCCGTGTCGACGCAGACCGCCTTCCTCTCTTCTCCCGCTTCTCCACTGCGGCCCGAGCAACTTGCCGAGGTCCTCGACCGGCATATGCGGTGGGTCAAGGGGCTGCCGGGCGGTGCCCGCGCCAATCTGGCGCTCGCCGACCTGGAGGGAGTGGACCTCGCCCACCGCGACCTTCGTGCCGCACGCCTGATCGGCGCGCGGCTCGTCAAATGCCGCCTGCACGCCACCAACCTCGCCGGCGCCGACCTCTTCGGCGTCGACCTGTACGAGGCGGACGTCAGCCGGGCGAACCTGTCGCAGACCGACCTGCGCGGGGCGCGCCTGCGCGCCGCCGACGTCAGCGAGGCCAACCTGCGCGGCGCCGACCTGTCGGCCGGATCGCCCGGCGCCAGCCACACCGCCCGCGCCGAGAAGGACGCCGTGCAGCTCGCCTTCCGGCAGGCCGTGCTGGATCGCGTCGGCAACACGGCGCGCAGCGCCTCCAACGGCGTCGTCACCGACCTGACCGGCGCCACGCTGCGCAAGGCCGTGCTGACGGAGGCCGACCTCAGCGACAGCATCCTCCAGAACGCCGACCTGTGCGGCGCCATTCTGGTGAACACCAACCTCACCAACTCGCGGCTGAACGGCGCGAACCTGGAGGGGGCCAACCTCGCCGGGGCCATCTTCCGCAACGCCGATCTGGTGGGCACGCGCTTCGCCGACTGCGACCTCAGCCTCGCCGACCTCGGCGGCGCCCTGCTGGCCAAGCCGATCGACAACCTGGGATCGGAAATCCAGCGCGCCATTTTCGACCATGAGCGTTGGATCGACAGCTTCGGCCAGCGCGGCGAGCGGGCCGAACTGGACGGCGCCGACCTCAGCCGCGCCGACCTGCGCGGCGTGAACCTCAGTGCCGCCTCGCTGCGCGGCGCCAACCTCGCCGGTGCCTCCCTGGCCGGCGCGCGGCTGATCATGGCCGACCTGTCCGGCGCCAACCTGGAGGGCGCCAACCTGATCGGCGCCGACCTGTCGGGCGCCAACCTCAGCCATTCCCGCCTGGCCGAGGCGGACCTGACCGCCGTGCGCCTCTGCCCGGCCGAGATCAAGGACCCCAGCGGCAAGTCCACCGGCCGCTCCTGGGCCGCCAACCTGATGGGCTCCGACCTCAGCCGGGCCCACCTGTGCGGCGCCAGCCTGGTCCAGGCCAACCTCAGCGACGCCAACCTGGACGGCACCGCCCTGGAAGGCGCCGATCTGGCCGGCGCCAAGCTGCTGCGCACCCAGCTCTCGCAAGGCCCGCGGCGGCGCTGACCGCTCAGCCTCCGCATCTTTCCGGTTGCATTCGTATGCGGCTTCCCTGAAACCTGCGGGAAGCCCTGCCCCACGAATGCGACCACGGCGTGAAACGGCACGCACTCGCCCTGCTGTTCCTGGCCGCCGCCGGCCCGGCCCTGGCCGATGGCCTGCCTGCCTCGTTGTCCGATTGGGGCGGCGCCGGACTGCTGCAGACCCCCACCGCGCGCACGCTGCCGGAAGGCATGTACCACGCCGGCTACGGCGCGCTGGGCGACGTGCACCGCCACCTGACGGTCGGCGCCCAGGTTCTGCCCTGGCTGGAACTCACCGTGCGCGAGACGCTGTTCCCCAGTTGGTATGGCATCCCGGAGCCGGGGGTGGACGTCAAACTGCGCCTGCTGCGCGAGGGCGAGTGGTGGCCGGCGGTGGCGGTCGGCGGGCGCGACATCACCGGCGCCGGCTTCGACCTGCCCGGCAAGGGCCGCTTCGCCGGTGAGTACGTGGTGCTGTCGCGGCGCTTCTGGAACGTCGACGCCAGCCTCGGCATCGGCTGGGGGCGGCTGGGCAGCTATGGCCACCTGCCCAACCCGCTGCGGGCGCTGGGAGGGCGTTACCGGCGCGACCGCGACCCGTACGATCCGAAGAGCCGGGGCCCGAAGGCGTGGTTCTCCGGCCGCGACGTGGGCCTGTTCGGCGGGCTGGAGTGGCACACACCCGTCGACGGGCTGAGCGTGAAGCTGGAGTACAGCGCCGACAGCTTCCGCTCCGAACAGCAGGACGACTGGGCCTTCGTGCCGGGGCTGCCGTTCAACGCCGGCCTCGCCTATCGGCCGTGGCCGTGGCTCGATCTCGGGCTCGGCGTCGAGCAGGGGCACCGGGCGATGCTGCGCTTCGCCGTGCTCTTCAACGGCAGGGAGCAGCCGGAGGACAGGCCGCCCCCGCCGCCACGCGTCGGCCCGGCCCCGTCCCCCGGCGCCTCCGCCAGCCGCGACCTGTTGGCGGAGGCGCGCAGCGCCGGCCTGCCCGTCCGCGCCGCATCCGGCAGCATCCTGTGGCTGGAGCCCGCGGACGAGGAGCCGGCGGCCCGCACGGTGGGACGCGCGGCGCGCATCCTCGCCGACGGGGCATCGCCGGACGCCGACGTGGTCACCGTCGCCACCGCCGCGCGCGGGTTGGACGGCGTCGCCGTCACCATGCAGCGGCGCGCCGTGCGGCAGGCCGCCAACCGGCGCGGCAGCCCGGAGGAAATCTGGCAAGGCGCGCTCCTGGATCCGTCCCCCGCGCCGCCGGACTGGCCGGTGCGCTGGGACGTCTCGCTGCGCCCCACCATCGAGCAGAGCCTGTTCGAGCAGGGCTATCCGCTGGCGTGGCGCGCCTACACCGACGCGGCTCTGGCGGTGGAGCCCTGGCGCGGCTTCGTCTTCGGAACCACCATCCGGATCAACCACGGCAGCACGCTCGCCATGCTGGACGCCGAGGCGCTGCCGTCGCTGGAGCCGGTGCGCAGCGACGTGGCGTGGTACGCCCTGCCCCGCCTCAACCTGGAGCGCCTGCACGCCACGTGGCTGGCCAGCCCGGCGCCGGAATGGCACGCCCGGCTGTCGGCCGGTGCCCTGGAGGAGATGTTCGCGGGTGTGAGCGGCGAGGTGCTGTACCGGCCGGTGCCGGCGCGCTGGGCGCTCGGCCTCGACCTCGCTCGAGTGTGGAAACGGCCGCCCGGCGATCCGCTGCGCGTCTGGACCGACACCGGCACGACGACCGGCCACGCCAGCCTGTACCTGGAGGCTCCCGGCGCTGCGGTGACGGGGGCGCTGCGGCTCGGCCGCTACCTGGGCGGGGATTGGGGCGGCACGGTGGAACTGGCGCACCGCTTCGACAATGGCGTGCGCATCGCCGCGCGCGCCACTTGGACCGAGGGGCCGGACCGCGGCCAGAGCCGGCTGGGCGGCCGGCTGGAGCAGGGGCTGACACTGACGATCCCGCTGGGCGCCACCGGCTTCCTGCCGTCCGGCAGCGCCGCCGAGGTGGCGACCCGCACGCTGGGCCGCGACGCCGGTCAGCGGCTGCGCACGCCGCTGCCGCTGTGGGACACGCTGGCACCCGCCGGTGCGGGACGGTTGACGGGCACGTGGGGGCGGTTGATGGAGTGAACCAAAGCCCCTCGTCCTTTACGGGACGGGGGCACGGCGCGAAAGATCACCCTCTCCCCAGCCTCTCTCCCGCCGAGGGAGAGGGGCTTGCGTCCGTTTGGGAGAGGGCTGAACCAAAGACCTTACCGCGCCGAGCTGATGGCGCCGGTGCTCGGGTCCATCTGCACCGTGACCCAGTTGCCGTTCTGATCCATGGCGTTGGCGACGTAGCGATCGCCATCCTTGCGGAAGTCGCGCACGGCGCGGAAGCCGGCGGCGCTGAAGCTGTTCAGCAGCGACGTCTGCATGAGTTCCATGTTGTTCTGGCCGCGGCCCCGGCGCTCCGCCAGGTCCGAGCGGTCGACCTGCATCATCACACCACCACCACCCATGCCGCTGCCCATACCGGGCGAGGTGACGACGCGGCCGGTCTGAGGCGTGGTGGTGGCACCGGAGGTGCCGGCGCCGCTGCCCATCGTGCCCATGCCGCCACCGCTGGCGCCGCTGCGGGTGCCGGGGGACAGGCGGTCGATGTCGGTGGTGCCGCGCTCCATGCTCTCCACCTGCGGGCTTTCGCTGGGCAGGCCGGAGCCGGTGCTCATGCGCGGGATGCCGCGCGGGTCGCCACCGTCGGTGCGCGTGTTCATCTGCGCCATCGCGATGGGCGCCACCGCCATCACGGCGGCGAAGGCGGCGACGGAAAGTGTGCGTTTCATAGGTTCGGTCCTTCCCATGCATGCAACGGGATGCGCCGCACCCGCGACAGCGGCTGCGGTCTCGCGGCTTAACAGCCCGTCGGGGCAAGCGTTGCGCGGGCGGGTGCGGAGGCGCCGGCGGTAAGCCGGAAGACGGCGTCGCGACGCGTCCGGCAACCCGTGCGGGCAATCCCGACGCTGCGGGAACCGGTGCGGGAACCAAAGCCACTTGATCGTGTTGTACAAATCGCAAGGCCGCCGACGGCGCCTTCGCCGGTCATCCAGGTCGGCGAATGCACGGGAAGCGTCGGCGCGACAGTGCTTCGGACATGGAGTGCGAGATGCTGTACTGGGCTCTGGTGTTCTTTGTCATCGCCCTGGTGGCTGGCGCCTTCGGGTTCGGCGGCATCGCCGAAGCCTCCTCGGGCATTGCGCAGATCCTGTTTTTCCTTTTTCTGGTTCTGTTCGCTGCGAGTTTGATTTTGGGTCTGGTCCGGCGTCGCTAGGCCCAACAGCCGTCCGCACCGGACGGCCGCAGTCCCCGCGAGACGCCCGCGTCCGGTTTGTTGCCGGACGCGCGAGTACCCCAAAGCCTCTCGATGTTAGCCTCGCACCTGACGGCAACGCCTCGCGGCGTTGCCGTTTTTGTTAGGCCGTTTTTGTTGGGCCGCTTTTGTTTGCAGCGTCAGTTCGGCTCGTCGTCGTCCGCGGGGGAGCGGCCCTCCATCAGAAGGCGCAGCGCGCGCCGGCCGCGCGACAGGCGCGACTTCACGGTGCCGATGGAAATGCCCAGGATGTCGGCGGCCTCGCCGTAGCTGATTCCCTCCAGGCCGATCAGCAGCACCACCTCGCGCTGTTCGGTGGGCAGCAGGCCAAGCGCGCGGCGCAGGTCGCGCAGTTCCAGGCGCACGATCTGCGCGCCGGACGCGGCGCCGATGGCCGCCTGCGCCTCGCCGTCAATGTCCACCACCGTCTGGCGGCGGCGGATGCCGTTGATGTGCAGGTTGCGCAGGATGGTGAAGAGCCAGGCGCGCAGGTTGCTGCCCGGCCGCCACAGGTGCAGGCGGCTCAACGCGCGCTCCAGGCATTCCTGCACGAGGTCGTCCGCCAGCGTGGCGTCCCGCACCATGGCGCGGGCGAAGCGGCGCAGACGCGGGATCTCCGCCTCGATCTGCGCGATCACCGCCGGGTCGGGCGGGCCGGACGGTGCGGCCGGAACGGCGTCGTCCGGTCCCTCGGCCTCCCCCGCCGCCTCGGCGGTGGGATCGTCGGGCAGGTCCGCCGGATTGCCGACAGCGTCGTCGATCTCCAGCGCAACCGGCACGGCGTCGAGTTCCGTTGCGCGCAGGCTGCGCGCCACATGACTGGCCATCGCTGTGTCCCAGCTCCCAATCTACGGCCGTCCCGGCCGCCTTCGCAGCGACGGGACGCTCTTCCCCGGCAACAACGCCGCACCCTGCACAAATGGTGTGTCGATGCGCAGTGCACTTGAGGTATCGCCGGATTCCCCAAAGACAATCGCGGGCTGGTCTGTACGTAATGACCACGGAGCGCCGCCGCCAGTTGGGAAAAAGGCTAGGTTATCCTTCAATTTCGCATGAATGCTCAGCAATCCACCTCAATGGATTCACCGACCGGAACAGCATTACTGCCCATGCGGTGGACGCCGCCGGGCGTTTGGGGAGGAAAATGCGGTTGATCAAAAGGAAAGGACCGGACGAGAGGCATCGTCCGGTCCTTTATGTTCCTGATCCACAGGTCCACCACGGCAGAGTGAGGCGTGGAGTCCGCGCGGGCGCGCACTTGGTTCGCCCGTCTGCCGCCGCTGCCAGCGGTTCTTGCGTGCCGCTTCCGGGGCGCTTCCTTCCCTTATGCGATTTTCTTGTTCTTTCGTCTCGGCTGTCTCGCCTGAACGAGACCATACCGAAATCCCCATCCGGGGAATATTCCGACGATGGCGGTACCGGCGGCTTCTTCCTGCCTACGCCCTTCGGCGACGGCGCGGCGCGGGACGGAAGACTTACCGCCGAATCGCCCGCCGCCCCCGATCCTTTTCCTAATCACAGGCTGAAATCATGAAGCGGAGCCTCTTTGGACTTCTTCTCGCCGGTACGGCGTTGCTTTGGCCGGTTGCCGGGGAGGCCGGTCCAAGGGACCGCTCCACAAGCAAAACGCGCACAACCAAGGTCGAACGCACTATTCACATGCAGCACACGGCGGTGCAGGACCGCACGCTGCTGGCGCTGGAATCCCTGGCCACCAAGGGCAGCGCGCGCGCCCAGTACGAGCTGGCCCAGCGCTACGACGGCTCCAAGACCGCCGCCAAGGGCAGGCGCAACATGCGCCTTGCGCTGACGCTGTACTGCAAGGCGGCCCGCCAGGGCCATGCACAGGCGGCGGAGCGCGCCGGGCGCATGCTGATCCGCGGCACCGGCGCCCTCGCCCCGGACGAGGAACTGGGCAACGCCTGGCTGCGCAAGGCCAAGGCCGGCGGCAAGGCGCCGGAGAAGTGCGAGCCGCCGCAGTTCCGCTCCCTGCCCGGCAGCTTCGCGGCCCCGCCGGCGGAGATCAAGGCGGCGGTGCACAAGATGGCACCCAGGTACGGGCTCGACCCCAACCTCGTGCTCGCCGTCATCGCCGTGGAATCGGCCTTTCGCACCGACGTCGTGTCGCACAAGAACGCCATGGGGCTGATGCAGCTGATCCCGGAGACGGCGGCCCGCTTCGGCGTGACCGACCCGTTCGACCCCCAGCAGAACATGCGCGGCGGCATGATGTACCTGCGCTGGCTGCTGGCCTATTTCGAGGGCGACGTGACGCTGGCGCTGGCCGGCTACAACGCCGGCGAAGGGGCGGTGGAGCGCTACCGCGGCGTGCCGCCCTACGCCGAGACGCGGGACTACGTCGTCAAGGTGCACAGCCTGTACAAGTTCAAGCGCCACCCCTATGACGCCAGCGTCACCCGCTCGGCCGGCCTGCCGCGCGCCAAGGAGGAGGTGGCGGAGCTGTCGTACGCATCCTCGTCCGGCGCATCCTCGTCCGGCCTGTCCGCCACCGGCGGCAAGCGCGCTCAGCCGAAGAGCGCGTCGATCGAGGACTGATCGAGGGGTGACGGCCCCTCCTCCCCGTCCTTCCTCGCCATGGGAGCGGGGGCGGCGACCGTCGGGGCCGGGCCGTTCAGCAGGCGGTCGATCTCGTCCTGGTCGACGCCGTTGTCGGTGGGGCCGTTCAGCAGGTGGGCGTCGGGGCGCGCGTCCACCGGCTCCGCCACCAGCTCCGTCGCCTTGACGCCGTCGACGCTCCATATGTCCATGATCGCCATGATCCGCTGTTCGATGTAGCGGAGTGCGTTGACCACCTTGGTGGTGCGCTGGCCGGTCAGGTCCTGGAAGGAGCAGGCGGTGAAGATGCCGCTCACCTCGGAATCCAGCGTGTCGCACAGCGCGGCCGGCGCGCCGGCCTGGCGCAGCCCGGCCGTCACCTCCAGGATGCGCTCGGCGGCGTTCAGGATCTCGATGGAGGCGCGCTCGGTGGACAGCACGATCGCGTCCAGCTCGTTGGCGGCGGTGGCGATGCGGTCGGATCCGTCGTCCTTCGGCCGGATCGAGGCGATCTCACGGCGCGCCTGGGCGATCGAGGCGCTCATGTCCTGCAGCTCGTGGCGCAGCACTTCGATGCGGTGCACGGCGGTGGCCGCCTGCTCGTGGCGCCGCCACGCGGTATGCAGCTTGTCGATCAGCGCCTCGACCTTGTCGATCCCCATGGTGCGGGACCGCCGGGCATGCTCGGCCAGAAAGGCGCGGCCCCTGGGCGTGCGGGCGATGAACGCCTCGAGCTGACGGTAATCGTCCTCGGGGAGTTGCACGCTGTCGGCCATCGCCACCTCCAGTTCGGACCATGGCTTTGGTCCGTCTTGGCATATTTCCCGGAAATGCTGCCTAATACAACCTTGGCATTCGCATCCGCAGAGAGGGCATGCGCCATGCGTGATTTCCAGCGCTCAGGCCGGTCGATGGTGTACGGCGAACAGGGCATGGTGGCGACGTCGCACCCGCTGGCGACGCTCGCCGGGCTGGACGTGCTGCGCGCCGGCGGCAACGCGGTGGACGCGGCCCTGGCCGCGGCGGCCGTGCTGTGCGTGGCCGAGCCGCAGATGACCGGCATCGGCGGCGACGTCTTCGCCCTCTACGCCCCGGCGGGGGGAGAGGTGCTGGCGCTGAACGGCTCCGGCCGGGCGCCGGGGGCCGCGACGCCCGAGCGCTTCGCCGAACTGGGCGTCGCGGCCATCGGCGCCGACAGCGTGCATTCGGTCACCGTGCCCGGCGCCGTCGACGCGTGGTGCCGGCTGGCCGAGGAGCATGGTAGCCGGCCGCTGGAGGAACTGCTGCGCCCGGCGGTCCGGCTGGCCGAGGAGGGCTGTCTGGTGCAGCCGCGCGTCGCGCGGGACTGGGCGGTGAACGCCGCCCGCCTGTCCGCGCACCCGGCGACGCGGGCGCTGTTCCTGCCGGACGGACGTCCCCTGGCGGAGGGTGACCGCTTCCGCAACCCGGCGCTGGCCGCGACGCTGCGGCGCATTGGCCGCGAGGGGCGCGCCGGCTTCTACGAGGGGCCGGTGCGCGACGATATCCTGCGCACCCTGCGCGACCTCGGCGGCCTGATGACGGCGGAGGATTTCGCCGCGCAGGTGAGCGACTGGGTCGCGCCGATCCGCACCGACTACCGCGGCCACACGGTCTACGAATGTCCGCCCAACGGCCAGGGCGTCGCCGCGCTGATGATCCTTGGCACGCTGGCCGGCACGCCCGCCGACGATCCCGACGCCGGCCCGGCCGAGCGCGCCCATTGGCTGGCCGAGGCCACCAAGCTGGCCTACGCCGAACGCGACGCGGTGGTCGGCGACCCCGCCTTCGGCGCGGTGCCGGTGGCCGACCTGCTGTCGGACGCCGCCGCCCGCAGCCGCCGCGCCCGCATCCGCCCCGGCGCCGCCCTGCCCCATCCCCCACCGCCGCACGTCGAGCACAAGGACACGGTCTACCTCTGCGCGGTGGACCGCGACGGCAACGCCATGTCCTTCATCAACTCGCTGTTCGACGCCTTCGGCAGCGCCATCACCGCGCCGGGCAGCGGCGTTCTGCTGCACTGCCGGGGCCGCTCCTTCCGGCTGAGCGCCGGCCACCCGAACGCCATCGCACCCGGCAAGCGGCCACTTCACACCATCATCCCCGGCATGGTGACAAAGGATGGCCGCACCGTCATGCCCTTCGGCGTCATGGGCGGGCAGTACCAGGCGACCGGGCACGCCCAGTTCCTGCTGGACGTGCTGGGCCGGGGCATCGAGCCGCAGACCGCGCTGGAGCTGCCGCGCAGCTTCGCCGAGGGCGGCGTCCTGCGCATCGAGACGGGGTTCGCCCCGGCGGTGCGGGACGACCTCGCCGCCCGTGGCCACCGGGTTGAGTGGTCGTCGGCCCCCATCGGCGGCGGGCAGGCGGTGTGGATCGACCATGCCCGCGGCGTGCTGGCCGGCGCGTCGGACCCGCGCAAGGACGGCTGCGCCCTCGGTTGGTGAGAATGGGAATTGGTGGGCAAGCATCGCTTAACCGGTTCCGGCCTACCCTGGGCGTCCGCGCACCGGGGAGGTTCCATGACCTACGTCCTCGTCCTCGTCGCCTGCCTGTCGGTGGAGCCGGGCAAGCCGCCCGCCTCCTGCCACGTGGAGCGGCTGCCGCTGCCGGGCATCGGCAACGCCACCGCCTGCCACCTCGCCGCGCGCCTGCGCCTCACCGAATGGCTGCGCGACGGCAACGACATCCGCCGCTTGGCCGATGCCCGCTGCGAGGAAGCGCCCGCCCCGCAATCCGCCGCCCTGGGCAGCCCGGTGCCCTGACGCTTGCGGAACCCGCCGGACGCTTTGGTGGTTGCTTCCCCCGGATGCGAACAAGGGGAAGGAGTCCATCATCATGCGCACGGGCCTGACGCTTGCCGCCGGCATTCTCGCCGGCCTGTGGATCGACACCGCGCGGCGCTCCGCGCGCGCCGAACGGGAACACCCGCCGACCGGCGGCTTCGTCAACGCCGACGGCGTGCACCTGCACGTGCTCGACCAGGGGCGCGGCGCGCCGGTCGTGTTCATCCACGGCGCGGGGACCTGGAGCGAGGACTTCGAAATCGCCGGCCTGATGGACGAGGCGGCGGGGCGCTGGCGCGCCATCGCCATCGACCGGCCGGGCTGCGGCTACAGCGACCGTCCGTGGGGCGCCGGCAGTCCGCAGACGCAGGCGGACATCCTGCACGCCGGCGTGGCCCGGCTGAACGCCAGCCGGCCCATCCTCGTCGGTCACTCCTTCGGCGGCGCGGTGGCTCTGGCCTACGCGCTGCAATACCCGGACGAGGTCGGCGGCGTGGTCTTCGTCTCCGGCTATGCCTTCCCCACGCCGCGCGCCGACTTCGTGCCCTTCATGGCGCCGGCCATCCCCGGCGTCGGTCAGGTGTTGAGCCGCACCGTGGCGCAGCCGATCGACCGGGCGCTGCTGCCCGCCCTGCTCCGCCGCGTCTTCGCGCCGGCCCCGGTGCCCGCCGCCTATTGGGAACGGGCCGACATGCTGCTGCGCCCCGGCCAGCTTGAAGCGTCGGCCAGCGACATCGCGGCGCTGATCCCGGCGGCGCGCGCGCTGTCCGCCCGCTACGGCGAACTGACCTGTCCGCTGGCCATCATCGCCGGCGACGAGGACCGCATCCTCGACCCGCGGGCCCAGGCCGCGCGCCTGCACGAGGCGGTGCCCGGCTCGACGCTGCACATGCTGGCCGGGGCCGGCCACATGCCGCACCACGCGCGGCCGGAGGCGGTGATCGCCGCCATCGAGCGCGTCATGCGCGCTTCCCAGATCGAGCGCGCCTACGAACAGCAGCAGGCGGCCGGCGAATAGCCGGCCCGGGCATAGGGGGGTTCACTTATACCGACTCGGATACTCCGAATCGGTATGGCCAAGCTTGTGTTGGTTAATGCTTTGGTTACGAAAGCCTTGGTACGGTCACGGCGGAACGTATTCTTCCCTTGCAGGTTCGAAGGACCGCCTGATGCCCATGTCCGCCGACGTCGATACCATCGAGCGCACCTCGATCGTCGCCTACACGCTGCTGAAGGAACTCCATGAGGTGCTGGCCCTGCCCA